>NZ_FUGE01000029.1 GCF_900162825.1 Psychrobacter piechaudii
TCGTTTGATGAGCCTCGTATCTAGCTCCATTTTATCTATGCCATACTGGAAGATTCTATCATTCTTTTTTGCTCTTTTTAAGTTGTGTAGATACCTATGGTTTAGCGAGGGGAGGAGGTCAATGTAACAATAATCAAGGAAGTAGGCCTAAACCCCTTTCAAGCAACCGTAAAATAATTAGGAGAAATTTATGAAAGCCGTATTTTTGGATAGAGGGACTTTTTTGGATGAGGTAGATTTACCCGCTCCTAACGGGGTCACTGATTATGTGGTCTATGAGGATACCGAGCAAAATTATCAGCTAATCATTGAGCGCTGCAAAGACGCTGATATTATTTTTTCTAATAAAGTAAAACTCAATGCCGATATCATCTCAGCCCTGCCCGACTTAAAGCTGATACAGCTCACGGCCACTGGGATGAATAACGTTGATGCAGAAGCTTGTAAGGCCCACAATGTCGAGCTTTATAATGTCGCAGGTTATGCCGTTAAAAGCGTGCCAGAACATACGTTTATGCTGATGTTAGCCGCGCTACGGGCTGGGGTTTATTACCATGATAAAGTCACTGATGGCAGTTGGGAGCAGGCAGGCAGCTTCTGCTTAATGGACGTGCCGTTGATTGATTTAGAGGACAAAACCTTAGGAATTATCGGAGTCGGTACCATTGGTAAAAGCGTGACTGAAATTGCCAAGGCCTTTGGTATGAAAGTATTGTGGGCAGAGCATCAAGGCAAAGAGCCTCGTAATGACGACTACACCGACTTTGACACTGTTCTACAAACCTCTGATGTCATTAGTCTGCATTGCCCGCTAACCGAGCAAACCCAGCACCTAATTAACCAAGAAACCTTGGCTAAAATGAGCAAAAAACCATTAATCGTTAACGTGGCTCGTGGCGGTGTGGTGGATTCAAAAGCCTTAGCCGATGCGGTAAAAAACAATCAAATTATGGGTTATGCCACCGATGTCTTCGAGCAAGAGCCGACGACCAAAGACGATCCTTTACTACAATTAGCCGATCACCCCAGAGTCATCTTTAGCCCCCACAATGCCTGGGGCAGTCAGGCCGCTCAAGAAAAGTTATGGAAAATCTTAAGTGAGCAAGTGAGTGACTTTATTGCTAAGCAGTAATGGCTTAAAGGATAGACCATATTGACCTCCTCCCCTCGCTAAACCGAGGGGATTCCTACAGCTAGACGGTCAAGCCCGACCGCAAGGATGTTCTTAGCAGCATTGATATCTCTATCATGCCATGTGCCACACTCAGCACACCTCCATCCTCTTATTCGCAAACCTGCTCTACCCTCAAGCTACTGTCACTTATTTTAAGGCAGTACGAGCAGGTCTGGGTAGTGTAACTCTCATTTACGATCTCAAGCTGACAACCTGCATACTTGCATTTATATTCCAGTTGTCGTTTAAGCTCAAACCATCCTGCATCGTATGTCGATTTAGCGAGCTTGGTTTTTTTAGTTGTAAATGAGCGAGATTTAACATCACCAACCACAATTAAGCTGTTATCTTTAACAAGCTTGGTGGTGAA
>NZ_FUGE01000044.1 GCF_900162825.1 Psychrobacter piechaudii
CTTCTCGAACTCAGAAGTGAAACATCGTTGCGCCAATGGTAGTGTGGTTCGCCCATGTGAGAGTAGGTCATCGTCAGCTCCCTATACCTAAAAGCCCCCGTAACATAAGTTATGGGGGCTTTTTCTTTGTGGTCAGTTTTTTAAAGCAGTAATGGTGGCTTGTTGTAGATTTTCACGTTTTACTACTGAGGCGAGTCATTGAACAGACTGTCTATTTCTAAATTTTCCTCAAAATCTATTTCCATTTGCTGCTTTTGACGACTACGCATTTGCTCAATCCGTTTCCGACGTCCTACAATAAGCCTCAAAACCTCTCGTTTTTCTTCATTGGTCATTCTTAACCACAGTTGTCGCTCTTGGCGGCTACGTAAGCAGCCAAAGCAATAGCCCTTCTTATTACTTTGACAAACCCCCACACATGGGTTATCGATTTCGAATAGCTCAATTTGATTAAACATTAGCTTTATACCATCCCTAGATCACAGCTAAATGAGTGATCTGATTTAAGCTGCTAGCCATTCATTTATAGTCCATAGCCCATAGTAGAATAACCTTTTATGATTTAATCAATTTTAGCATGATTCCTTTCGCACTTTCATTCGTGATAATCTTGCTTAAACCGTTAAAAATAAGGGATTGGAAATGAGAATAGTATATGTTCATGGTCTTGATAGCACAGCAAATTCGGTAAAAGGTGTTTTGATCGAGAAATATTGCAAAGCTCATCATCCTGATGTTGAAGTTATCAGACCGGATTTAAATGAAGCCCCTAATAAGGTGTTTGATCGACTTTGTAAATTGGTACAGCAAGGGCAGAGGGTAAGTGATAGCGTGGTAATAATAGGCAGCTCTCTAGGTGGTTATTTTGCCAGCCTAGTGAGTAATGAGACCGGTTGCCCTGCTGTGTTGCTAAACCCCAGCACCCAGCCTCATATTAGCTTACAGCGCTTTGTTGATGACCAAGTTATCGATACTATCGCTTGTGACGATGGCGCTTCTCCAGTGATTTATCGAACCACTGGAGGCTGGGCAATGACCTTGCAGGACTTAGATTGGTTTGCAGCTCATAAGTTGCAGCAGATAACTCATCCTGACAAGGTATTTGCAGTAATTAAACAAGGAGATGAGTTACTAGACCCAAAAGTAGCCGCTGATTTTTATCAGTCCCAAGAGGTGAAGGTGGCTTTGCAACCTGGAGGCGATCATCGTATGACTGATTTTGAGCAACAACTACCCCTGATTATGGAGCGTCTATTACCTCAAGGCTAGCCAGAGTTACTGACTTATTTTCTTTACGTCACTTGCTGTCGTTAATATATTTGCTAATCCCCTATGCATTCCGATATTAGTTATAATATGGCTCATAATTAAAAGCTTGATTAAGCAAAGGATATTATTGTGAGCAATTACACAGCACAGTCGCTTGAAGTTTTAGAAGGTCTTGAGCCGGTACGTCGCCGTCCTGGTATGTACACCGACACCACCCGTCCTAATCACTTGGCACAAGAGGTGATAGATAACTCAGTGGACGAGGCTTTGGCGGGTCATGCTAAAACGATCAAGGTACAACTGCATGAGGATGGTTCATTGTCAGTGGAAGATGATGGACGCGGAATGCCCACAGATATTCATCCTGAGTTTAAACAAACGGGTATTGAGATTATTTTAACCCGGCTACATGCTGGCGGTAAGTTTAATACCAGTAATTATCAGGTTTCTGGCGGATTACATGGTGTGGGTATTTCCGTAGTTAACGCCCTATCAAAACGAGTTGAAGTTACTGTTTGGCGTGATGGCACCCAGTACGATATTGCTTTTGAAAATGGGGTGCCTGTCACCAAATTAGTTGAATCAGTAAGCTCTAACAAGCGCAAAAAAGGAACCAAGGTTCGTTTTTGGATTGATGAAAGCTTTTTTGATACGCCGAAATTTAGCGTCAAACAGCTTAAGCATAACTTGAAGGCAAAAGCGGTGTTAGCAGCTGGCCTCACGATAGAGTTTTATGATGAAGCCAATAAAGACAAAGTAGTCTGGCAGTTTACCGATGGTGTGGTCGAATATCTTAATGAGCAACTTGATGGGTTAGAGACTCTACCGCCTGAGCCGTTTTATTTCTCTTATGAGGCCAAAGAAGGAGAGCGTTCTGGGGTTACTTTTGCTTTATCCTGGCTACCTGAAGGAGGTAATCCTATCCAAGAAAGCTACGTTAACTTGATTCCTACGGCCCAAGGAGGAACTCATGTTAATGGCTTACGTACCGGTATTTTAGAAGCCCTACGTGAATTTTGTGAAATTCACAATTTACTGCCCCGTAATGTAAAACTAACCGGGGAAGATGTCTGGGACGGGGTGAACTATATTTTATCTCTTAAGTTCTCAGAGCCTCAGTTTTCAGGTCAAACCAAAGAGCGTCTATCGAGTCGAGAGGCTGCAGGCGCAGTACAAGCCCAAGCCAAAGATGCCTTTAGCTTGTGGTTAAACCAACACGCTGAATTAGGCGCACAGATTGCAGAGTTGGCTATCTCTAAAGCCGGTAAACGTTTGAAGTCAGCTAAAAAAGTAGCTCGTAAAAAGATTACTCAGGGCCCAGCATTGCCAGGTAAATTAGCGGATTGCCGAGGCGGCGTCAGAGAAGGGGCTGAGTTGTTTTTGGTAGAGGGTGACTCAGCGGGTGGGAGTGCCAAACAGGCCCGTGATCGTCATTTCCAAGCTATTTTGCCGCTGCGTGGTAAGATTTTGAATACGTGGGAAGTTTCACCCGATACCGTGCTCTCAAGCCGTGAGATTCATGATATCGCGATTGCTATTGGGGTAGATCCTGCCTCTGATGATTTGTCAGAGCTGCGTTACGACAAGATTTGTATTTTAGCTGACGCCGACTCTGATGGTCTGCATATTGCGACCTTAATTTGTGCCCTATTTGTTAAACATTTCCCAGCATTAGTTGATGCAGGTCACTTGTTTGTAGCGATGCCGCCCTTATATAGGATTGATATAGGCAAAGAAGTTCACTATGCACTTGATGAAAGTGAGCTTGAGCATATATTAAGTAAGGTGCCTGGCAATAAAAAAACACAGATTACTCGATTTAAAGGGTTGGGTGAGATGAGTGCCGAGCAGCTGCGTGAAACCACCATGAACCCGGATACCCGTAGATTGGTACAACTGGATATGGATGATATGCAGTTGACCAACAGCGTTATGGATATGTTGTTGGCGAAGAAAAGAGCCGCTGATCGTAAAACCTGGCTAGAGAGTAAGGGGGATCTTGCTGAGATTACGGTTTAACTTATCGTGCGTAATTCTCCACCTATAATCTTTGATTTAGGTGGAGATGTAAGCACGGGGAGACCTAGTCAGGGCGTTCTTGTTTTTCGATAT
>NZ_FUGE01000090.1 GCF_900162825.1 Psychrobacter piechaudii
CTCTGGTACACTTATCTTGCATGCTCTTAATCGCTTTGTCCCATTTTCGATCAGCTGACGTTCAAATTCTGGTTTGAATGCTTGGTAAAAGTCGTCAATGTGGCAGTATAATTCGGTTAGGTTGTCCATGTAAGAAGTCCTTTTTGTTGAGTTTTTGTTGGTACCTTAACTTTAACAATTTTGGACTTCTTTTTTTTGCCTTTTTTGACCTGCTTATCCCGAACTCAGGTTAATAGATATCTAACTCTTAATCCAACTGACTTAAGATAGCGACCTCTTTGATGTAGCTCAATAAGTCAGTTTCTGATTCTTGCAGCAGTTCATCGTCACTCATGTGCTTGGCATATTCAATCCATAACAACAGCTGAAATAAGCTATTACGCTCTGCCGCTTTGAACTGCTTACAGAACTGCTTTAAGGTGCTTTCATCGTTAATATTTAAGCGGGTATACCAGCCTTCAATTTTAACAGCTTGCTCTTTGCTAAATCGAATTTGGAACAGAGCATCGACTAAAGCGTGGCGATCCTCTTCACTGATTAGCTTGCCCACACGCTTAATTTGACGATTACGAGCGGTCGCACTGGTGATGTCAGACAAAGCCATGAGCTCAGCCAAGAAGTATTCCGTTGCCGGTAGCTTCTTCATCTGTTTTTTGGATAAAGCCGCCAATGGCACAGACAGTTTCTGTAAGCGCTCATGGGCTTTTTTTAGTTCAGTGCGAGAAACTCGCATGTCATGTTCGGACCAATCAATCATAAAAATCTCAAATTAATAATAAAGTAATATCGGCACTCTGGTAAAACTTGGAGCTTCTAAGGTCAGAATACCTGCTTTCAATGTCCCCAGTGTAATTTTTCACGGTGCTTAACCATCGCTTTTAGCTCGCTTGGCAAGCTTTGTGACAATCTGGCATGCAGCTTCTCAGTAATGAATACTGAACGGTGTTTGCCCCCTGTACAGCCGATTGCTACCGTGACCGTGTGTCTATTGTTGTGTAAAAACTCAGGCAGCCAGCGATTTAAAAACTGGTAAATATCCTGCTGCATTTCGTCCACTTCTGGAAACTCTGCAAAAAATTCAGCCACCTCAACATCTCGACCGGTCTTAACCCGTAACTTAGGATCCCAATGCGGATTGGGCAAGATGCGCACATCAAAAATAAAATCAGCGTCAATGGGCACCCCGTATTTGAACCCAAAAGACAGCAGGTTAACCGTAATTTTATTGTCTGCCCCTATGTATTCACGCACTAGCTCTTTTAACTGATGAATATTAAGGCTACTGGTGTCGATGGTAATATCGGCGTTGCTGGCAATTGAGTGCAGCGTTTCCGTTTCCTTTTTTATGGCGCTGGGTAAGCTTTTAACATCATAACTCGACATCGCCATTAAAGGATGCACTCGGCGTGTGGCGGCAAAACGCGCTACCAATACCGACTCTCGTGCAGTGACATATAAAACCTTAACGCTATCAACGCCATAAGCTGTCAGTAGCTGCTCATAAATACTTTTAAAGTTAGAGGAGTCTGCTTGTAACGTTCGTATGTCTACGCCCAAGGCTAGTTTTTTAATATCGCCATCTTCTGTCAGCTTTTCAGCGGCGGCAGGCAATAACGATAAGGGCATGTTATCAATAACGTAATAGCCCAAATCCTCTAAAATATTAAGCACTGAGGTTTTACCAGAGCCGGAACGTCCGGAAACAATCAAAACCTCTACCGCTAATACCTCAGGATTCGGCTGTAGCGCTGTTTCAGCTTCTGATTGTCTGGCAGACATATGGTAGACCCCCTATCCTTGTGTTGTAAGATGCTATGAGTATTACTCAAATACCTAAATGCTCAAATAATTAAAACCGACAGGCTTCGCACTTTTATTTCAATACCGCATACCACACTTAAGGCACTGCTAAACATCAACCTCTTGGTTATCCAGTAAGCGCGCTTTACCCAACCAGGCTGCTACTGCTATCAACCAAGACTGCTTGCCAGCAAACTCAGTAATCGGCGTTAAGTCTTGATTTTTTACCTCAAGATAATCAACCTTAAAGCCTTTAGCATTAATTGCAGCAATACTTTGCTCAATTAGACTTTCAAGATCACTGTCACAGCTAGCCTGGCCGTTTTGTAATTTTAGCGCTAAATCTTGAACCGCTTTATGAAGCTCAGGAGCCTTGGCCCTCTCTTCTTGTGTCAAATACTGATTGCGTGAAGACAAGGCCAGCCCATCCTCGGCACGGACTATAGAACCCCCAATTAACTGTATATCAAAACTTAAATCTCGAACCAACTGCTTAATAATCGCCAGTTGCTGATAGTCTTTTTTGCCAAAGACAGCCACATCAGGCTGTACGATGTTAAACAGCTTAGTGACCACTATCCCCACCCCATCAAAATGGGTAGGACGCGATTTACCACACAGCATTTGACTGATATTACCTGCTAATACTTGGGTCGGAGGTGGCATAACTGGGTACATCTCCTCCACCGTAGGGGCAAAGATATAGTCCGCTTCTGCTTCTTTCAACTTCTGGGTATCCGCCTCTAAAGTCCTAGGATAGCTGTCTAAATCTTCTCCTACCCCAAACTGGGTGGGATTAACAAAGATACTGACCACCACGATATCTGCATGCTGTTTGGCCAGCTTTACCAAAGAGATGTGACCTTGGTGTAGATTGCCCATGGTAGGCACTAAAGCTATTGTTTTATGGGCTCTTAGTGGTTTAAGCGCTTCACGTAACGATTTAATAGAGTTATGAGTGATGGTCATGCAGTTATCCTAATGATCCGATCGATTACCAACTGAAAGAGTTTATTAAAATAGCTAAGTACGGTTAATTAAACTGATGCTGTGGTTGAGGGTAGCTGCCTTCTATGACCGACTTATGAAATAAAGCAAAAGCACCCTCTACACTACCCGCATAATCACTTTGCTGATTACGCTCATCGGTTAAAAAGTCATGGACAAAACGCGCGACTCTACCATAGGTCACCCCCAGCATATCGTGCATCACCAAAACTTGACCATCGGTATCAGCGCCAGCACCAATTCCAATTACTGGCACATCTACAGCTTCTGTTACTTGTTTCGCTAAGGCGGCTGGGACACACTCTAGCAAGATAATTGCCGCCCCCGCCTCGACGACCGCCTTAACATCGGCCATCAATTTGGCCGCGCTATCTTCTGTTTTACCTTGTACTTTATAACCACCGAACACGTTAACTGATTGGGGAGTTAATCCTAGATGAACACAAATCGGTGCTCCAGCAGCTGTCAACGCTGCCACCTTATCTACCAGCTCTGCGCCACCTTCTAATTTAATGACTTGTGCCCCTGCTTGCATAATTTTTCTAGCATTAGCAATAGTATCTTCAAGCGTCACATAGCTCATAAACGGTAAGTCCGCTAGAATCAGCGCATGCTTGTTGCTGCGCGCCACGTTCGCAGTGTGGTATACCATATCATCAACAGTTACTGGTAACGTTGAGTCATGGCCCTGAACCACCATACCCAGGCTGTCTCCGATCAAGATAGTATCGACTTCAGCATTCTGCATCATTTTTGCAAACATCGCATCATAGCAAGTCAGACAGCTGAATTTACGACCCTCTTTTTTATATTTATTTAAAGTCGATAAAGTAATCATATAAGGCCACCTAAGAAGAAGTAAGCAAATAAATAATAAAGGACCAACTAAATGTTATGAACTAAGACAAGCGACTGAGTCCTGACCAATCCTGACTTTGTTCCAAATCTGCAATAGCAATCCCGTTAATTTTCACGTTAGGATTGAGCTCAGCCAAGGGTATCAGAACAAAATTACGCTGAGTGATCCCAGGATGAGGCACTGTTAAGGTAGGGCTATCCACTTGCTCATCGCCATAAAGCAGCACATCCACATCTAAGCTTCTCTCCCCCCAATGACGCAAACGAACGCGCTGTGCTTGCTGCTCTAATTGTTGGCACAAGGTCAGTAAGTCATGGGGCTTCAAAGTGGTCTCAATTTCAACGACAGCATTGATAAAGTCTGGCTGATCTTGAGGCCCCATAGGCTTAGAGGCGTAAAGAGATGAGGCGTTCACCTGAGTTACCTGGGGATGAGCCTTTAAACTTTGTATGGCGTTATGAATGTGCTGACTAGGACTGCCCAGCTCATTGGTAAGGTTACCACCCAATCCCAGATAACAGCGTTTACTAGCTGAGGCTTTCTCCATAATAACTGATACCTTATGACTGATTGTGGCCCATTTTATTTGTTAGCCTTTTTTTCACTGACACTAATCGTAGAGCTTGGCTCCCGACGACGACGCGTCGCAGGCACTCGATCACTTTTAGGGATAACTTTATCAGCAAGGGCTGGGGTTGAGCTTAGTTTTTCAGTTTTTACCTGCTTCTGCTTAGACGCTGTCACTTTTGGCTCAGGCGTAGAGGCTACTAACTGCTTAGGAGTAGCTGACTGACTGTTGTCTACTTTAGCCTCAGAAGCAGTCTTAGCGGTTAGCGCTTGTGGCTGTTTTTGCTTATCAGCAACGATCTGCTCACTTTTGGCTGCTTGCATGCGTTCAGAGTATGACAGCGTTTGGCTAGGCTGACGACGACGACGCTGACTGGGGATAGGCTCCGCTTTTGGTAATAACACCACATCTTTTTTTACCACCAACTGCGAAGAAACCACCTTGTCTGTGCTGGTTTTAGCAATGTGCTTTGAAGTAGGCTTAGCTGTACTTGAAGGCTCATTTTGCTTGGTTGACTGAGCTTTCGTAGCAGTCGCTTGGTGCGCTTCAGTCTGTTTAACCTGCTGCTTATCAATATCAGATTGCTGGGGCACTTGTTTTGCCATTTTATCGGCATTGATGGTAAATAGCGGGCTCGGTTGACCCTTTTGAGAGGTTTGCTCACCAGCTAATTTACCTAAAGACAGCTTCTCAAGTTGCGCTCTTTCGGCAGCATAGTGTTTATTTTGGGTAGGACTACTGCCTTCTTTTTGCTTAGGAGGTTTAGGACTATAAGCAGCTGTCTCATTATTTGCTTTAGCCACCGCACTATTTTGATCGTCCTGACGGTTTCGGCTGCGATTGCGGTTACGGCTTGATTTACTAGCACCGCGGCGACTGTCTCCAGCAAAGCTATCAATGGCCTGTTGCTTTTGTTTTTCTGATAGTGTCTGATACGTTTGCCACCACTCTCCCATACCATTGGTAGACTCAGACAGCGGATTCAACTCATCATCACACTGCTCACGCAATAATAAGAAGTCAAAAGCGGCTCTAAATCGAGGATGCTCTGCCAACTGTGGAATCTGCTTCACTCTAGGATTGGCAAGTTTGGGCTGCATTACCCAAATATCACGGATAAACTGCTCGGCAAAACGAGGAATCGCCGTTTTAATACGCTGACGGTCAATAACTTTACTGGCAGCTTGTAGCTGAGCATCATGAAAAGGCATGTTTTTCTTTTTAAACTTAGCCAATTGATGCAAGTAATTGTCCCAAAGTAGCGCCGCATAGAAGAAAGCGGGGTTGATACTTTTACCCAAAGCAATTCGCTTATCAGTATTGATAGCAACTTGATTTACCAATCTGCTGGGCTGCTCTGGTGGATAGATAATTAAGTGACGAATGGCGCCATATTCAAACAATAACGGCAATAAAGGCACTAAATAACCGCCCGTAAACATTTTCTGCGATTCATCATACAGTCTGTGCGGAGAAACTTGATCCAGCAAAGCCCAGTTGTCATCATGAAACTGCTCTGATAATTCTTTATCAAATTCGAACCCAAGTTTGGCTTTAAAGCGTAAAGCGCGGAGTAATCTAACTGGGTCTTCTTCGATACGCAAAGGCGCGTGGCCCAACAATCTAAGGGTTTTATTTTTGATATCATCTAACGCATTACAAAAGTCATGCACTACCCCTTTCAAAGGCTCGTAATACATAGCGTTGATGGAAAAATCGCGGCGGGCAAAATCTTGATGAATATCACCCCAAACGTTATCGCGAACAATCATACCGTCACTGGTAGTATGCTCGTTACCAGTAGGGGGCGCACGGAAAGTGGCCACCTCAATCATGTCACGGCCTGAATACACATGTGCCAATTGAAAACGACGCCCAATAATACGGCAACGCTTGCCAAACAAGTCTTTCACTTCATGCGGTCTTGCATCAGTTACGGCATCAAAGTCTTTTGGATTGAGACCTAAAAGTGTGTCACGAACCCCACCACCGACAATATAAGCCTCGAAACCAGCTTTAGTCAAAGTGGCAATCACTTCAATAATCGAATTGGGTAAATCCGCCTTACTTAACCCTAACTGCTTGGCTGAACGTTCTGCCATGCATCTACTCCCTACAAACTAACAAAAGCCCATGATTACCCGCCAAATTTGCGGCTAAGTAAACTAAGGCATATATAATCGCTAGTGTAACAAATTTTCAAGGTTGATGCCCAACATACTGAGCCTTGGTAATATTAATATCTGCTTAGTAATTATTGCCATAATAATGTTTTGAGTTAGCACCAATTAACAAACCAACGCAGAGCCCGCCAAAGTGCGCCGCAAAAGAAATGCCCGTTTGAGGCATAAGCCCCTCTTTTAAAATGAACCAGTAACTGGCTCCCATTAATATACAGGCCAATAAATAACCCCAACGTCTGGCAAAAACGGCACCACCGATCATATAACCTAGCATCGCAAATATTAATCCTGAGGCTCCAATATGAATAGAGAACGGCGACCCTAGTCCCCATGTCATTAAGCCAGAGCCAATAATTAGCTTTACTATCGTACGATAAGCATTACGCTCAAACAGCCCAAATAAAAATAATATTTGTACTAAAACAAGGGTGTTTCCCATTAAATGAGCAAAATTACCATGCATGGTCCAAGAGGAGGTCACCCCAATCAAACTATTTAGGCTTAGACTGCGCGGAATAATACCTAGCGCATTCCAAAAATTAAACAATATCGTACTGTTTAAAATATACATGACCCATATGGGAATCAAGACGAAACCATAAAGGCCAATCACTTGGCCAAGACGATGTTTAATAAGACTAAATATTTTCTGCCAATTCATAGATGTCACCCTATCGTAGGGATTTTAAACGCCCTAATTTGTAATCACAAAGTCATTAAACCCCCTTTGGTTTGGGTATAAATAACGACTACTTAAAACTATATAATCTTATATGATTACGCCCTACTCTAAATAGATCAGCTAGAGAATAGTTAACCAGAACGTCTGGTTCTGGGGGTCCAAGTGTGTTTATAAAGCTTGGAGGTGGAGTGATAAGGCACTAAGGCAGTGGGCACATAGTTTCTGGCAGCCTCAATGTGCTGAATGGAATCATCAAAAAAGATATGTGGAGCAAAGGTTTTTAATACTGAGGTTTTTTCAAGTCCCCCCAAAAAAAATGCCATATCTACTGAAACGCCCCACTCACGCAAGGTCTTAATAGCTCGTAAATCAGCCGGTGCATTACGGGCAGTGACTAATGCAATCTGAATGGGCTGAGAGTCTTCTGTACGAGGCAGCCTATCTTGTAACAATGATAGTTTTATTAATAAGTCTGCATAAGGCCCTTTTTCAATAGGTAAGTCAGTCATTTTGGCCTCCCTATCATGGAAGGCCTTGAGTCCTTTTTGCTTGTATAAAAGCTCGCCAGAGTCATCAAACAACACCGCATCTCCATCAAAGGCAATGCGTAATTGCTCGGTATCTAATTTGAAGGTATTGACCGGTGTCGCATCCAATATAGCGCAGGCACAGATCTTAGCATCAGCCACACTTTGGGCGTCCTCCCTATTGGTAGTCAAAAATAGATCTACCTTAAAGTCGGCGATATAATCCGCCACCTCACCGCCAGAAATAAACGCTGAACGGGTAATGCACAAACCTCGTTTTCGAATAGCGTTTAATACCCGAATCCCCGTTTCAGGACAGCTCTTTGAAATAATAACCACCTCAACTAAAGGAGCATTATTTTGGTAGCCGTCCTGATGATTGTCTCGAGCACAGTTATTTAAATTTAATATGGCTTGAATTAACGGAAAGCCTGCTCCTATCTCTAGGGGATCATTTTCATGCTGCTGCATATATTCCCGAAATCTTTGGGTGGCAGTTAAAGGATCTTCTTCAATCAACTGTTCACGATAGGTTTCGGATTCATTTAAATCAAAAAGTGCGGTTGCGGAGATCGCAACAATTAATGTATTTGAGAGATCTACAGCCATTACTACCCAAGCCTCAATAAACCAGTGATTAACTAAATGAGTTATTATCCCATAAACGTCTGCGTTTTATAGACCTATATACACCAGTTTAACTGACATTTAAAGAACGGTTTAATTTACTAATACCAATAAAATCATCATGGGACTGTGCCAAAAAACAAAAAACCACACCCTCTCTTAGAAAGTGTGGTCAAAAAGTGCTAGTAGAGTAAGTTAATTTACAAGTACTAAAGAGATGGCAGGGAACGCGACCAAAATACCCAGTCGTACCACGTCTGAGACAATGAATGGCGCTACCCCCTTAAACATATCAGACAACTTAATGTGGGGTGCCATTGCCTTAATTACGAAGATGTTCATGCCCATGGGCGGAGTAATTAAGCCTAACTCAACCGTTAGTACTGCGATAATACCAAACCAAACTGGATCATAACCTAGAGCCACTACAATCGGGAATACAACCGGAATAGTAATAACCAACATGGCTAGGGGATCCATGAATAGGCCCAATAAGAAGTACATCACTAAAATGCACAGTAGGACCACCATAGGACTAACCGCTAAGGTCCCAATCCAAGTTGCCAATGAATAAGACAAACGAGACACTGAGATGAAGTACGCCAACGCTTCTGCACCTAGTAGCATAAAGAACACCACTGCAGACAACGCTAAAGTCTCAATCAATGACTGTTTAAGTCCATCCATACGCATGCCTTTAGCAAAGGCATAGGCCCATGACACAAAGGCACCTACGGCCGCACCCTCTGTCGGGGTAAACAAGCCAAAGAAAATACCTGCAATAATGATAATGAAAATGAAGCTAAAAGGAATAAGACCTGTTAATGACAATAGCTTATCTTTCCAGCTTGTAGGCTCTCCTCGCTGTGCCAAATGAGGTTTCCAACGTACCATGATCATCACGGTAATCGAATACATCACCATGCCCAATATGCCCGGCAAAAAACCAGCGATAAACATATCGCCCACAGATTGCTGGGTCAAAATGGCATAGACCAGTAAAGCAATACTCGGTGGAATCATAATCCCTAAGGTGCCACCTGCTGCTAAAATACCACAAGCAAAACCTGGCTGATAACCATACTTCTCCATCTGTGGCAGTGCCACTTTAGTCATGGTTGAGGCTGTGGCCAAAGAAGAGCCTGAGATAGACGCAAAAATACCGGAGGAACCAATCCCTGCGATACCAAGACTGCCTCTAACACCCCCGAAAATAGTACGTGTGGCTTCAAACAATTTGCCTGCCATACCTGAGTGAGTGGCAAATACCCCCATTAAAATAAACAAGGGAATAGCACTAAAATCGTATTTTGCCAGTACGTCTACAGGTAAATCTTTTAGCATCTGTACCGCACCATCTGGGGTAGTGACTGCGCCAAAACCCACCAGACCAACACCTAACATGGCTAAGGCTACTGGGACTCGAAAAACAACGAGGAGGATCATAACGACTAGGCCGATAGCACCAATGATTTCTGGGCTCATGCGCCTGTCTCCTCGGCGTCAAAGAACTCGCCTGTTTTAAAGATATTTATGGATTCGATCAGTGATCGTATGGCTAGCAAAACACTCAAAAAAGCACTGATTAAGTAAATGGGCATCATTGAAATACGAAGATCTTGGGTTACCTTGCCAAACTCTATGGCATCAAAGGCACTCTCAATTAACCCCCAAGTAAAGAAAGCTCCAATCACGAAAAAGCCCAACATGAACACACCCATCATGTAGCCCTTCATGACTCTGGACATTTTTTGGGTAAAGATATCAACGATGATTTGTGAGCGTTCGACAAAAGCGGCGAAAGCGGCTAGTAAAGCGAACAGCATGAAAAAAGATACAATCTCCACACTGCCTTTTACGGTAAAGCCAAAATCCCCGCCCGTAAGTTTAAAGACATAGCGAGCAACAACATCTAACATGGTTGTCAGAACAATGATGATAAGACTAATACCACCAATGAACTGACAAAACCTTGAAATTAGAGTGCTGATCTTTAGCAAATAAGCCATAAGACAACTCCTCTAATTTAGTTAACCCTTACAAGCTGCGCTGGCCGCTTTTGCTTTTGCATAGACACCATCGGCGTCAAGACCTTGTGCTTTTAAATCATCAAGATATTTTTTCGTGCCTTTTTCGAGAGGTCCTTTCCAGTCCGGATCATTTAATGGATCTGGAATTTCAATGATTTCATCTCCCTTAGCTTTAGCGGCTTCAATTGCCATCAAGTCATGTTTATCAAATACCTCACCTACTTTATTTGCCAGTGCCATGCCTGAGTGTTTATCGAGAATTTGCTTTAGGTCATCGGGTAAACTTTCATATTTATCCTTATTCATAGCCACCATCAAAGCTGAACTATAAAAAGGAATATGAGTATGGTACTTAGGAATTTCATCAATTTTAAAGGCTGTAACGGCCTCCCATGGGAAGCTTAAACCATCGACCACACCGCGCTGTAATGAGGTATACATATCGTTAGCAGGTAAACCTACAGGTGAAGCCCCTGCGCTCTCAATAATATCTCCTGCGACCGCTGAAGGACGACGAATTCGCATCCCTTTCATATCTTCAGGAGTACGAATTAATTTATTCGTCGTGTGTAGTGATCCTGGACCAGCCCCATACATGAAGAGCACATGAGAATCTTGATACTCACTCGCGATGGTACCGTCTTCATATAAAGTCTGTAAGATACAACCCATTTGAGTGGCTGAATTTGATAAACCCGGAAGCTCGGCAACCTGAGTTAACGGAAAGCGACCGCTGGTATAGCCGTGAGCCTGTGAGCCAATATCAATAGTGCCTTTGACAGCAGATTCATAAGTAACATCTGCCTTACTAATACCAATTCCACAAAATAATATACAATATAACCAACTCAACAACATAATAGAATCATATGCCGAAAAAAACCCCTAGAAACCATAAACTCACAGACCACGATTTTCTGCAATTATCTAAAACAGAAGGCAGTGCCAGAGCGCGAATCAGACTACTCATGCTGCATCAACTGAGTCAAGGTCATCCTATAGCGACCGTAGCAGAGAACTTTGGCTATAACCCTAGAAGCGTCTATACCATAAGAAGGAAATACTGGTTGCATGGTATCACTAGTGTCTATGACGCAGCTGGCAGAGGCAGAAAGAGTCTTTTAGCAGAAAAA
>NZ_FUGE01000058.1 GCF_900162825.1 Psychrobacter piechaudii
TTAGCACGCTGGGCTACTGCTAATTTATTCGCCCACTTTTGCGTTTGCTTAATAATTAACTTGTCGCCATTTGATGTGGTTGCAGACTCTTTTAAACCTAAGTCAATACCAACGCTCCCCTTACCACTTACTTGCTTAGGAAAGTCTTTAACGGTGATACAGGCATACCAACGATTACGACTGTCTTGTACAATCTCTAAGGTGTTAATTTGATACAGGCTTAGGTTGTAGCTATCGAATACATCGATGAGGAGCTTTTGACCTTTAGATAGGGATAGCTGTAGGGTTGATTTAAGTGCTTTCTTTCCCGTTTGTCTTGTGCTTAGATACTTGATAGCAGACTTTTTAAAAGGTATCCAGCCAAGTGATTTACGCTTGGCATCAGCTCTATTGGTACGCCAGTTAAGTTTGGCTTTTTTAAATTGGTTACGTGATTTAGCATGTGTCTCATTGATAGCCTGCAAGGTCTGACTATGTAATCCTAAATACTCACCACTACCTTTGGTGTACTGACTTAGATCATAAGCACTAAAAAACTTACCGGTACGTTTTAGATGCTCAAAGCAAAGTGCATTAATATAGTTCCACACGAAGTTCACTGAACCGCTTAGACAATTCAGCTCTTTTATGTGCTTATCTTTAATGCGTAGCTTGAGTGTTTTCATATGCTTAGTATGGCAAGATTAATTTTAGCTTACAACCCTTTAACGACTTCTTACGACAGTGTATGTCGCCTTATATCCACCTCCTGAAGTGGGTGGTTTTACGGCGACTGGTGATAAAAGCTATTGTAGCTTATTTTGGTTCAGATGACAGAGAGGATATAAGGGTGCTTATAGTGACACTAAGAAGCAGATGGGAATAAGAAAAGTATTGCAAATATAGCAGGCATAGAAAAATCGCCAAACAATGGGCGATTAATTTAGTGATTGATTAGATGGTGCGCCTGGAGAGATTCGAACTCCCGACCCCTTAGTTCGTAGCCAAGTGCTCTATCCAACTGAGCTACAGGCGCATATTTATCTAACTTATCTTTGTTAACTAGTGTTGTTAACAGGATGGCTATTATAGCCAATTTTTTTTAGGAGTCAACATTTTTTTGAATTTTTTTTAAAAATTTTAACAGTTTAAAATCTTTTAAAATAAATGGCGGTGAAGGAGGGATTCGAACCCTCGATACGCGTTAACGTATACACCCTTAGCAGGGGTGCGGTTTCAGCCACTCACCCACTTCACCGAAACTTCTAAAAACACAACTTTTGGTGCTCAGCTGATTTAGCCAGTTACCTCATGTTGTGGGCGAGTATTATAGCAAACTAAAACAGCTTTGCAAGTGCGTTTTTTACTTTTCTGCAAATTAACGCAATTAAATAGCTTTTAAGCCTTTTATTATGCTGCCCAAACTATGATACTCGCCCGCCTATTTTTTAGCACTCATGGCTATTAACCAATCATAGGCAATAAATTTCTAGCAATAATCTCAACAAATATTTCGATAAGCAATAAGCCGAAGATGGCCACCATAGGCGATAAATCCAACATACCTAAATTGGGCGTAATACGGCGAAAAGGCACCAAAATAGGCTCAGCCATTTGCACAATCAATTCAAAAATGGGGTGCATTTTTTGGGTCAGTAATACTACCCAACTGATAATAATTGAACCAATAATTAAATAGCGTGCCACACTCAAGAAGCTTAAGATTAACGATAAACTTCCTTCGAAGAACAGTCTAATCGGAGTATAGCCATGTCCAGCAAGGGCCGCATTACCCGAGATGTCTATTAGCTTTAATAAAAACAACAACATCACTGCCGCTAAGTTTACTCGCCCGCTCCCAACTGTTGGAAAAATACGGCCAAACACGTCCACTATCTGGGTCGCTTTATAAGCGGGTTGAACATAAGGATGATTGCGCTCAAGCCCTGCAAACTGAAGCATAAAGCGGATAAAAATCAGTAGCATGGCGAAATTTACCACCATGTTGAATAGGGCATACGAAAGACTTGTCATTCAACGTACTCTTACTAGTTTAAATTTAAAAAGCGGGCCATCGACTACGTACAGTGCCAACAGCCTATTTAATAGCGGTTATTGTGTGGTTAATAGCTTATATATCGGTTAGCTTAGTCGGCCAACTCGTTGCTAATCTCTTCACTACGGGTATAGCAAGCTTGCATCGCTTTTTTCATGACTTGAGCAAAGTTATCTTGTTGCAGCGACTCAATAGCAGCTTGGGTAGTTCCATTAGGAGAGGTTACCTTACGGCGCAGTTCTGCAGGGGCTTCCTCACTGGTTATGGCCATCTGAGCCGCACCCAATGCGGTTTGCATCGCTAACGCAGCTGCTTGCTTACTGTCCAAGCCTTGTTCAACGGCAGCATCGATCATTGACTCTAGCATATAAAAGAAATATGCAGGCGCCGAGCCGGATACCGCCGTTACTGCATGCAACTGCTCTTCTTTCTCTACCCAGCTCACCAGTCCAGAAGCTGACATCAATGACGCTGCTAACGTTTTATCCGCCTCAGTAATGTAATCGGCGGCATAAAGGCCGGTAGCTCCCTTTTGGATCATCGCTGGAGTATTTGGCATGGCACGAACGATGTTTTTATAGCCGCCAAGCATTTTACTTAAGCTTTCAGTAGACAGACCGGCAGCCACTGAAATAACCAGCTGTCTGTCCAATACTTCAGCAAAATCAGAAACCACTTGACGCATCACTTGGGGTTTAACTGCCAAAACAACCACGTCCGCGCCTTTCACCGCAACTTGTGAGTTGTCAGTCTCTGTATTGGCTGTAGGATCTACGGCATTAATTTTTCGCTGCTTTAACTGATCGCGAATAGCCTCAGAAGGATCGGCGACTGTAATATTTGAAGGATTAATACCTCGGCCAATCAAACCACTAATTAAGGCTTGGGCCATGTTACCGCCACCAATAAAACTGATTTTTTTCCCTTTAAGTTCTGCCATTTTTTTTCCCATTATTTAAAGCTTAGCTTGGCATAATAAGTGCCTAAGCTTTTATTCATTTAATCATGATTATATTTTATACAAATGCTAGTACCATCCATCTAGTACCATTCATAATATGGCTAGTGTAACACATCATTTTATTGATTATATTACTCAACTGACTGTCACTGATTCAATGGGCTCACTTTACCAGTAGCTTTAAAAACTACAAATCATGTAGCTCAGCAACTAACGCTTTGTCTTCCACCAATTGCGCAATGGACTGTGAAAACGGGCTTTGCAACACCATCGTTTGTTCCGGAGTTATTATTAGCAAGGGAATACTCTGTTGTTCAGAACACAGGGGGGATAATTGTAACGAACACAACACCACGGACTGCCGCATAAAGCTGGGCACATCTAGCGCTTGTAATAGTTTTTTGCCCGATTTACGCCCTACTCTGCCTGGTAAGGCTATCTTTTGGGTACGAGGTAAGGGCTGAAATATAAGCTTTGTCTCTTTTGACCATGCAATAGACTTAATATCTTCCCTATCCGTTTCAGCTTTAGCGTCAATTAAAACAGTCAACTGCTGCTGTAGCTCAGCGATGAGGCCAGTTAATCCTTGTACACTCCACTCAAATTCTGTACTTAATGGCTTTAACAACAGACAAGGCGCTATTTCCTCCTCAACATCAATATGAATATCATGGGTGGTAGGCGCTAATTGTAGCCACTGCTCCCAACTGTCCCACAGTCGATACAATTTATGTTGGTAGCGTCGTATTTGATATTGATACCTCCCACTGTCCCAAGACAAGCAGGTTTGATGGTTGCTGTCTTTGCGGTGTGCTAAGCTCAATACCTCTTCCACCAATCGCCGAGAAGGGGGTAAGTCAGTGGCAGTGGGGGCAAGCCAGCTGTGAATGAGGAAAGATTGCCGAGCGGTGGATAACCTCGTCAGTTGGTTGATATCGAGCACAGAACAAAACGCTCTGTCATTAATTATGGACTGAGACAAATCTAGGCTACTTTGTTCATCGAGAATAACGCTCGCCTCTTGCATCAATTGCCCGGTGCGAGCAATAGCCTGTTTTGCCTTAGGATAACGCTGCGTAATGTGTGGCAACAAGACACTACGTAACCAAGCTCGATCATTGAGCTGATCTGGATTTAAGTTACTCTTCTGCAAGGCCACATTGGTGGGGTCATCGATATAAGTTAACCCTTTATTATCTGCATATTGAGTAATTTGTTGCCGGCTAATGGTTAGCAGAGGCCGCCATAAAACTATGTTTTTTTGAGTGCCTTGTTGGTTCTGACTGCTTTTAATAGACCACTCTTTCATGCCGCTAAGCCCATTCACCCCTGCCCCATTGAATAGGCGCATTAATAGAGTCTCAACTTGATCATCTTGATGGTGGCCTAATATCAATACATCTTGATGATTCATAACGCCAATTATTGCTTCATATCTGGCTTGACGCGCTTCTTGTTCAGTCTTTTTGACCAAGTTTATTTTTAGCACTTGGCAAGGCATTTGATTTTGCTGTGCCCAGGTCGATACTTGATCAGCCCAAGCCGCATTGGCTTGCTGCATACCATGATTGATATGTAGCAGCTGTGGTAAAAAGGGTAGCTTACCTGCGTTAAATAGCTGCTGACAAAGATGTGCCAAACTTAACGAATCCCGGCCGCCACTACAGGCCAGCCATATTCTTCTACCTAGTAACTGTGGTTTATGCTGCTCAAAGCTGTTCAGAAACACCTGAGCCAATACATCATCTGTGGTCATATCAAAGTTAAATCACGTCATAAAAAAACAAGTTAGATAAGCTTTATCAATAGGAAAGCCCTAGTCCTTACCAAATATAGCCAACAGCTACTCAGTATAAAAAATAGATAGTAAGTATAAAAGACACCTAGTCTATATAAAAAGTGACTCTATTTTCTCTTAAAAATCCTGCCAGCCCCAAACCATATCGCTGTGCCACCTTGACAGCTGTACTGGTTGGAGCAGATATTCCTACCAACCAAGGCAATCGACAACGGATCGCTTTTTGAACCAGTTCAATGGAGAGCCTAGAGGTCATCACAACTAAATCCAACTGTAGCTTGTGGCGTAGTTGCCAGCCAATGAGTTTATCCAACGCATTGTGGCGCCCCACATCTTCAAACAGTTTAAGCTGTCCCTTATACAGTGTGGCCGCCGCATGCACCGCCCCTGTTAACTGATGGGTTTGTTGTGCATTAACAATCTGCTCACGTATCTCTAGCAGGGTATCTAAGGACGGCTTAGAGTAAGTTGAGCCCTCACGGTGATAAGCACTCAAATCAGGTAGCGCTTGACTCAGCCCCGTCATACCACACATACCGCAGCCCGTACGCCCAGAAAGTTGACGCCGCTGAAATTGAATCTGCTGATGCCGGCGCTGACTTAAGGTCAATTCTACAATATAAGCATCATAGTCTTGCAGCTGGTGTTCCAACATTTGCAAGGTTGCCAATTCATCAAATCTTTGATCAATGAAAGCCGTTAAGTTTGAATCAGGAGTAAGGTGGGTGATCTTCCAATCTAATAACTCGCCACTATGTTGTATTAAGCCTTCGCTATAAAGGAAGCCTAATGCCAAATACTCAAGGTCACTGGGGCTGGCCATCAGTACCGCATAATGGATGCCATTGATAACCAGAGCTATCGCTGCTTCTACCGCTAAGCTCTCATAGGCATGATTTACCTGCAACTGCTTTTGAGGCCTTGTGCTAGGCTCAGCTATATAAGAGACTCGTTCAGTGGAGTGTTGGCGGGCCAGGCCGTTGTTTTCGTCGATAGTAACCGCGTTATTTATCTTGCTAGCTGTCATAGTGCCACTGTACCTAAATTTAAGCCACTGATAATAGTTGTACCCTTAAATGAATTAAGGTGGCACTGCTCTAATTGACCTCCTCCCCTCGCTAAACCGAGGGGCTTCCTACAGCTAGACGGTCAAGCC
Source organism: Psychrobacter piechaudii (assembly GCF_900162825.1). Taxonomy (GTDB): domain Bacteria; phylum Pseudomonadota; class Gammaproteobacteria; order Pseudomonadales; family Moraxellaceae; genus Psychrobacter; species Psychrobacter piechaudii. The sequence goes on from NZ_FUGE01000058.1 coordinate 5,951, forward strand.
CGACCGCAAGGATGTTCTTAGCAGCATTGATATCTCTATCATGCCATGTGCCACACTCAGCACAAGTCCATCCTCTTATTC
>NZ_FUGE01000017.1 GCF_900162825.1 Psychrobacter piechaudii
TCTTACTAATCGTTACTGTTTTAACCCTGCCCTCAAACTCACGGCTAAATACGGTTTTGATGCCTTTTATTTTCGGTAGATTGATAACTCCCTGCTCAAAGTTTGCTGTGCAATGTTGAGGACATTGGTAACTTCGCTGTGGGATTTTTTTAGATTTGAAACGTGGAAACTTTGCCTGACCTTTGAAGAAGTTAGTAAAGGCGGTATATACGTTAAGCAAGGCATTTAGTAGTGACTGACTGTTGACCTCACTAAGCCATGCAAACCGAGCTTTCTTTTTCTTTTTCACTAACTGGCTTTGGATTTTACTACGTGATAAAGATTTGCCAAACATGGCATAATAGCGTTGTTGCAATGCTAACGCCCAATTGAACATAAAACGGCTACAGCCAAAGTGCTTTTCGATAAGCACCTGCTGTTCAAGATTTGGGTAAATGCGATATTTATAGGCTTTGAGCATGGCTTGTTAGTCAACTTGAATGTAGGTATAATTTAGCGTAAACCCTACTTAGTGTCAATCATGAATAATCAGCTAAAATCACATTACCACTGTGTTTACAAACTAACCTTTCATTTAGTGTTAGTCACAAAGTATCGTAGAAAATGCTTTACTGGGACTATGCTTGATAGGCTAAAAGAAATCATAACTGACCTTTGTCAAAAATGGGAGGTTGAGCTATTAGAGTTCAATGCAGAAGCCGATCATGTGCATTTACTAATTGAAATGCACCCCAATATCATGCCAAGTAAGTTTATCAATAATCTAAAAACGGTCACTAGCCGACTGATGAGAAAGGAATTTGCGAAGCATTTGGCAACGTTTTACTCGAAGCCTGTACTTTGGACTAGAGCATATTGTTTGCTGACTACTGGTGGTGCTACGATTGATACCATTAGACAATATATCGAAAAACAAGAACGCCCTGACTAGGTCTCCCCGTGCTTACATCTCCACCTAAATCAAAGATTATAGGTGGAGAATTACGCACGATAAGTTAAAC
>NZ_FUGE01000016.1 GCF_900162825.1 Psychrobacter piechaudii
GGCGACGGCGTACTTCGCGAGAAACAGTTAGTCAGGTACGCCTTTATCAAAGACAACCAGTTCCTCTTTCGCATCACCACTATGTGCCGTGTGTTAAGGGTTAAGCCATCAAGCTATTACGACTGGATAAGTCGTGATCTCAGCGACCAACAGATACATCGCAACCAGTCTGAATTACTGGTTAAAGCGGCTCACAATGAAACGAAAGAACGTTATGGCGCAGATTGTCTGCATGCTCATCTAAGCGAGCAAGGCCATAACATTAGCCTGTATATGGTAAGAAGCATCAAAGAGCAACACGGCATTAAATGTCGTAGTCATAAGCGCTTCAAAGTCACCACCGACTCCAATCACAACAAGCTAGTCTATCCAAACGTACTGGATCAGAAGTTTGATGCTAAGCGCCCTAACGAGTCGTGGGTCAGCGACATTACCTATATCTGGACGAATGAGGGTTGGCTGTACTTAGCAGGGGTCAAAGACTTATACACCAAAGAGCTTGTCGGTTACGCTATTAACAAGCGTATGACCGCAGATTTAGTTTGCAAAGCACTAAATATGGCCATCAAGAATAAACGTCCAAGCAAAGGGCTAATCGTTCATTCAGACAGAGGCAGTCAGTATTGCAGTCACGCCTACCACAAGACCATTAAGCAGCATCAATTTATAGGCTCAATGAGCGGCAAAGGCAACTGTTTCGATAACGCTCCGATAGAAAGCTTCTGGGGCACATTAAAGAATGAGCTGGTATATCATCAAGACTATAAAACAAGGTTCACAGCCATCAATGATATTATCAGTTATATCGAGCTGTACTACAATCAGACGAGGATTCAAAAGGGTTTGGGCTATCAATCGCCAAGACAGGTGTGGTTTGATTATTATCGTCAGGCTGGGTAACTAAAATCTCCCAAGTTTA
>NZ_FUGE01000295.1 GCF_900162825.1 Psychrobacter piechaudii
CTATAAATATCATGACTCCCTTAGTTAGTATAATCATACCCGTATATAAAGTAGAAGAATACATTGAAAAGTGTATGCAAAGCCTGCTGGATCAGAGTTATGAAAACTTTGAAGCTTTAGTTGTTGATGACGGCAGCCCAGACAACTCTATTACTCTAGCTAAAGAGCTTGTAGGTGATGACCCTCGCTTTATTTTCTTAGAGAAAGAAAATGGTGGTCAAGGCTCTGCCCGGAACTTAGGGTTAGATCATGCTAGAGGGGATTATATTGCTTTTTTGGATAGTGATGATTATTACGAACCAGACTACCTAGACGCAATGATAAAACAAATACTAAAGGATAAAGCTGACATATGTTTATGTGACATATTCTCCGTTAGTATAGATGGACACCGCTTGAACCTTGATAAAAATGACGTTAAAGGATTCATAGAAAATAAAGACTACCTAATATCTCGTGGATATATTTCTAATTTCATGTGGGATAAACTTTTTGACGCTAAGTGCTTCGATGGAATAAGATTTGACTCCTCAATAAGAAGCTTTGAAGATGTGCACTTACTTTTTAAGATATTATTTAAGAGAACTCTTACCCACGTTAATAAACCTCTTTATAACTATGTACAGAGGCCAGGTTCAACAATGCATAGTATCCCAGAAACATATATACAAGAT
>NZ_FUGE01000002.1 GCF_900162825.1 Psychrobacter piechaudii
AGATGGGCTATTTTACTATGAGACTACAAGACGCTATTAATGAGACGCATAAAAGGATTCCAGACACCCTAGAACAATTTAGTGAATTAATAGACCCTGAGTGGATACAGCAAGCTTTAGAGTATACCGGCAAAGCGAGCATTAGAAGGCGTAAGCTACCTGCCGAACACGTTGTTTGGATAGTCATCGGCACAGCTTTATATCGTAACCGTTCAATTTGGTATATCACAGAGCAGATGCGTCTTAATATAGACTCTCAGGCCTGTGTGCCCAGCGCTGTGGTACAAGCAAGACAACGCCTCGGGCATGAGCCTCTAAAGCAGCTATTTCATCAACTAAGTGCTCACTACCAAACAGAATCACGAGCCCAGCAGCAAGACTTCATGGGACTTAGCGTCCACGCTGTAGATGGCGTCGTATACTCACTCCCATCCACTGATGAGAACCTTCAGCACTTTAGCTCAAGCAAAGGCAGAACTAAAGAGGCGCCCTATCCCCAAATGCGTTCGGTATGTCTGATCAATACTGACACGCATGAGATCATTGACACAACCCTTGCAGATATGGGTCAAGGAGAGATCACCTTAGCCCGTCAGCTAAATGTTCAAGACAATAGCATTACGCTCTTTGATAGAGCCTATTTCTCAGCAGACCTACTGATTAGTTGGCAACAAGCCCATC
>NZ_FUGE01000164.1 GCF_900162825.1 Psychrobacter piechaudii
ACGCATTAATATAGTTCCACACGAAGTTTACTGAACCGCTTAGACAATTCAGCTCTTTTATGTGTTTGTTTTTAATGCGTAGCTTGAGTGTTTTCATATGCTTAGTATGGCAAGATTAATTTTAGCTTACAACCCTTTAACGACTTCTTACGACAGTATATGTCGCCTTATATCCACCCCCTGAAGTGGGTGGTTTTACGGCGACTGGTGATAAAGATAGTTATAATAAAGCTGCCAACCTAAGATTGACAGCTTGAGTATAAAAAATTGACAAAAAATGATACTAGCGATACAAAGTTCTGAGCAGCTAACTCATTACTGGCTTAAACGCCGTATTGTTCGCGGTAATGACGCATTTTCGCCAACTGACTTGGCTCTCCATGTTTTGCCACATAATCAATGATGTCATCGATATCAACTAAGGCTTGCACAGGCACCTGTAAGCTTTGGGCCAACTCTTGAATAGCAGACTGTTCGTTTTGACCACGCTCTTTACGATCCAGTGCCACAATAATACCGGCCACTGTCGCACCCGCCGCACTCAGAATTTCTACCACCTCTCGCATTGCGGTCCCAGCAGTGATTACATCATCTAATACCCAAACAGCTTTGCCGCTAACGTCAGCACCGACTAGATTTCCACCTTCACCATGGTCTTTGGCCTCTTTGCGGTTATAGCCCCAGCGCGCATTTATGCCATGATTGTTCCATAGAGCTTGAGCAGTTGCTGCTACAAAAGGAATGCCTTTATAAGCAGCACCAAAAATAACTAACTCATCACTCTGAGATTCTTTGACTTGCTCTGCCAAAGCTTGAGCATAACCGTTCGCCAATAGTGATAGAGTTTCGCCAGTGGCCAATAAACCAGCATTAAAAAAGTACGGGCTAATACGACCAGACTTAAGAACATACTCACCAAACTTTAAAACATCATTGGATAAAGCCAGTTGAATGAAATCACTGCTACTAAATGTGCTAGTTGAAGGAGGAACTGCCATGAAGAATCCTATAGAACCAATAAAATTTATATTAACTTTCAGCTCAATAAAGCCTCGCTGAGCCAAAAGCCCTGACCACGAAATCGATTAAATTAAGGCCGGTATTATAGCGGTTATAATGCGTTAATGCAGGTATAGATAAAGGAATTACAGGGCAATCGCACTACAAAAAGTCAAAGAAGGAGTAAAATATAGCACCCGATCCATAAGAGGGAGCTATTATGCTCAACGATCCAAGAGAGTTCTTTG
>NZ_FUGE01000061.1 GCF_900162825.1 Psychrobacter piechaudii
GAGTGTGGCACATGGCATGATAGAGATATCAATGCTGCTAAGAACATCCTTGCGGTCGGGCTTGACCGTCTAGCTGTAGGAATCCCCTCGGTTTAGCGAGGGGAGGAGGTCAATGGGTCTATTGATTGAATCTAAGTTTGTGTCCTTCGTCTATTAGACGTCTGGGCTACTGGCTTGGATGGCAGTCAAAGCGATAGTATAAACGATATCATCGACTAAAGCGCCGCGTGATAAGTCGTTAACTGGCTTGTTTAAGCCTTGAAGCATTGGGCCAACACTGACCACGTTGGCACTACGCTGTACCGCTTTATAAGTGGTATTACCAGTGTTTAAATCAGGGAAGATAAACACGTTGGCTTGACCCGCAACTGGTGAGTCTGGTGCTTTTTGTTTGCCCACACTCAATACAGAAGCGGCGTCGTATTGTAGCGGACCATCTACCATTAAATCAGGTGCGCGCTCACGCACGATCTGAGTCGCTTGCTTCACTTTTTCAACATCATCACCAGTACCCGATGCCCCAGTAGAATAACTGATCATTGCCACTTTTGGCTCAATACCAAAGGCTTTAGCAGAGGCAGCAGATTGGATGGCAATTTCAGCCAATTGCTCAGCATTAGGATCAGGGTTAATTGCACAGTCACCATACACCACCACTTGCTCTGGAAGTAGCATGAAGAAGATAGAGGAGACCAGTGAGTACTGAGGCGCGTTTTTGATTAACTGGAAGGCAGGACGAACGGTGCTAGCCGTGGTATGAATTGCTCCTGACACTAAGCCGTCAACCTCATCCATGTGTAACATGGTGGTGCCTAATACCACGCTATCTTGCAATTGTTCAGCAGCTTGCTCTTCGGTGGCTTTACCTTTACGACGCTCTACAAAAGCTTGGATGTATTTATCTAAGCTAATACTCGCTGGATCAATGATTTCGATGTCTTCAGGCAGCTCAACACCGCGGTTTTTAGCCACTTGTGCAATTTCGTCTGGATTACCAATTAACACACACTGAGCGATACCACGACTTTGACAAATCGCTGCCGCCTCAATGGTACGTGGCTCTTCCCCTTCTGGTAAAACCACTCGTTTTTTGGCCTGTTGTGCTTTTTTCACTACTTGGTGACGGAAAGCAGAAGGCGATAGGCGAGGGGTATAGTCACGTTCGAAGTAGGATTTTAGCCAATCTAAATCGATATGAGCAGCGACAAAACGGGCCACAGTTTCGGCACGTTCTGCATCATCCCTTGGAATCTCATTACTGATGGTCGCTAAATTGGTTACCGTCTGTAAGCTATCAGTGTGTACGCTCATGATAGGTAGCCCCGTTTTTAGCGCAGGCTGACACAGCTCAAACACAGTATCATTTGGGATAATTCCACCGGTTAACACAATACCAGCCATAGGGATGTCATTCATGCTGGCCATGGCCGTCGCCAACAAGATATCATCACGATCGCCAGGAGTAACCACCAGAGTACCGCGGGTAAAGATTTCGCCCACACGCGAGATAGTACGGGCGGTTAGACTGGTTTTAAGAACTCGGCGCTGTTTGGCATCCCCCTCATTTAACCAGCTGGCATTAAGCTGCTGAGCAATATCCCAAGTGCGAGGCACAGACAAACTGTTACTGAAAGGAACCACTCCGATTAGCTGGAATTTATCAGTGGCAAAGTTAGGCGAGTGCGACTGCATAGCACTGATAAAGTCTTCATCCAAATCCAAAATGGCTTCACCTGGCGCTACGGGCTGAGTATCAAAAGTGTTAGGTACGTTGTTAGCACGCATTAAGATACTGCCTAGAGTGCGCTCTCCATTGAGTCCGCCAAAGTCACGGGCATGCACATCTAATTTATCGGCCAATTGTTTCGGGTTTTCAAGGTCAGCCATGCTAACGAAAATCACTTTGGCATCCAAGGCAGTGGCTAGGGCAAAGTTCACTTGTGAAGCATACGTTACCTCTTCGGTAGGCACTAAGCCTTCACAAATGACAACGTTGTACTCTTCTCCTAATTGATGAAAATTGGTAACTACCTCTTCCATCAAGTCATCCACGTTGCCTGAGTTCATCATGCGCTCGACACGTTCACGAGGAATAGAGGGAGGCGGATTTAGACCAAAAGCGTGACGGATTAAGTCACTTGAGCTGTCTAAAGTGTGCTGCGAGTCGTTCGAGTCATCTTGCAAAAATGGCTTCATAAAGCCAGCTTTCATGCCCAAATAATCCAAAGCCTTAAGCAATCCCAAGCCTGCAGAGGTTAAACCAATGCCACGGCCAGTAGGAACCAGCAAAATAGTTTGCATAAACAAATCCTTATTAGTTCAATATATTGGTTTGATTTTTAAATTATTTTTATTGATCGGACTATAGACCCAGTACCGCTCTGGTTTCTTCTGCGATTTGCAGCTCTTCATCTGTTGGGATAACCCATAGCTCATATTTACTTCCTGGAGCATGGAAACTGCCTTCTTCGCCGCCATATAGTTGGCTGTTCTTATCGGTATCTACCTCTAAGTTAAAGTGACGCATAACCTCTAGAATGCGAGCACGAATGGTCGCTGAGTTTTCACCAATACCTCCTGAGAAGATGATGCCGGTTAAATCTGGTAGGGCACAAGATAAAGAAGCCAGGTATTTGCCAGTGCGATAGCAGAACATTTCTACCGCCAACTGGGCATTCTTCTGGTCTGGGTGTGAGTCATCGTTAGCAATAGATTCTACGGTACGCATATCGTTTGAAACGCCAGATACGCCCAGTAGGCCACTTTCTTTATTCAAAATGACGTCGATTTGTTCTAGGTTGAGCCCCATAGTACGTTTTAAGTGAATGTGAAGGCTTGGGTCAACGTCGCCACAGCGGGTGCCCATCATTAGGCCTTCTAGTGGGGTTAGGCCCATACTGGTGTCTAGGCTTTCTCCATTGTAGACTGCAGTTGCAGAGCTACCATTGCCTAAGTGAGCAATTAACCAACCATGAGGACCTTCTTTTTCGGTCAGTTGGCTAGCGCGATTGGATAAGTAAGCGTGTGAAGAGCCGTGGAATCCGTAGCGGCGGATGCAGTCATTTTCATACATCTCTTTTGGGATGGCGTAACGGAAAGCTTTTGGAGGCATGGTTTGGTGAAAAGCGGTATCAAATACCACCACCTGAGGTAGGTCAGGGTGAATGGCTTGAACGGCTTCAATACCTGTAGCGTTAGCAGGGTTGTGTAGAGGAGCCAGCTCTTTTAGACGTCTGATTTCTTCTACCACATGTGGCGTCACTTCTACAGCAGAACTGAACTCACGGCCACCATGGACCACACGATGTCCTACTGCAATTGGAGATTGGTCGCCAAGAAGAGTCATAATTTGAACCAAAGCGGCTTTATGGTTAGAGCCTGGAATGCTGACTTCAGTTTTTTTGCCTTCTAGGCATTTGTGTACAATACGAGCATCATCTAGCCCTAAGTTTTCAGCGAGACCAGTAATACGGTATTTATTATCTTCACTAATTAGAGCATATTTGATAGAAGATGAACCGCAGTTAACGACTAAAGTTGGTTTGCTGATAATGTTGTTGCTCATATTGTATCCTTACATTGAAATTTTAAAAGAAAGAAAAGAAATAACACCAAACAGTGTCATAAATTAATAGACGTATAACGCCGCCTCTTTTACCAACACATAACATCCTATTAGGATGTGGTTTAAATTGTAAAATCGTTAACTTTTAGTTGAGCGAATGGGTCATATATTATTTCTGAGAAATAGAAATTGACTTAATTTAAGGGTGCCCTAATAACAGCTATGTTCGGTTATCAGGGCAATCGCACTACAAATCGATTTTAGCTACATTTTAATTAATTATTGACCTTTTACAGATGTTATCACCAATTTTCGGTCGCAAATAACAAAAACACGAGATATATAAAAATATTTTAGTTATAGTTTCTAA
>NZ_FUGE01000013.1 GCF_900162825.1 Psychrobacter piechaudii
TTAATGTGATTCTTGTCATTAACAAAGGTTTTGGAGTGGTTGATACGATAATGAGTAAACTCACTGACATCTAATGCGTTATAGCTTTTAAATGAGTCGGTATAAACAATGCTATCAGGCTTCACTTTTTCTCTTATGATGGGGATCAAAGTATCTGCTTTAGCATTGGGTATAATACAAGCGTAGACCTTGCCATTACGCTTTAATAGGCCAAACACGGGCACTTTGCTACCAGCACCTCGCCCTCGCTTGCCTTTACGAGTGCCACCAAAGTATGATTCGTCTACTTCGATTTCGCCTTCAAATAGACCAGGGTCTTGACTATTCTCGTAAATAAGCAGTCTTAGCCTATGAAAGTAATAACTGGCTGTGGTTTTATTAACACCAACTAAGCTTGCTGCTGTTCTCGCGGTAGAACCGGCAACAAATAACTCGATTAGTCTGCTTTGTTTATACCAACTTAGTTTACTCTTTCTCATAGTGCTATCCTAAATAATTTTACTTATCTAGGACAGCCCCTAA
>NZ_FUGE01000184.1 GCF_900162825.1 Psychrobacter piechaudii
ACATTTTCACCTCTATTTAAAGGAATGTGAGTGGCGTTTCAATCACAGTGACCCAAAGTCGCAATTACTACAATTAAAACAATTACTACAATTAAAACAATGGGTTAAACAGGGTTTGAACTAGTTATCTAGGACAGCCCCAAAAATATGAACACTCATGTCAGTACGTAATGATTTATAACCTGAGAAATTACACTTTACTACATGTTGACATATTTGACCCCTGCCGTCAAATCCGTACACTTAAACTTGGGAGATTTTAGTTACGCAGCCTGATGATAAAAATCAAACCACACCTGTCTTGGCGATCTATAGCCTAAACCCTTTTGAATTCTTGTCTGATTGTAGTAAAGCTCGATATAGCCGATAATATCGTTGATGGCTGTGAATCTTGTTTTATAGTCTTGATGATATACCAGCTCATTCTTTAATATGCCCCAGAAGCTTTCTATTGGAGCATTGTCGAAACAATTGCCCTTACCACTCATCGAACCTGTAAACTGATGCTGCTTGATGATCTTGTGGTATGCATGACTACAATACTGGCTGCCTCTATCAGAGTGCACAATCAATCCTTGGCTTGGACGTTTATTCTTGATGGCCATGTTCAATGCTTTACAGACTAAATCTGCGGTCATGCGCCTGTTGATGGTGTAGCCAACCAGCTCTTTGGTATACAAGTCTTTCACTCCGGCTAAGTACAACCAACCCTCATTTGTCCAAATATAGGTGATGTCACTGACCCACGCTTCATTAGGACGTTTAACGTCAAACTTCTGATCCAGAACGTTTGGATAGACTAGCTTTTTATGATCGGAGTCGGTTGTCACTTTAAAGCGCTTATGACGACGGCATTTGATACCATACTCTTCTTTAATTCGTCGAACCATATATAGGCTAATATCGTGCCCTTGCTCGGTTAGCTTTGCATGCAGTCGCTCAACACCATAGCGCTCACAAGTTTCACTGTGAGCGGCTTTCACCAGTAACTCGCAATGATTGCGATGTATCTGCTGCTTGCTGATATCGCGACTCAGCCAGTCGTAGTAGCTTGAATGCTTAATCTTTAGTACACGACACATAGTAGAAATGCTGAAGAGGGACTGGTTATCTTTAATAAAGGCGTACCTTACTAGCTGTGTTTGGCGAAGTACGCCGTCGCCTTTTTTAATTCTCTCGTTCCTCCTCGGCAACTTTAAGCTGTCGTTTGAGGCGCTTGTTCTCTTCTATCACCGCCATAAGCTGTGGATCGTACGGCTTAGTTCCTTCAAGCTTGCCCTGATTGGATTTGTTATTCCAGTTCGATAGAGTTTGCATTGCGATACCAAGTTGCTTTGCAGTAGCTGCAATATTACCGTTATTGTCTGCTATCTTCTTGACGGCTTCGGCTTTGAATTCTGCACTGTAGGTTCTGATTTTCTTGGTCATGGTAAACTCCTGTAAATGTGCTTAGAAGCTGTATTCACAAGGATAAATAAATTAAAATACTCACATGAATAGAAAGATATATCCAACCGACTTAACCGATGAGCAATGGAGACGCATTGAACCTCACTTTAGCCATCATCGGCGCTATAAATGGGACAAACGAGAGCTAGTCAATGCGGTACTCTACATCACAAAGACAGGCTGTCAGTGGCGTCTGCTTCCTAATGACTTTCCGCCTTACACCACAGTATGGAGTTTCTTTAGGCGAGCTAATCACTCAGGTCTATGGGACAAAATACTACAAGACTTGGTTAAAAAAAGCGATTAAAAGCCAAAAGGGATGCTGAACCAAGTTACGCTATCATTGACTCTCAAAGCGTTAAAACAGCCAGTAAAGCACATGATACAGGCTTTGATGGCGGCAAAAAAATAAAGGGTCGTAAACGCCATATTGTGGTCGATACAATGGGTAACTTACTATCCATTGTTGTTCATGCTGCTAATATTCACGATACCAAATCAGGAAAGTTAGCCATAGAAAAACTACTTAGTGTCTATACTACTATTAAAGCCGTATCTGCTGATGCAGGTTATCGTAGAACCTTTGAGGAACAAATGATGCAAGATTTTAAGCTACCTGTCGATATCTCAACTAAGATTGCAGGTTCTTGGCAGATTATTCCTAAACGCTGGGTTGTTGAACGTACCTTTGCTTGGCTAAATAACTCACGTCGTCTTGCTAAGGATTTCGAAGTTACTGTGACCTCTGCTGAGAATTTCGTTAAGTTGGCTCACATCCATCTAATATTAAGGACTCTTTAGCTTGTGAATACAGCTTCTTAGTTTACCAAGTTTACTTGTACGGTTTCTTCAGCATAGCTCATTTTAACCAGTTGTTGTTAATTTTGGATGTTAATTAACCAATCCTTCTTCTCTACCATTTGAGGTATTCATTGAGTATGATTACATGTCATTGAGTATCATTGAGTATCATTGAGTATCATTAAACAGCTTATAGTGCCTTTTTATTTTTTTATAGTGGGTTTATACCAAAAAACCATTTAAGCGCCTGTAATAGGCAAATTCTTTGCAAATTGAGCTATTTTTAGTTGGACTTATTGAAAAAAGACGATATACTATAATTAGTGGTCAAAAAAAGAGGGCTACCATTTCTGATAGCCCTCTTTACTTTTTTAATCACTAAATACTAAAACGAGCATATGAACACTCATGTCAGTACGTAATGATTTATAACCTGAGAAATTACACTTTACTACATGTTGACATATTTACTCAAGTAAACACCAAAAAAAAGTGGTTATTTTTGTATATGCGTTTATATGCTCCTTACTTTAATTTTAAGGAGTTCATTATGAACCACCCGAAAGTACCAAGCGTTTCAACCCATAAAGGGCATATTCTATATAGGTTGTTACGAGGTGCAAGATTGCGTAACAAACAGCTTTTTCATGAAATTGATACCTGCGCCTCAGGCGCACGGTTTTGTGAGCTTCGTTCTGACGGTTGGGATATACAAGATAAATTTTTATATACTACGACCAAAGAGAACAAGCAAGTTCATGTTAAAGAATATTTCATGAAAGGCGATACGATAAAGGCCTATAAACAGCTTGAGTCTGTTCAGGACTTTTTAAATCGCTATGACAGCAGATACCCAAGTGATAATATCGCTTAACACGTAATTTATTATTTTAGATGTAGAAAAGCTATTAAGATTAATCTTGATGGCTTTTTTATTTCTATGGCTCTGTGATAACAGTGCTAACAGTGCTAAATAATACCTAAAGCTTGGCACAATCTACGTTGCCAACTAATAAACTCATCACTATCCTCCGTTAACTCTAAAACATCTTGAGGATGATTCAAAGTACGTACAGTACCGTATCTCTCTAAATAGCTAATCTTCGGCCAACGTAGTGATCTCTTAACAATTATCCTTAGTATCTTATCAATTTCAGCGTTCCAAGAGTCAATATCTTCAATCTCTATCAGTAAAGTTGACACTGACTTAGAGTTGTCAGTCGTATCTATTTCTAGGATAACAAACTGAGATGATTCAGTTTTAACGATAACCTCAAGTACAGATCGCCTATTACCGTCTATTGTTCTATGTAGCCGAGAACGTCCAACAGCAGGCAAAAAATGCAGTTTCTCAGTACAGTAAATGTTGGGTTGTTCTGATAACCTCTTGATTAGTAGCTTAAAGGCTTCAAATCTTTGCATATAAAGCTCTAGAACATCGCTGTCATCATCAAGTCCAGAGAAGTCAGCTTGGCATGCTGTACCGTCAATTGTGGCCTCATCTGTGCTAAGACCTAGCTCTACTAACTCATCATACTCTTCAGCTTCATCTCCCTGTGCGCCTGGCACTCGCTTTTTGACAACCTTTCGAGTCTCTACTGGTCTGGCAAAACTAAAAGATGTTGTTGGAATGTCTATCGTTTTCGATTTAGTATCTACATCAGCCTCTTGCTGATCGTCAATAGTATCCCCAACTGATGCATCAATTGGCTGAGAACCGCTACTTTTTCCTCCACCTCCTGTACCAACTTTAAACCTCTCGCTAAAAAACTGTACTTTTTTAGTCAAAGATGAGGGAATATTACTAATACCTATAATTTCATAGACATGGTAGTTGCCCGTCTTTTTATCCATCCAGCCTGTGGTCTCTAACGATATACTTTCAAGTTGTGGAGGATCAAATTGAAATACCCATACCTTCTTGTCTTCATCATCTTTAACGTCATTTATAAAATGCTTAGCAATACTTTCATACGAATGTCGAGCATTATCATCTAATAATATCCACGCTAATAAACGCCTTTGTCCTTCATTTTCGAAGACTTTTAGAGGTAAAGAACTTGCAGGCGATACATTTACTAACACTGAGTCATCTTGTGTGTCTTGAGCCCTAAACTCTCTAGTCAATATCCCATGATCCCTGCAGTTTTGGGCAAGATAAGCATTATGAAAAAACAAAACTCGTGCAAATTCAATTTGAGGTATATGAACGGTGACTCTTGGCTCACCTGATCTGACATAGTCAAACACAAAGGTATTACCACCACTTTCTAAGTCGATACCCACTTGCCAATCAAAAGTAGAGATATCCTTCAAAATTAGTGGATAACCACCTTTACGAGACTGCCCATCTGAAGGGTTTATGATTCTTCTTTTTGCTATAGCTGGTAAGTTTGATAGCCGAGTATGTAATATCTGATCTTGATCTTCACTTTTTATGCAAAGCTCAAGGTTCCATGATTTCAAATGTTTAAATTTAAAAATATTAGCAATATACCGTATTTGAGCGTCTTCTGGATAGCCTTTTACTTTCATATACTCACCTTGCTAATTCGTCTATTCACAATATTGTGAGCCTTTGCTAAAAATCGACTGGACTCGTCAGTAATTCGCTCATCACTTAACCCAGCTAGCCGTAATATCTCCCAACGCTGTACAGATTCTTTTTTTAATAAGTTGTCAATTAATACACGGCTTAATCGTCTAATCTGATAGTCACTAATATCTTCACTGTATTGATCTAAAAACCTTGATACTACAGGTAGTTTATCCAAGTTTTTCTCAATAAGCGAAACCGCACCAATTTGTTGTACCCACCATTTTTTGGATTTACGAGGCAGTGTTAAATCGATGCAGGTTTGCCTATCTAGGTTAATTAAAGCTTTTACTAACTCAATATCTCGCCTTTGCCAGTCAACAATAAGGCCTTTAGGTATATGAGGCTTATGATAGATCTTGTTAGTATTCATAAGCCACTGCTTATCGTTTCGATATAGCCATGCATACAGTGCTTGATTTGCTTTTCTGGCTTCTTTAACAGAGGACTTATTGCTCTGTATCAGTTTTAACCAAACAGTTCGGTTTGCTTCAATAACTCCTATATCAACTTTAAGTATGTTTTTAGTCTTTCCTTTATCTGCAAGTTGCTTAAGTGGCTGACTTTTTACTTGATCAATTACTTCTGCAAAAGTCCAAGGTTCACCTTCGAACATAGAAGCAATAACGACGATATGCTCGACATAACTAAAGGACTTACGATGTTTACGAAAAATACCCCGAAGCCAACCTGTTTCACTCTCAAGATTACTTAAGTTATTTGACTCTAGAAACTCTAATGACCATCTTTTCTTCACTTTTTTTAAAATACGCTGATGATCTATATGTTGAGAGCCTCTAATACAGTCATGAGAACGAGCCAAGCTTCGATAAAAGACAGTCCACTGCTCTAGGCTTGGAGAAGCTTGTACGCCAAGAGATAATAGCTCAGCTACCTTCACTGCAATAAACAAATCATCTTCACTAATACGCTCTTGGGTATGCACTAAACAATCTCTGGTATTGGGGGCAATAAAGTCATGTCGAGAAGTTGGTCTAAACTCGATTAACGAATCCTTTAATCTAATGCCATGCTTGATACAGCAGCTCACCCCTGAAACTTGCCAAAGACGTGACCAATACCACTCACCATGAGCTTTAAATTGTTCTTTAAAACATTGA
This sequence comes from Psychrobacter piechaudii, assembly GCF_900162825.1. GTDB lineage: Bacteria > Pseudomonadota > Gammaproteobacteria > Pseudomonadales > Moraxellaceae > Psychrobacter > Psychrobacter piechaudii. The sequence goes on from NZ_FUGE01000184.1 coordinate 5,968, forward strand.
GGACAATAACGAATATACTTCAAGGCAGGAAGCCTGGATGCGTTGCTACCAATAGACAAATGAATAGCACCTTGCGAATGTCCAGCCATCCATCTCAAACACTCCTGCCTTCTATTTTCGGGAATAAAAGGAGCATACAAAGGAAAAAGAGTGTGTTGATAGGCAATATAATCTAAGTTGAAAGTATCCTGAGGGTAATGACCGATAATCTTAGACAAGTGACAAGGTAAGTCAACGGTTGCAACAACGCCCCTGTCTTCAAAAACGTCATCTAACAGCTGTTTTGGGCTCATTAATCCAGCCCTAACCTTATACCTAGCAACTGTGCTATAGATCAACTCATCAGGATATGGCATGGGAAGATTAATCATACTAGCCTGCTTTAGGTAACCAATCGTCGACATCAAAAATTAACGATGTATTAGTTTTTAAATGCTCATAGAATGTTTCACTTTCATCTCTTTGGCTGAACTGAAAGCGCAGGTCGTCAGAATCTAAAGTATGCCAATCCTTCTGTTTAACAGACTTAGTCTTTCTTGTAGATACTTTCGTCTTAGAAGCACTCTTAGTTTCGTTATTATCTAGATCTAGCTTAGCTTCTTTCAGCCAGTCCAAAATAATAGTTATTAAATCAGCTATAGTGGCTTCTGGTAGCTCAGCAACAGCTTTTTTAACTGTGGGGACTAAAAGAGGAGACTCCTGTCCTAGGTCTACCAGCATACGATGTAATCTAATACTTAACTCATGACCTTGATATTCTAATACTTCATCAAACTCATCTCTTTTTTGATCCAGCTTACTTTGAAGCTGTAATAACTTTTTATCAATATCTGGTACTACCAGATCTGAAAACTGAGCAATTCTATCAGCTCTACCCGACTGTAAGGCCTCAATCATAGGATGAATAGGCTTTAAATCCTCCTCATAAGTATTTTGCAGCAATTTGACAGTAATACGCTCTAGTCCTGAATCTATAGCTCTTAGCTGAGCAAGAACGTAAAGCTTAACGACAATATCTAAAACTCCTTGAGATAATTCATACCAACGATCTCTTATATCTTCAGATAATGTGAGGTCAGCCTTTCTTAACCACTGATACTTCCATAAGTGATCTGTAAGTTTATTCCATTCAGATTTACGTAAAGTCCCATCATCTTGCGTAAAGTTACTCTCTTTAGCTAACTGTTCCCAAAAAATTGAACCAAATCCAGCACCACGACGAGCAGATCTAAAATCTCCTTCAAAGATAAATCTTGCTTTTGGTGTGCCAACCATAACTACGGGTAGACCTACTGTATTAACTAGAGTCACAAAAAAATTCAGCATTTTTTCAGCACCACCAGATTTATTAACACTCAGGTGCTGTATCTCGTCTATCACCAATAGACCTATAGCATGATGATTAGATATTTGACGCATTAAATTAAGCAAAGTTTCGACACTATGGCGCTTCAACGCATACTTTTGTTCATAATTAGAATCTAACGCTTGATCAATTGCTCTAAAGAAGTGAAGGCAAAGGCTTTTAAGAGATCCGTCGTGAGGACAATCTACCCTTAAATAAACAATTTGAGTAAAATTAAATTTAGGGTGATAAATAACTTGAGGATAAGTAGATAAAATCTTATTGAGAGTGGTCGTCTTACCACTCCCCGAGCAACCTATAAACGCTAAACTAAGCGCTGTCGAATTTACTTGAGGGAACTCAATGACATCATCTTTACCAGACATCAAACGCTCATAACCATTTTGAAGTCGAGCATTCAGTGAACCATCCTTGAGGTTACGCCCAACATACCCTTGTCGAATCATGATTGATAATTTTTTCTCAAGGTCAATGTGCCTAGTGATAGGGTAAAAAAACTGCCCCATCATTTGAGAAATTAAATGTGCTCGAACAGAAGATGAAGCTTGACAGTCAGATTGATTAAAATCAATTTTACTTTTTATGCTTCTAACAACTTGTCTTGGCTCTAATATCTCAGGCAACGCTTCAATAAAAGGATTGCCTTTATAGCTGCCAAAACTTTCCTTATAAACTGCATTAACTATCATTGCTCTACTCTTCTCAATCAGTCATCTTCAGATAAAACATCATAATAAACAGGAAACTTGAGCGCTAAATCTTCCTCACTTAAATTTGTCAAATTTTTATTACTGCTCGCCTCTTTATGGAGCTTAATAAGTCTTCCTTTTGCACTTTTATTTTTTTGCCTGGCTTTACGCTCATCATCCTTTGCTCTTTTTCTGTTATTACTTATATTAGCTAACTGGTTTGCTTTGGTTTTAAAGGCGTTTGGCTTAGCTTTGATAGCTTCTTGAATGATTTTTTCATTTTCTCGCTCAAGCTCTTCTAACGCTAAACTACTCTTAAGCTTCTGGTTAGCAGCTGTTCTCTTCTGCTCAGCCTGTATTTGCCACACTTCCCAAAAACTACAGCCTTTAAACTCTCTTGAGCGATCAGATAAATGAGCCTTCCAATAATTAAGACTATTCTGCTCATAAAATATATAGATTGTATCGGCATCTAAAGGATCGTACCCAACCTCAAGCGATTTAGGTCTATGAATTGTATTTTTTCGGTGTAACCAACCCTGTTCTCTGATTTCAGAGCAAATATAATAGTTACCAAAAAGCTTAATACCTAAGTCTGATAAAGTAGCTTTCTTTCGAGGCAACAGCGCAATATACAAATCTTTCGCTGAAACAGAGCGAAGTCTACCTGTACGATGTTGTAACCCCCAGTTCCATAACTCAATAGGAACTAAAGGTAAATCAGCAGGCATATCACTGTCTCTATCGTAGTGACTTAATTGGTGAGCATTGTTATGCATCAAAATTGAATTAATAATAATTTTCTTAAAATCCAAAATGGTTAAAGCAGCATCTAAACGGTAGTCATTTCCCCCCTTCTTTTTCTCTTTAACCCCTGTGACTACGCCTGGAGCAAAGGGTTTGAACTTTGCCTGCATAGTTTTAAAGTATCGTTCCACTATAGGTTTTAAATCACCACGATAAGGAGGCGTATTTTCGACTCGAACCGAAAAGCTTTTTTCTAAGGTTTCAATTTGATGACCCAATAGCTCACCACGATCTGCAAGAATAGCATCAGGTAAACCTATACATGGCCAGTCATCAGCTGTGATATTAATGCCATACCTCTTACAGTAACTTTGCTTATCCGCTACCGCCATCTCTAGGGCTTGAATACTCGTAGCATAAGAAGGATTTTCAAATCCTATGTAAAAGCCTGCTACCATACGACTAAAAACATCTGTGACGAAATAAATTACTGGACGACCGACAACACTCTGTCTATCTGAATCAGATACTAAATAGATATCTGCAATGGTAGCGTCAATCTCATATCGTGAGCCAGGACCTAGAACCTGCGTGTTAACCGTTGACCTTAACTGCCTTACATCCTTGTTATAGCTAATTTTATTATGCCTAGCCTTAAGTTTTTGGACAGAAGTAAAGTGCTTGTTATAGTTATAAAAGTATTTAAACTGCCAGATACTAGGAAAATCCTCTTCTTTAACTTCTGGATTTAGAGAACGATACATTGCTTTAAACTTTCGGTACGCATAAACAATGGTATATTTGCTATCGTTTAAGAGGTACTTATTTATAATAATTGAGAAGAGCCTTTCTATATCCTCATTAATAATGGCAGTAGTACCTTCCTTATAAACTCTAGGTCTCCCTAACTCTTTATTTTTAGCAATACGCTTCTTTCCTTTTGCTCCAGAGTTTTTATAGTTTGGAAGTAATGCATTAGGTACTTGGCCTCTTTGCCAATACCTACGCAGTAGCCGATACAGTGTTTGCTTTGTGCTTCTTTTAGCGTCAACAATCTCGTTAATAAATTTTGCTCGTTCTTCTGGAAGATAGTACAAAGGATGGCTTACAATAGGCTTAATAAGCTCATAGCTTTCATCTCTTTTTAACTGAGCTGTACTACCCTCCTCAGGCGCTTGCAAAAGCAAACCTTGATAAGGATCATCGGTGATATAACATATGCCCTCTTCAATTAGATTTACTAATTCTTTGATAGGTATAAGCTCAGGCAGTGCAGATGTACGATCTATATCAATCCAAACGACTTGCTCTGGTAAAAGGCTTAATATTCTATACCTTGAGCCTTGATTACTATAGACATCATTGATTCGCAGCATATCTAAGCTCCTCTGTCATTAAGCCCCAATATTGGGAGTCACTCGTATGAATGTCACTACATTTTAATCTCCTGAAATCTATACGAAGATCGAATATCAAGAACCTCAATCCTAATAGTCTTCTTAACTCATTTAAGGAGCTACCTACTTCATCGAAATAAGCTCTATCAATATCTCTGCACAGGTCAATAATGCTTTTGTCAGGATTTTTAGTAAGCTCATGAGCATAAAAACTTAAACTGTCATAAACATCTAAAGAGCTATCTTCTCTAGCCTCTGGATAAAGCCATTTAATGTTATTTTGAACATCTATAGGTATATCTTTTTCAGTAACTAACTGCCACTGAACACCTTTCGAGCTCCAGTATCGTCGTTCTATTTCTAATTTCTCTATGACTCTAGGCTTCATTAGCTCTTCTGAGTACTTAGCTTGCAAAACAAATTGGCTAAACTCTTTATTAGAGCTCACAACATAAAAGTCTGAGGTCATGACATGTATATTGCCTCTCATAGCAGGATGCTTTACTTGCATGTTCTCTGCAATCTCAAGAGTCTCATCGAATTTAAGAGGAAATTGCTCTCGAATATCTGTGATTTCAGGACTCCACTCAAGAAATAGAAATGTTGCTAATTCTAAATCTGACATCAAATGATGAATACGTCTTGTCTTATGACCGAAGACTCTGTGTGATCGACCTGAAGAGGATATATCAGAAATTTTTATCCAAGGTTTATAGTCAGCTAACTCCCCCTGACCTCTACCTTCTTTAAGCCACTTTTCTTGTTTTTTTGTGAGCATAAAAAACCCCTACTAAAGTTATATAAACTTTAGCAAGGGGTTATGTTGGAGTCAACAGTATGATACTTTATTACTCAGTATGAATCTTTATTACTCGCTGACATTACAATCTATTGTCTAACTGTTTATTATTCGACCGTAACTGACTTAGCCAAGTTACGTGGCTGATCCACATCGGTACCGCGCATAACTGCCACATGGTAAGACAGGAACTGTACTGGAATACTATAAACAATCGGTGCCAAGTGCTCATTGACATCTGGTACATGAATCACATGTAAACGCTCTTCGCTGACCAGTTGGCTCGACTCGCTAGCAAATACAAACAGCTCACCATGACGGGCGTGAACTTCTTGCATGTTTGCTTTTAGCTTATCTAACATGCTGTCTTTTGGCGCAAGCACCACAATTGGCATGTCTTTATCTACTAGAGCCAATGGGCCATGTTTTAACTCGCCTGCAGCATAGCCTTCAGCATGAATATAAGAGATTTCTTTTAGCTTTAACGCGCCCTCTAAAGCCAGTGGGAATTGTACCCCGCGGCCTAAGAACAAGGTGCTGTGTTTGGCTTCAAACTTCTGACCCATAGCTTCAATCGCCTGATCTAAGTTTAAGCTTCTATCAAGCTGACCTTTTAGCTTATGCATCTCAGTCACAATCTCAGATAACTGCTCTGGTTCAATACGCTGCTGCACTTTACCCACTTTCAATACCAACAACATCAAGGCTGCCAACTGCGTGGTGAAGGCCTTGGTTGACGCTACCCCAATCTCAACACCAGCCAGTGTTGGAATAAAGATATCGGTTTCGCGAACTAGAGAGGAAGTCGCTACGTTACAGACGCTTAGAGTAGTTAGGCCTTTAATTTCACCAACTTTAGCTCTACGCTGTGTTTCACGAAGGGCAGATAAGGTATCAGCGGTCTCCCCTGACTGAGAAAGACAAATAATTAAGGTGTCATCTACTACTACGGGATTACGGTAGCGGAACTCACTCGCCACTTCCACAGAACAAGGCAGGCGGGTTAAGTTTTCAAACCAATATTTGGCAATCAAACCAGCATGATAACTGGTACCACAAGCCAAGACTTGAATATTACGCACTTTAGCCAAAAGCGCTTCATGACGCTGTAAAAATTCTTCTTTCAAATCGTTGCTAGTCGCCCCCATCTCAACGGTACGGGCCACTGCATCAGGCTGCTCATAGATTTCTTTAAGCATATAGTGCTTAAACTCACCTTTATCAGCATTATGGTTTTTTGCATCAAGCTCAGTAATGTTACGCTCTACAGGCTGACCGTCGGCAAATACCTGAATACTGTCGCGCTTAATAACCGCAATATCGCCTTCTTCAAGATACATAAAGCGGTTAGTTACTGGTAATAGTGCCAACTGATCAGAGGCAATAAAGTTCTCTCCAATACCCACTCCGATAACCAAGGGTGACCCTAAACGAACAGTGATTAGCTCATCAGGATTGTCCACATGAATCACGCCTAAAGCAAAAGCACCATGTAATAAAGGAACAATCTTCTCAACGGCCTTTAATAAATTATTGGTTTCTTTATAGGCTTCGGCTACTAAATGCGCCACGACCTCTGTATCCGTTTCAGAAGTGAAAGTATAACCTTTCTCTATTAATTCTTCTTTTAGCGGACCATAGTTCTCAACGATGCCATTGTGAACCACCGCCACTTTACCTGAAACGTGTGGATGGGCATTGTGTTGAGCAGGCTCACCATGAGTCGCCCAACGGGTATGAGCAATACCAATATGACCTTTAAAGCTTTCACTATTATTTTTTACAGCATCTACTAAGGCTTGTACCTTACCCACTTGACGCTCACGGTGTAGCTCACCTTCATGGATAATGGTCAAGCCAGCTGAGTCGTAACCTCTATACTCTAAACGCTTCAGGCCTTCTAACAATACATTTGATATATTACGCTCTGCTACCGCACCCACTATTCCACACATAAAAAATCCTCAAATCATGGTTACTGACAAGGTATTATAATAGAGCCCATCCTGTTTGGCCTGCTCTGCTCTTTACTCATCAATATAATTAACTGTTACTAGCTGTTTAAATTCACAAAACTTTTTAATGGGCTTTTTGAGCCCATTTTCTTAAGTATAGGGACATCAATAATTAGATTAATTCTTTTTTTCAGGACGCTGATAGTTGTCTTTTTGAACCTGACGTCCTCGGCCAATCGCCAATGCCTTGTCTTCTACATTTTTGGTAATTACTGAGCCTGCCCCAATGGTTGCTGTATTGCCAATATTAACCGGAGCCACCAAGCAAGCATTGGTACCAATAAAGGCATTGTCGCCCACGATGGTCTGATGTTTATTGACCCCATCATAGTTGCAAGTAATTGCCCCAGCACCGAAGTTAACGCCAGCTCCTAGCTGTGCATCGCCCACATAGCTTAAATGGTTGACCTTGCTACCCTCGCCAATGTGGGATTTCTTAATCTCCACAAAGTTACCCAAACGGGTCTTTTTGGCCAATACCGATTGGGGACGCAAATGAGCAAAGGGTCCAATCGTTGCCTCCTCTCCCACTTGCGCTTCATCAAAGACGCAGTAAGGTTTGATATGCACATTATCACCAATTTGGGTGTCTTTAATAATACAGCCCGCTTCGATGGTCACATTGCTACCTAGGCTTACTTTGCCTTTGAACACCACGTTGATATCAACAAACACATCTTGACCGACGCTGACTTCACCACGAATATCAACCCGACTTGGGTCAGCAAACTGCACCCCTTGAACTTGTAAATCTTCTACCAATTTAGCTTGCCAACTACGCTCAAGACTGGCCAGCTGTTGACGGTTATTTACCCCTTCAATTTCAAACTCATAATCGGGTTCAATAGCAGTAATTGCAATCCCATCCTCTACGGCCATTTTCACAATATCGGTTAAATAGTATTCTTGTTGAGCGTTATGATTAGACAAGTTTGGCAAGTACTTGTGCAATAAGGTATTGTCTACACAGTAGATACCACTATTAATTTCACGAATGCCCTGCTCTTCTTCATTGGCATCTTTTTGCTCAACAATAGCAATAATATTACCCTGCTCATCGCGTTTAATACGGCCCAATCCAAAAGGATTATCGACGGTTAAGGTCAACATAGACATCCCTTCAACATTGGCCTCTTTTAGACGTGTCAAAGTTTTGGCACTAACTAGGGGAACATCACCGTATAAGATTAAGCTTTTGCCCTCAGTTGGCAACTCTGGCAAAGTCACTTGAACCGCATGACCTGTACCTAACTGTTCAGTTTGCTCAACCCAAGTTAGCTCATAATCTTGCATCGCCTGCTTTACCTGACTACCGCCAAATCCATAGACCACAATGGTCTTATCTACATTCACACTTTGACAAGTGTCTAGCACATGGGCCAATAAGGGCTTGTCTGCCAGCGTTTGTAAAACCTTAGGTTTGGCAGACTTCATACGGGTACCTTTACCCGCTGCAAGAATAATCGTCGTTAGTGTGGTAGTCATAAGCAGTTAACTCTTAGCGAAATAAAAAAATAGCGAAAATAAAAATCGAATTAAATGGCAAAAACCTATGGCTAATGGTTTATGGTAATGGTCACCCAAAAGCCGTTATTTATCTAAAATAATACAGCAAAACTAATAAAATGGATTCAGTTGCACTATTGTTGCCTGAGGCTTCTTATAAAATTTTTATCCAAGCTCTGGCATTATATTCTTTGGCTATCTACTAATATTGGGCCCCATGACTGTATAGCTAAGCCCCGTAACCACTAGGATAAAATGTCACAATACTAGCCACAATCATCAGCCAAGCTACTAAAGCCATAATGCCGGCTAAAATATCATCCAACATGATACCTAAGCCGCCCGTTAGTTTTCTATCCGCCCACCTGATAGGATTAGGCTTAGCAATATCAAAAAATCTAAATAAAATGAAAGACAGAATTATCGCAAGCCAGTAGTAGCCTAGGGTCAAATATTGCGGAGCATAAGTCATTATAAAAGACAGAGGCAGTAAGCTGATCCACATGCCCGCCCATTCATCCCAAACAATATGCGGGTCATCATGGACTTGCATCAACACTGAAGTTCTATCGCAGATCCAAATCCCTACTATACTTGCTACTAAGCTAATAACCAAGAAGGAAATGAAACCCAGCTGTAATAAAGGCAAAGCTATGATTAAACCGCCTAAAGTTCCCCAAGTCCCTGGCGCCCGTTTGGGTAACCCGCTCCCCAAACCAATTCCCAACCAATATACCACCTTATCCAGCAGACTGGCCCCTAAAGGCAAAGGAGGACATTCATTGGCTTTACTAATATCTGGCTTATGGTTCATATTAGAATCTAGTGACATAGTCGCTCCCTCATAATCATTGGGCTAATTCTAGTTAAATTTTGGGTTAGCTACTAAAATGCTGATAGCCGTGTAAGTTTGGAAAGCCATCAAAAGGATAAGGCGCTTGCTCGGTAACGGCAGTGCCTTGATAGGTAAGCTCAATAGCTGATGACCCAAAGTTAGTGTTACCGACTGGCTGCACTTGTTGCAACTCTATCACCTCACCAATACAGGTTACCGGGGTAGACACTGAAGACAGTAAGTCTTGGGATAACTGCACCGATGCCGGCAGGGTAAATACCAACTCATAGTCATCTCCGCCTGTCAGCTGACAGCGTAGTCTTTCGGCCAACTCTACTTGCTGTAAAGGCTTACTTGTTGGTAGCTGGTCCAATTGTAGACTCATAGCCACCTGACTTTGCTGACATAAGTGCCCTAAATCCTGAACTAGCCCGTCAGAGACATCCATCATCGCCGTTGCCAAGCCAATACTGGCAAGCTTTTGACCTAAGATGCTGCGCGGAGTGGGCATATGCAGTCGATGAGCCAACTGCTTTCCAACCTCAGTTTCGGGATAATTAAGAGCATAACTGGCATCGCCTATAGTGCCGGAAACATAGATTTTATCCCCTACTTTAGCCCCACTGCGATAGACAGGTTGAATGGCCACAGGCAGTATCCCATTTGCAGTGATACTAATAATCAGCTTATCGTTACGGGTGGTATCCCCACCAATCAGTCTTACACCAAACTGCTTGCACGCATGAAACAACCCCTTGGCAAACTCCCCCAACCATGTCTCGTTGGCGAGACGTTCAGGCAAGGCCAAAGCCAATAAGATACTGTGAGGTTTGGCGCCCATGGCCACGATATCAGAAACATTAACCGCAACCGCTTTATAACCAATAGCAAAGGCCAATTCAGATACCTGTTGCCAATCTTCACTAAAGTGCCGACCTTGAACTAAAGTATCAACACAAGTGAGCCACTGGCTAGGCGCATTGATGGCTACTACTGCAGCGTCGTCTCCCAAATCCTTGATAATGGCCGTATGTTCAATACTTGCTCCCTCGGTATCTTGGGCTTTGAAATAACGATAAATGAGCTCAAATTCAGTCATCATTCTTCATCCTAAAGTTTGATAGAGTCACTACCTATTGTAGTCGCTTATGAAGCCCGTCTTTTTTAAAGCCAAGCCAAGACCACTTAAATAAAAGGCTATCTATCAGGTTCAATAGATAGCCTTGCCTTGATGTCTAAAACTTAATAAACCTTAGCCTCTATCTGGCTATTTTTTTGATTTGAGTCCAATTCGCAGTTTTGGCTGGCGCGGTTGTTGCTCCGCCTCTACAGTTTTTGGCGCTTCAGTCGTGGCTTGCTCAGCGTTGTCCTGTTCAACCACAGCCTCTTCCGCTTGTGCTGTACTTAACTGATCCGCTTTGGCTTGCTGCTTTTTCTGCTTATAGCCTTTGCCTTTATCGGCTTCCACTTCAACAGTACGTAGCTCTGCAGCCAGTTTATCCATTACCGCATTGATAAGCTTATGAGCATCGGTTGCACCAAAATGGGTATTGAGCTTCATGGCTTCATCAAGAACAACCTTATAAGGAATGTGCAAGCTGTGTTTTAGTTCATAGGCACCGATAAGCAGCACCGCATGCTCCACCATGTCAATCTGATCAATCTGGCGGTCTAAATGTTGTGCAATTAAAGCTTCTAGCACATCAATTTGCTCAGGTATTTCACGCATCATACTGTGATAATAACCCAGGTGTACGGTGTGCATAGCATTGCTGGCACGAGTACGCGCTGCAATATCATGAGGAGGGTTTTCTTTCCACTCACTCATTCCTGTTTGCTCAAAGCGATGATCCGTCATCAACCACTCATACAGGCCTTGTAAAGCAAAACGACGTGCCTTACGCACAGCAGCGTGACTGGTCTTGTAACTAGATTCATTTATATCAAACTGGTCGTTTGATTGAGGGTTGTCTTTAGTATGTGCCGGATTTTGAGTGCTCATGTATATAAATACCTATCATCAAAGAGCGAGCTTTGACATTACTATGGGTTATTAACTAAAAATATTTTAGGGACAAAACCACCGCAGTCGAAACTGCGGCAGCAACTCACAGGATAAAAAATTTAACCGAATAGGAAAACTGATTTAGTCTTCTTCATCATAATCAACATCAAGTTGAGACAACACAGCGATCATCTCAAGCGCTACCATCGCAGCTTCAGCGCCTTTGTTGCCCGCTTTAGTACCTGAACGTTCAATGGCTTGCTCGATGGTATCTGTGGTTAAGATACCGTTAATGACTGGGATGTTGTAGTCCATAGAAACGCTAGCTAGACCGCTTGCAGAGCTATTGGCTACCACATCAAAGTGAGGCGTACTACCACGAATTACTGCGCCCAATGCCACAACCGCATCGAAACGGTCTGATTCTGCAGCACGCTGAGCGGTCAATGGCAGCTCGAATGCACCAGGCACACGAATCACACTGATATTGCTGCCAGATACCCCGTGACGCAATAACGCATCAATGGCACCATCTACTAGTGACTCAACAACAAACGCATTAAAACGGCCCACTACGATACCGATACGGGCATCTTTATTTTGATATAAATTGCCTTCAATATGAGTAATGGCTTCACGTTGCTTTTGTAAATCTTGCATAACGACATCCTAATCCGAATGATGATATAAAATTACAGCTATGATAACATTTTTTAAAGGCGGTTTTAGTAACAATCGTGGTGAATAACTGGGTTAATAGCGACAAAAATGTAACTATTTCACCGCAGCCACTGCTGCTCTCTGTTTTGCCTTGATGAATGGCGCTATAGACGCATCTCAATACCTTGGTCTGCCATAAACTGCTTAGCCTCACCAATGGTATATTCTCCAAAGTGGAAAATACTGGCAGCTAGCACCGCATCGGCGCCGCCTTTGAGTACCCCATCCGCTAAATGCTGTAAATTTCCAACACCACCGGAGGCAATCACCGGAACATTAACCGTACTAGTAATGGCTTTCATTAGCTCTAAATCATAACCTTGCTTGGTACCATCGCCATCCATCGAGGTGACCAGCAGCTCGCCAGCTCCCAAGTCAGCCATCTTAGCGGCCCAAGCCACAGCATCAATTCCTGTGGGCTTACGGCCACCATGGGTAAAAATCTCCCATCTGGGCTCACCGTCTACATCGGCTACCCTTTTGGCATCAATGGCTACCACAATGCATTGGCTACCAAACTTAGCAGCAGCTTCCTCAACAAACTCTGGGGTAAACACCGCCGCTGAGTTAATAGCTACTTTATCGGCTCCGGCATTAAGCAAATTACGGATGTCTTCAATTTTACGCACACCGCCGCCCACCGTTAAAGGCACAAATACTGTTTCAGCAATGCGCTCAACCATGTCATAGGTGGTATCTCTGCCGTGATGGGTAGCGGTAATATCTAAAAAGGTAATCTCATCCGCGCCTTGCTCGTTATAACGACGCGCTACTTCTACTGGGTCACCCGCATCCTTAATATCGACAAACTGTACGCCTTTAACCACACGGCCATTGTCTACGTCCAAACATGGAATAATTCTTTTTGCCAACATTGCCTTCATCCTGTTTCTAAAATTTTGAACAAATACTGCTTTAAGTGAGTGCTGTTTTTTTTGTTTAATCAACCTGCATTATGCCTAGTATCGGTCTAGACCTCTAGCCTTGCCTTCATTTTAGCAAAAAATCAACCCAAAATAGGGTCATTGTCTTTGGATAAAATCTTTGAAGGACTATTGAAACACTAGGACCGATTTTTAATTGATAAATATTAGTGGTTGCACATGGTTTACTGCGGCTATTTAGGCTAATCTATAAAACTATTGGCCTGATTAGCCTGGCTGTGTGCCCTTATGAAAATGAAAAACCGTTATATTAACAGCATGGTGCCCCCCTTTGTTTTACGGTACCTCAAAAAAACAAAGTACCTTGGGCTTGCGCTATTGAGGAGGGGCTACACAATACTGCTGGGGGTACTTTAGAGCGAGTGATGGCAAAGAGTACCGCTACGCCGACCAAGGGTTTTTTGTTTGGTATTTTTTCGACCTTCCTTTTGCAGTCAACTACTCTGGTCTCGTTACTGACCATCGCCTTTTTAAGCACAGGCATGATTACCTTGTCTGGCGGCTTGGCTGTTATCTTAGGGACCAACTTAGGGGCAACCAGTGGTGCCTGGCTTCTGGCCTTAGCCGGTCAAAGTGTCAGCTTAAGCCCTGCAGCGGTTCCGATGTTGGTGGTGGGTGTCTTTATAGGCTTTTTGGACAAGCGGCTCAAGTTTTTTGGGCAAGCTTTGGTTGGTATTGCTTTAATTTTCTTAGGGATTGACTCAATTAAAGACGGCTTTGGCGCCTTTGCTACTATTGAACTCAACAGCATTGAAGCCAGTGGTATTAGCCAAGTTCTGCTATTTACCCTACTCGGCTTTTTACTAACCTGTGTATTACAATCCTCGCATGCCACAATAATCTTATTCTTAGCCGCACTAGCCGCCGGTCAGATCACCCTCACCCAAGGTTTTGCAATTGCCTTAGGCTCCAACTTAGGCAGTAGCTTTACTACTGCTTTAGTAGGTATGCTGAGCAGCGATCGCAATGGACAAAGACTAGCTCTCGCCCATTTAATCTACAACTGGATTACTGCACTACTGGCTCTAATATTATGGGTGCCCTTAACTTATAGCGTAGCTTGGGTCGCAAAAATGGCGGGAATGAACTCCCCCTTATTACAACTGGCTTTGTTTCACACCTTATTCAACGTTTTGGGGGTATCGGTATTTTGGGGCATTCAGAAACAGTTTATTGAAAAACTAAAGCTGTTTTTGCCTGATAAAAGACCGAAAAAACGGCTGCCCGATGACTCTGAGGCGGTTTTGCCGCTTCATCTTCACAGAAACATGTTAAAGGCCACAGACACCGCTATTTCTGCAGTTATTCAAGAAATTCAGCACTTAACTACTTTAGCCTTAGAGGTGATTTGTCACGCCATTTATGTGCCCAATGCTGAGTTGTACCGTCCCACAGGCCGGCTACCCGACCCTAAGCCTCCGCTTAAGCTAGATGTACAAACCATCTATGAGTGGCAAATAAAACCCCTTTATAGCGAGATTTTAAACTTCACCAGTAAGATTGATATCAATCCTCATGGCAAGTTACAGAAGAAGTTGATTGAGGCTCATATTGCCGCATTCCACGTGGTAGAAATAGTGAAGCAAAGTAAGCACTTACAAAAAACATGCACCAATTTTTAAGTAACTCTGACGCTGAGGTTCATCAAGATTATATGGCGCTGCGCCAAAGCCTGTTTGAGATGTTACTTAGCTTTAACGCGGTCCGCTCTTTGTTTCAGCCTAGCAAGGAGTTAGATCCTGAGTCTTATGCCAAACTGCTTGCAGAAAAACAACGGGCATTAACCGCCTTTATTGAAAGCAGTGAAGAGACTCACTTACCTCATGCTCAGGTATTGGAAAAACTCAGAAAAAATAAAATAGACAAAATGCAAGCTTCGTCCTTAATCAATGACATGAACTATGTGCGCCGCATTAAAACCGGATTATCGGAGATACTAATTAGTTTAGACAATAGCCAGTTTAAACAGTAGTCAGTTTAGACAATAGTAAATTATTACAGCAAATTGTCATCAAAGCTGATAGCTGCTACTTGCCGACTTTTAAGTATAATGAGAGTATAGTTAAATACCCAATTACCCCTTATTTTTTAGTTTATCCCACTATTTATTCTTTAACCCTAACTATTAAGAGAGCCTCATGTCTGTTTATACTCACCTTTCAGATGACCAGTTCAAAGATTTTTGTCAAATGTTTGGCGTTTCTTTTGCCAAGGCCATTCCTATCACCCAAGGCATCAAAAACTCTAACTGGTTTATTCAAACCACAGAGGATACAGCAGATAGCCCCTTTTACGTATTTACCTTGTTTGAAGAGCGTCCTCCCGAAGACATTGCCAAAATGGCCACCATCTTGAACCGTCTAAAAGATACTTTGCCGGTTGCTGCGCCTCTGGCCAAAGTAGCGTCTGATACGGACGGATCTTCTACAGCTGAGGGATCCTCAACGGCTGAAGGCTCCTCCCCTTATGTGGCTCATTTTGAAGGTAAGGCCATTACTTTAGTGCCTTGTTTATCTGGGGGACATCCCAAGCACACCACACCGGATATGTGTTATAGCATGGGGCAGGCATTGGCCACATTACACAACGTGCTACAAAGCTTAACGCCAGCCGAAGAGTATGGCGTGCCATTGTATCCTTGGGATCAGGTGCGTGACCGTGAGACTCAGTTTATGCCTGCCGATGAAGCTAAGCTAATGAACGATATTTGGCAAGCTTATGAGGAGTTACCGCTAGAGTCTTTACCTAAAGGTCTTTGTCACCTAGATATGTTCGCTGATAACACCTTATGGGATTTGGAGGACGGTAATGAGAAGCTGACCGGTCTCCTGGATTTCACGGAAGTCAGTGTGGAACATTATGTAATGGACATTGCCATCACTATCAATGACTTCTGTACCACCTGGGGCGACGCGAATGATGGCGAGAGCGTTAATTTCAACACCGAAAAGAAGCAGGCTTTTATCGAGGGCTATCAAAGCAAACGTCCTTTGAGCGCAGCTGAAAAGCAGGCCCTCCCAGTAATGTTGGCCATGGCAGCCGTGACTTTCTGGTTATTAAGACTTAATGTGATTTACTACAACCATGAACAAGGGCGTACCGGCGATAGTATCATGGTAAAAAACCCAGATCTGATGAAGCGCTTGGCTGCTTATCACTGGAATCAAGTTAGCTTCAAAAATAAGTAAAGTATAAATTTGTTTCACGTGAAACATGCCTGCTAAATTGCTGATAATTGTAATTAAATAACAGTTACTCAGAATAGCTAATGACTTAAACTGGTTAAAAGCTCAGTATAGCCAAACACTCAAATAACGTTTCACTAATAGGGATAGAACCATGAGTAATCAAGTTGATGATTGGTACAAATTGGTAGGTTACGATACAAACATTCAAGCCGAACTTCATGCCAACTTAATTAGAAACAACGGTATTGAGGTGGCGTTGCAAACTTTAAGTGCGATACCGGGTATGAATTCTGGAGCTGTACTTTGGGTCCAAAAACAAGAGTTGGCTAAGGCAAAACAAATTTTAGACAGCATTGAAGTGAGTCAAGATACCGACTTCACTCAACAACCAGATAATGAAGAAGATTAAAGGCGGTATAGTGTAAATGTGTCAATTATTAGGTATGAATGCCAATACACCAACAGATATTGGCTTTAGTTTTACCGGATTTCATAATAGAGGCGGTAATACCGATCATCATAGTGATGGCTTTGGCATTGCTTTTTTTGAGCCAAGTGCCTGTAATCTATCCGATCAAAGTCCCGCTCAAAACTCTGGTAGAGGTCTTAGAGTATTCCATGACGATAAGCCCAGCTTTCGCTCACCGGTCGCAGAATTGGTAAAAAACTACCCGATTAAAGCGTTAAACGTGGTTGCTCATATTCGAAAAGCCACTCAAGGTACCAATTGTCTTGCCAATACCCACCCTTTTGTGCGTGAAGTTTGGGGCGAGCAATGGGTGTTTGCCCATAATGGCCAAATGAATGAAGGCTTCATTAAGCGCTGTCAACGTCTGCAAGACAATGGCAATAGTGAATATTGTCGCCCTGTGGGCACCACAGACTCTGAAGCCGCTTTTTGCTATTTGATTAATCGTTTGAAGTCTACTTATAAACAGCGTCCATCAGACCAAGAGCTGTTCAAGTTTTTGACCACTCAATGTCGATATTTAGCTGCCAATGGGTTATTTAACTGTTTATTATCGAATGGGGATTGGCAGCTGGCTTATGCCAATTCGCTGCTCTTTTATTTAACCCGCAAGGCCCCTTTTGGTGAGGCTAAGCTTGCCGATGATGACTTATCCATTAATTTTAGCGATGTCACCACCGATAAAGATAAGGTCAGCATTATCGTTACTGTTCCTTTGACAGAAAACGAAGAATGGCAACAGTTGGCTGTTAATGAGTGTTTGGTGTTCCGTGATGGGGATATTGAATTTAGAGACACGCCGAGCTTACGCAAATACTTGACCATTGAAGAAGGCATCGCTATTGCTAAAGAAGTGGGCGCCAGCTTATAACGCTAAGGCTAAGCCTCTACAACGGTCCTCATTTCGGCAGCTTATAAAAACGGGCCACAGCAGCGTTTAACCTTCTCTCCTGAGCCACAAATACAAGGCTGTTTTTGGGTCAGGGTCATGCTGACGGTAGGGTCTAAGAAATACCAGCTCTCTGCCCCAGTAGTTTCATTTTTTGATGAAGATTTATGGTCTTTTATTTTAACGAAAGTCGACAGCTCATGATGAGCCGATAGCTTGGGACTGCCTAATTGGTCCCCATAATAATAAGCTTTGAATTCTACTTGAGCATGGCACTTACTTACTTTGGGGCTATGATTGATAATCTCCAATCCCGCCCACCTCGTCTGCTCTGCCCACGCTTCAATTGCCGGTTTGTCTAATAAGGCTTGTTGGGCTGGCAGGGTGGTTTTTATGATATAGTCGGTCAAAACCATCACAAAAGCTGAGTATCTAGAGCGCATTAGAGCCTCGCTACTATCAGCACGCTTCTCACCTTGATGTAACGGCTGGCAACATTCACTGTAGGCCAACTCATCGGAGTTTGAGGTAGCTGGCACAGTAGCGTTAGGAGTAATACGACAGGGACAAGTTTTCGATACTTTCGAGACCATAGAAGCAACCCAGATATAAAAAAGAGTAATTATTGTATTCAGTGATAAATTAAACACTTAAAAAGCCACTTAAGCAATCCCATGCCTCCTCATTTTTATTAAGAGCAATTGCTATGCTACTTACTTCACTTTGTGCTGCCACCGTTACTTTGAACTCAGTCGCCTGTCTTAGTGATGTAGGCAACTCTACCGCTGATTCAACCTCTGTCTCGGCCCAAACTGTGGGCATAGACTCCCCTTCTCTAGCAAAACCTACCGCCTCAGAATATTTAGTAGGCGCCGGCAAAGCGGACATTACCGGTCCTGCTGCTGAGACAGGCATGTTTGGTTATGCCGCAAAGCAAGTCGTAACCGGCATTAATGACCGCTTATATTCTCGAGCTTTTATTATTGCTGAAGCCGATGCGGAAAAAAATCGCATTGTTTATCACCAGTCGCCGTAAAACCACCCACTTCAGGGGGTGGATATAAGGCGACACACACTGTCGTAAGAAGTCGTTAAAGGGTTGTAAGTCAAAATTAAACTTGCCATACTAAAGGCATGAAAACCCTCAAACTACGCATTAAAGACAAGCACATAAAAGAGCTGAATCAGCTAAGCGGTTCGGTAAACTTCGTGTGGAACTATGTTAATGCGTTAAGTTTTGAGCATCTAAAACGTACTGGTAAGTTTTTTAGTGCTTATGATTTAAGCCAGTACACCAAAGGAAGCGGTGAGTATTTAGGCTTGCACAGTCAAACACTGCAAGCCATCAATGAAACTCACGCCAAGGCGCGTAAGCAGTTTAAAAAAGCCAAACTTAACTGGCGCAGCAATCGTCCTGATGCAAAACGCAAAACACTGGGCTGGATACCTTTTAAAAAGTCTGCTATCAAATACCTAAGCACAAGACAAACGGGAAAGAAAGTACTGAAATCAACCATACAGCTATCGCTATCTAAAGGTCAAAAGCTCATCATCGATGTATTCGATAACTACAACCTAAGCCTATATCAAATTAACACGCTTGAGATAGTACAAGACAGTCGTAATCGTTGGTATGCGTGTATCACCGTTAAAGACTTTCCTAAGCAAGTAAGTGGCAAGGGCAGCGTTGGAATTGATTTGGGCTTAAAAGAGTCTGCTACTACCTCAATGGGTGATAAACTCACTATTAAGCAAACGCAAAAGTGGGCGAATAAATTAGCAGTAGCCCAGCGTGCTAAGAATAAAAAACGTGTTAAAGCAATCCATGCTAAAATCAAAAACACAAGATTAGACTTAATTCATAAATTCACCACCAAGCTTGTTAAAGCTAACAGCTTGATTGTGGTTGGTGATGTTAAATCACGCTCATTTACAACTAAAAAAAACAAGCTAGCTAAATCGACATACGATGCAGGTTGGTTTGAGCTTAAACGACAACTGTAATACAAATGCAAGCATGCAGGTTGTCAGCTTGAGATCGTAAATGAGAGTTCTCTGCACACGACAAAAAAATCATCCCCACCGGATTTTCATAGGTTTAGGGGTTAAAAAGCTAACTAACTGTCGAAAGACAGTCTTATCATTGTTAAAAAACACCAAACGAAGACCTTCAATCAATAAATCCAGGCCAAGCGCAAACAAACTGGCTTGAGGTCGAGCGTTTGACTTCAACTTGTGTTTTAACGGCTTATCTTTGTCTTTATAAATACCGACATGATAAGCCCAACAAAATGCTAAGGCATTCACTGCGACTAATTTACTGACCCGATCAAGATGGGTTAAGTGGGTATCTTCAAGATTAAAGCCACGCCCCTTTAGACAAGCAAATAAAGTCTCAATTTCCCAACGCTTAGCATAGCTTGCCATCGCATCCACTGTTTCTAGTTGATTGGTTGCGACAATCACTAAA
>NZ_FUGE01000064.1 GCF_900162825.1 Psychrobacter piechaudii
GAATAAGAGGATGGACTTGTGCTGAGTGTGGCACATGGCATGATAGAGATATCAATGCTGCTAAGAACATCCTTGCGGTCGGGCTTGACCGTCTAGCTGTAGGAATCCCCTCGGTTTAGCGAGGGGAGGAGGTCAATGAGTTATATAGTAAAAACCAATAAGCCAAAGAGACCAATTTATGACCAAAATCGCACTTTTAGACTACGGCATGGGCAACCTGCATTCTGCCAGCAAGGCATTATCGGCAGTGGGGGCTGAGGTGTCGATTACCAATGATCCCAAGATCATTCGTGCGGCGGATAAAATCGTATTCCCAGGCGTTGGGGCAATGCGCGATTGTATGGCTCAAATGCGCGAGCAGGGCATTGATAAGGTAGTGCAAGAAGCTGCGTTTAACAAGCCAGTCATGGCTATCTGTGTCGGTATGCAGGCGCTATTTAACGAATCATTGGAGTTTGAGCATACTCAATGCTTAGACATCGTTTCCGGTCAAGTTAAAAAGTTTGATCCGAGTTGGACAGATGAGCAGGGAGCCACCATTAAGATTCCGCATATGGGCTGGAATACCATCTCTGGTATGGATCGTAGCCACCCCCTTTGGCAGGGTATTGATGAGCACGCTCATTTCTACTTTGTACACAGCTACTACTGTGCTCCTGAAGATAGCTCGGTAACGGCTGCCGTTTGTGATTATGGTCAGCCCTTTTGTGCCAGCATCCTAAAAGAAAATCTTTTTGCTACTCAGTTTCACCCTGAAAAGAGCCACAAAGATGGGCTACAGCTCTTGAAGAACTTTGTTGAGTGGCAGATTTAAGGGTTATTAAGCTTTTGCTTTTTTTAATTAGCCCAATAATCAAAACCGCGATTAGCTCAAGCCAGTCGCGGTTTTTTGTAGAGCACAGTTTAAATTGGCTTAACTAGTATTTCATTAAAACAAACAACACCAACAAAGCCTAACCCTACCGTTAGTTTTGTCGCCTATACTGAGACTTTATTTTGGGTCGTTTAGAGTCTTGAAAGACGGTACTGCATTTGTTGTGTAATAATTTTGGAGTCAAAATTGGTTGGGTTTCAACAGTTTAAAATATATGTCACTGATTTTACGGGATTAGATCGAGATTCTCTGCATATCTATGTCGGGATAGGGGTGTTCTTATTTAGCCTGTTGGTAACACGACCCTTTGTGCAACGTCAGCTAACTCGGCTTAATATTGCGCTAGTGATGGTTACCTGCTTTGCGCTTTTAGGCGAGTATTTAGATTTAAGTCACAATTACCCCAATATCACTGGTGAACATCTAAGGCTCAGTATTCACGATATTATTAATACCTGCTTTTGGCCGTATGTGCTGTATGCGGTGAATCGCTGGACTTCCTTGTTTGATAAGCATAGTTAGCGAGTCATAGTAAGTTACTAAAAATAGTAAGTTAATAAAAATAGCAGTTTAATTTAAGTGCTAAATCCTATACTTTAAGGGAAGCTTCTTTTATTTTAAGAAGTTTTTCATTTTAAATAATATATCAAGGATGAGATATGACACAGCAAACCGCAACGAATACCTCAGTAGCCACACAACCAGATCCGTTAGTTATCCGCCAGGACAGCAGTGATAATAGCGGTGTGGTGACCCTGACCTTAAACAACCCCAAACAATTTAATGCTTTATCGGTGGCCTTGCTTACTGCCCTGCAAAAAGAGCTGGATGAGATTAAAAAAGACAACTCCATTCTAGTGGTGGTGATTGCCGCAGAAGGCAAAGCCTTTTGTGCCGGTCACAATCTAAAAGAGATGCGCGCCCATTCTGAGAGAGAATTTCATCAGGCCCTGTTTAATCAGTGCAGTCAGATGATGCTGACCCTAAACCGTATGCCTCAAGTTGTCATTGCCAAAGTGCAAGGCATTGCTACCGCAGCAGGGTGCCAGTTGGTGGCCTCGTGTGATTTAGCAGTGGCCTCACGTACCGCTAAGTTTGCCACCTCGGGCATTAATGTGGGGCTATTTTGTTCTACGCCTGCAGTGGCGGTCAGTCGCAATCTATCCCCCAAACTGGCTTTTGAGATGCTGATTACTGGTGAGTTTATCGATGCCGAGACAGCGGCGGCACAAGGTTTAATTAACCGAGTGGCAGAGCCTGAGCAGCTAGACAATGAACTGCAGGCGTTGATCCAAGCCATTATCAGCAAATCTCCTGTGGCCACAGCCACCGGTAAGCAGATGTTCTATAACCAGCTAAGTATGAGCTTGCCAGACGCTTATGACTATGCCAGCCAAGTTATGGTTGATAATATGATGGCAGATGATGTGGCTGAAGGTATCGATGCTTTTGTTGAGAAGCGCCAAGCGGTGTGGCAAGGGCATTAAGGCGCCGAACGAGTAACTAACTGATGAAATTAAATGACCCAGCCTAATACTTTGTTTTGGCTGAGTTTTTTATTGCCTTTTCTATGAAGACTTAGTCGTTTTTTTTTGATGCTGGCTTTATTGTTTCTTTTTATTTATAATCATTCAAACTATAAGTTATGACAAGGATGATTATGACTACTCCCTTTTATTTAAAACTTGGTAAGCTCTCTGAAACCAACGTTCAACAGTTGGCTCCTTCTTTTTTGAATATTCCCGAAAACGAGTATAAAGACGGCGATTATCGTTTGCGTCGTTATAGCGCTTTTACTTTCAGTGGCAATAAAGTTAATAAACTGCCTTACCGCTCTTTTAAGCAATCTAGTGAACTCAATAAGTTTCAGGGCGATATCGCGCGTGAGTATCCTGATATCGAAGCGTCTTGCTATGAAAGTGATGCCTTTCAAGAGATGTTTGCTCAGTTTTATACCAATGCGGAACTTCCTGTAGACACAGAGGTTGAGGTGCATCAGCTACGTATGCGTGCTAAGCCCAACCAAACCATTGCTATTGCCCCAGAAGGGGTGCATCAAGATGGTTTTAATCGTATTGGTATGTTCTTCGTTAATTATGAAAATTTAACGGGTGGTGAGCTGTATGTGCATGAAACGCAAGACAGCAAACCTATGCTGGATCACCTATTTAAAGAGGGTGAGTTTCTAGTATTAAATGATGCACTTTTTTGGCACAGTGCCAATGAGGTACAGGCCAATCAAGAAACCGGCTATTTTGATATGTTTGTCATCACCGGTGACAAGATTAAGTAGCGGTTCAAGTCGCTGTCATTTAAATGCATAACAAGGATTGCTTATGCCCTTTAATATTAACGCCATTCGCCAACAGTTCCCTGCACTCAATCAAAGTGTAGATGGCAAAACGCCTATCTTTTTTGATGGGCCAGGCGGATCGCAAACCACCAAAACCACCCTTAATGCAATTCGTGATTATTTCGCTTTTTATAATGCTAACTTGGGCTCTAATTTCTTTTCTGGGGTCAAAACCACCGAAGTAATGCAGCAGGCTAGAGAGGCTGTGGCAGCTTTAGTGAATGCTCCCTCAGCAGATACTATTTCATTTGGTGGCTCAGCAACGATGCTGATGTTTAACTTTAGCCGTGCCATTGGTCGTGACTGGCAGGAAGGTGACGAAATTATCATTACAGCCGCCGATCACTATTCTAATGTCTCTTCATGGAAGCACATTGCCAAAGACAAAGGGGTGACGGTACATCAAATCGCTGTTGATGAACAAACTTTTGAGATTGACTACGACGAGCTGGCCAGCAAAATTGATAACAACACCAAGTTGATTGCCTTTACTTATGCCTCAAATACATTGGGTAGTGTGCTTGATGCTAAACGTATCATTGAGATGGCAAAGTCAGTAGGGGCCTTAACCTTTATTGATGCGGTGCATTATGCCCCTCATTTCTCAATTGACGTGCAACAATTAGATTGCGATTTTTTGGTGTTGTCTGCTTATAAATTTACCGGACCTCATGTAGCGGCTATCTATGCCAAAACTGAACATCTAGAAGGGTTAACGCCTTA
Organism: Psychrobacter piechaudii; assembly: GCF_900162825.1. Taxonomy (GTDB): domain Bacteria; phylum Pseudomonadota; class Gammaproteobacteria; order Pseudomonadales; family Moraxellaceae; genus Psychrobacter; species Psychrobacter piechaudii. The sequence goes on from NZ_FUGE01000064.1 coordinate 3,951, forward strand.
TAAAGTAGAGCCCGCCACTGAAGTTGCCCCGAACCGCTGGGAACAGGGTACTCAGAATTTTGAAGGCTTGGCGGGTATGACCGCTGCCATTGAATACTTGGCCTCGTTATCAGGTCAAGAGCTAGCAGATAGCCCTTTACGTGATCGTTTAGAGACTGCTTTTGATAACATCAAATCTTATGAGCAAACCTTGTCTGCTCACTTCTTAGATAAACTAAAAGCGATCGAAGGGGTAACGCTCTATGGTAAAAAAAGTATAGAGGGCCGTAGTCCAACCTTTGCCTTTAGACTGCCCAAAGGGACGCCTGCAGAGTTTGCAGACTTTTGTGCCAAGCGAGTCGTGGGGGTTGGTGCCGGTAACTTCTATGCGCAAGGCCTATGCGAACAGTTGGGTATTATGGAAGACGGCGGTGTGATCCGTGCCGGTTGTCTGCACTACAATACCATCGAAGAAATAGATGTGTTATTTGATTTGATAGATGAATTTTTGAATGCATAAAAAAAGCCCAACCAATGGTTGTAATGCCAGTCAGTTAAGGCAAAAACTCAATAAAAGTAATAAAATAGCCCATCTAATAAGTAGATGGGCTATTTTACTATGAGACTACAAGACGCTATTAATGAGACGCATAAAAGGATTCCAGACACCCTAGAACAATTTAGTGAATTAATAGATCCTG
>NZ_FUGE01000012.1 GCF_900162825.1 Psychrobacter piechaudii
ATGGATGGGGCGCTATGGCACCAACCAAGTTTGGATCAAGACAATGTGATCATGCTTAAATTGCCTCCCTACTCACCTGAGCTTAACCCTGCTGAACAGGTATGGCAGTACCTTAAACAGCATTGGTTGTCTAATCGCTGTTTTGAGAGTTATGATGCGATTGTCGATGCGGCATGTGACGCTTGGAATGCATTGTGTAATGAGACTAACTTAATTAGGTCTATCACTCAGCGGGAGTGGTGCGACTTGAGTGTTATTTTTTAGAATTGGTATAATATTAAATAAGCCGTCAGGGTTTAATTAAACCTAAAGCAACAAGGTCCTCATTAATTTGATCGACTACTTGTTGCACATCCTGTTTAGTCAATAAAGGGTGCATACAGCAAAACCTTAACACAGTTTTGTTGTGTAGTAGGGTGGTGTAATAGATGGCATTGTTTCTTTTTGTCGACAGCTCAGACAGCTTTTTATCACCAGTCGCCGTAAAACCACCCACTTCAGGGGGTGGATATAAGGCGACACACACTGTCGTAAGAAGTCGTTAAAGGGTTGTAAGTCAAAATTAAACTTGCCATACTAAAGGCATTAAAACCCTCAAACTACGCATTAAAGACAAGTACATAAAAGAGCTGAATCAGCTAAGCGGTTCAGTGAACTTCGTGTGGAACTATGTCAATGCACTTTGCTTTGAGCATCTAAAACGTACCGGTAGGTTTTTTAGCGCTTATGATCTAAGTGAGTATACCAAAGGTAGCGGCGAGTATTTAGGAATACACAGTCAGACCTTACAGGCTATCAATGAAACACACGCTAAATCACGTAAACAATTTAAAAAAGCCAAACTTAACTGGCGTACCAATAGAGCTGATGCCAAGCGTAAATCACTTGGCTGGATACCTTTTAAAAAATCTGCCATCAAGTATTTGCAAACAAGGCAGACAGGTAAGAAGGCACTGAAATCAACCATACAGCTATCGCTATCTAAAGGTCAAAAGCTTATCATCGATGTATTCGATAGCTACAACCTAAGCCTATATCAAATTAACACGCTTGAGATAGTACAAGACAGTCGTAATCGTTGGTATGCCTGTATCACCGTTAAAGACTTTCCTAAGCAAGTAAGTGGTAAGGGCAGCGTTGGAATTGACTTAGGTTTAAAAGAGTCTGCAACCACATCAAATGGCGACAAGTTAATTATTAAGCAAACTCAAAAGTGGGCGAATAAATTAGCA
>NZ_FUGE01000182.1 GCF_900162825.1 Psychrobacter piechaudii
TAAGTTTGGCTTTTTTAAATTGTTTACGTGATTTAGCGTGTGTCTCATTGATAGCCTGTAAGGTCTGACTGTGTAATCCTAAATACTCACCGCTACCTTTGGTGTACTGATTTAAATCATAAGCACTAAAAAACCTACCGGTACGTTTTAGATGCTCAAAGCAAAGTGCATTGACATAGTTCCACACGAAGTTCACTGAACCGCTTAGCTGATTCAGCTCTTTTATGTACTTGTCTTTAATGCGTAGTTTGAGGGTTTTCATGCCTTTAGTATGGCAAGTTTAATTTTGACTTACAACCCTTTAACGACTTCTTACGACAGTGTGTGTCGCCTTATATCCACCCCCTGAAGTGGGTGGTTTTACGGCGACTGGTGATAAAAAAATAGAAAAATTTAAAAAAAGGGCTTGCCAACTTATTTAAAATCTATATAATAGTCAACCACTGAGAAGCACTAGCCCAGTACACATTAATTGTATGTGTAGAACAAAATGGGGATGTGGCGGAATTGGTAGACGCACCAGATTTAGGTTCTGGCGCCGAGAGGTGTGAGAGTTCGAGTCTCTCCATCCCCACCATTTTATGCGGTTAGTTACTCTCAACCTAATACTAAAACCCGCTTATAGCGGGTTTTTTATTGCCTATCTTATTTGCACAGCTATTGCTTAATCAACACCAAGACTCACTCTATAAGACCTCTTTAGAGATTTAAATATATTTAGCTTACACAATCAGCCTTTTCTCTTCTAAGTTTCTGAATATCTTATACTCAACCTCAGAAGCGTCATTTTCAGTGTCATAGTGATATTCGACTGAATTCGATTGGCTGATGAAATAAACCTTAATGGTATTAGAATCTCTAGATATTCTGCTCACATCACTCAAGTTTATCGTATCATTTTGGATTACAAGAAACATAGTCCTAACCTTTTATATCGTTTTATTAATATTAATTGGCAAAAGCCAGAGATGATGGCTGCTAGTATAGTCTAAATTCAGCAGATGTTTTAATAACTTGTTGTAGTTGCTGAATGACCGTTTCCATTTTCTCGAAACGATTTCGCGTCTGTTTTGCTAAAAGTTTATCAATGACCCGCTGCAACGAAGACCACTGTTGGGGTAATAAAGGTATCGGCTGTTGACAATGTAGTCTTGCCCATTGAGATGACAATTTCTGCTTATCCAACTCCTTCTGTTGCAACTGATAAGGCTTTTGCCCTACCAATAGTTCAAACAAGGTTATGCCAAAAGCATATAGATCACTTTGCACAGTTATTGGTTCTCCTTGCCAACATTCTGGTGCTAAATAGGCCGGCGTCCCCTGCACTCTAGATTTTGACTGGGTTTCATTTACTCCAAAATCTTTCAATACCGGCTGCGCACAGGCCCAGTCATTTAAATGCACCTGCGATGAGGCCAAAAGAAAGTTACTGGGCTTAATATCCCCATGCACCCAGCCTATTTGGTGTAGCTGCTGCACACACTTTGCCAAGGTAAGCGCCAATTGTAGTTTTTGTGGCTTTTGTGGCTTAGATAATGAAGAACCATGCAGATAGCACTTAAGACTACCTGGATGAAAATAAGGCATGACTAAGCCAGTTAGCTGCCACAGCTCGCCCTGTATCTCAATGGTGCTTACTGTTATAAACTGATACTGTATCAAATCTAGAAACGATTTTTGGGACTGTTCCCACCACTGCTGCTGAAGCTGTTTTATATTGGCAATTTCAGCGTCTAAGCTTGAATTATAGCTTTTAGCCGTTGGCTGCAATTGCCATTTAAGAATATAGGCAACATTTTCATGCTCTGCTTTAGTAATGCCTTGATAGCTAACTTGATTTTCATTTACTTCGTAACTTAAACGCAGTGCCTTACAGGAAGTATACCCTTGCTGGGCAAGCTGAGAGTCAACCCGCTGCCTTATCATTTGGTGCCTGATGTCTTGCCTAGAATCTTCCATGATATATTGCCTAGCATTTTGCATTGTGTGTTGCAGATTAGACATAGTTTTCGCAGTTAAGAGTGATGGGTTAAAGACAGCTCAGTAGACAGTATCTAATAAAGGGCTAAGTTAGGAGTCATAAAGTAGGCTATGGCTTGCATTCAGTGGGCTTTACTGGCACTATTTTTGACTCTATTATTTCTTATTTATAATCATAACCTGATAGGGCTGAGTCAGCATGGCAAATTCTGTAAACAAGCTTACCTTAGATGATAATCTAGCTCACTTATTGGCTGAGTTCCTAAAACAAAACATCACCCCTCCTCTTAAGATAGACCCTAGTCAATTAGCCTATCGCTGGGTTGGTGGCATTAAAGGCAGACTTGAGCCGATTAAAGTTAGCTCTGCTTTAGCGCTTGATGACCTGATCGGTATTGATACTCAAAAACAAAAAATAGTCCAAAATACTAAGCAATTTTTGGCCGGCTACCCTGCTAACCATGTGTTAATGACTGGAACGCGAGGGGCCGGTAAATCTTCTATCATCCGAGCATTATTGAACGAGTTTAAAGACCAAGGCCTACGCATGATTGAAGTATCGCGCGATGACCTACAAATGCTAGATAAGATTCGAGACGCCATTAATGAGTTACCAGAAGACACTTCATGTCGCTATATCGTCTATTGCGATGACTTGGCATTTAATGGCCAAGATGAGAACTACCGCACCCTAAAAAGTGTGTTGGATGGAGCTCTTGACTCAGAACAAGATAAGCTGCTGGTCTATGCCACCAGTAACCGTCGTCATTTATTGCCTCAGCTAATGAAAGACAACGTCAGTATTTATGACGGTCAGACCGATGAGGTTAACCCTTATGAAACTATTGATGAGACTGTGTCGTTATCGGATCGTTTTGGACTGTGGCTGTCATTCTATCCAATGAATCAAGAGACTTATTTAAATATCGTTACCCATTATCTGCAAGCTGAAGGTATTGAATGGAGCGATAAGATACGTCACGAAGCCCTACTTTGGTCTTCTAGCCGTGGTGGCCGTTCTGGCCGTGTGGCTTATCAATTTGCCAGACACTGGGTGGGCCAACAGTTATTAAGCCAAGAAAGCTAGTTGGGTAACTGATTTACCGCTTTATGAGTCACCTCAAAGCGCATAAAGTCACGAGCCAGCCACAGATTCCCATGATAATACTGCTCCACCTCTAAGCGGATATCAGCCATATTTGGTGTTTTAGATTCAGGGTCATCGTAAGGCTGATAGCGGGCACTAAAGTGAGTCAGTATTAAATTATTTAATTGGGCGGAATGCGCAAAGCTTGCAATCCGCTTGGCCGTGGTATGCATCGGATCGAAGGCGTCTTCTCGTGACATTATTTTATCAGCCACTGCCTGAGTATATGTGGCTTCATACACCAGTAAGTCTACGTCTTTGGCCGCCTCGCTCAACAGCTGTGGATTATCGTTATCACCGGCCACAATTACTTTAAGCACCTGAGCCACTCGCTGCGTATAATCCAATGATTTCAGTTGACTGCCATCGGGTAAAGTCACATCTTCTCCGGCTTGAAGCCTACCCCATGCAGCAGTAGGCTCAACACCCTCCGCTTTCAGCTTTTCAATATTCAACTTAATGGTCTGCACAGTTTGGGTAATTTTAAAAGCGTACGACTCTACCCGATGGGATAACTTAATAACCTCAATATCCAGCTGATGTGTGGTTGATAACGGCACAGATACCGTATGTGATTGTGCAAGCTCTGTAGTCTCAAATAAGCTCTCAATGGTGATAAATTCAACCTCAAAGGGAAAATACAGCTCAGTGTTTGCCTTAACTGCCTCTAAAAATTGCTTAATGGCCTGAGGCGCAATAATAGTTAAAGACTCTTTGCGCCCTGACATTGCCATGCTAGCGAGAAGCCCTGGCAACCCATAACAGTGGTCCCCATGCACATGGGTAATACAAATCACTGCTAACTGATGGCTGCTAATGTTGGTTTTTAACAGCTGGTGTTGGGTAGCTTCCCCACAATCCACCAAAACCCAAGGCTTGTTTTTCTTGCTAGCTGGATTGCCGGCTGAACCAAAAGGATTTAGGCACTCAATAGCTAGCGCTGTGACATTGCGTTTCTTAGTCGGTACGCCAGCTGATGTGCCCAAAAAGGTAAGGTGTAACATGGTTATTTTTGGCTACCTAATAAACGCTCATTATTTAACGGCGGTATTCCAGAAGAACGACTCAACGTTAGCATATTGCAGATAAACAACTGCACCACTTCATTATGCTGATTAAGGGTTTTGACTTCTACAGTCACTATACCACGGTCCGATTTAGACTTTGATTCTTTGACCTCAATAACCTCGGCTTCAATACGCAATGTATCGTTAGGATAGGTAGGTGTAGGCCATTTAATCTGGGCACTTGCGCCTATTAATCCGCTTGCCATCGGAATAGATTCAACCATTAAGCGCATGGTAATACCGGCGGTTTGCCAACCACTCGCCACCAATTGACCAAAAAAAGTATCTTTAGCTCTGGTTTCATCCATATGATACGGCTGTGGATCATAACTTGCCGCAAACTCTTTAATCTCTTCTATGCTTATTGTTTCAGTACGGCTTTTCCATTTGTCACCGACCTTTACGTCTTCTAAATATAATTGCTTCATCTACGAACCTTTAATTGTGGTATTTATTAATTATGGTATTTATTCTAAGAACCCTATAGCCTATGACTTGTTTATTATTTGCGTCTTATTGATCTATGGTCACTGAAAAATGACTTATTATTTGCCATTTAATATAACAAAGAACCCTACGTTAACCTGAGTTCGGGATAAGCAGGTCAAAAAAAAGCAAAAAAAGAAGTCCAAAATTGTTAAAGTTAATGTACTAATAAAAACTCAACAAAAAGGACTTCTTACATGGACAACCTAACCGAATTATACTGCCACATTGACGACTTTTACCAAGCATTCAAACCAGAATTTGAACGTCAGCTGATCGAAAATGGGACAAAGCGATTAAGAGCATGCAAGATAAGTGTACCAGAG
>NZ_FUGE01000041.1 GCF_900162825.1 Psychrobacter piechaudii
ACTATATGTAGCATAAATATCTCATCAATATTATGTCAAAAAGTTTACTTATAAACCATGGGGTAGGGGAGGATTGTGAATTATTTTTAAAAAATCGCCAATATTTGGTAAAATAGTCGTGGCAAAAAATAGCTCATTTCAGGTGACAAATATCAGAGTTTGAAGAAATAAACCGATATTAAATGACTGTAAAATATATCGTAAAAAAATCCCTGTAACTAGTGTAGTTTCAGGAATTTTACCTTAAAATCATTTAAGGTAATTAGGTGTAATTTTCGCGCCGCAACTTTGCCAAGGTTGGGGTATCTTTTGCGCTGTCTTCTTGCTCGCCGTATTTGCCTTCAATTACTTACTCTCAAAAAATTCTCAGGTACCATTAGGAGTTAACAGCACGTCAGTTGCTCAGAATAGGGCATCTGCCAAGCAAATGAATACAAACTTAGCAACCGACCCTAATTCTATTCCTACTTTCATTTCACCAAGAGATGAGACAAAAAATGAAAGGCAAAATGGTAATGAAAGGCAAAATGGTGATGAGCAAATCAATAATATGAAGGCTATAAAAGTTAAAACAGCACTTAGTGAGCATGATTTTAGATAAGAGGCGCAGAATACCTTATTCCGTGACTCAGAGAAACAGGCCAGCCAGAAACCTGACATTACCACTCAGACAGAAATGAATCCACAGGATTTTAAAGCAGAAGCTAAGAGTATCTTGTATCGGGATGAGACTAAAGCAGGTAATAATCTGAGAAGGTTTTAATTTCAAAGCCTATCTCAGATTATTATGCAATCTTGAATATTATATCAACCACTGTCTATCAACTATTGAGTATTGACTAAAACAGATGTAAATGTAAACCAACAGCTTAGACAGCCTCTATTTCGAGTAGTGTCGTAGATGACGTTTCTAACTGCTCATATTTTATAATCACATCATTACCTTCAAAACTAATATCAAGCTCAACATCATAAGTAGCAAGCATTACACTGTTATCATCCAAGCACTGACCGGTAGCAAGGTTAAAGCGCTGCTTATAAATAGGTGAAGCCACATACAACACCGCTTCATCAATGCCACCATCGTTGGTAACAGTAGTACCACCCACTAACCCTCTAGATAATACATTGGCCTGACTAAAGGGATCATAGTTATCAAGCGCGAATAGTTTATTGTCTTTAGTACGAAAAATTGCTACTTGTTTGCCCTCTATTAGTGCGCAAACACCAGTTTCAGGGAGAATGTCTTCTAATCTACAAACTACATACTGGTTCATTGGATTATCCTTATTGGTGTATGATCGAAAGTTATTAAGCGGTGATTAAGACAGCTCAGTCGCTAGGATTTTAGCTTTTTCAATATCGGTTGCAGGGCGAATCTGCTCTCGCTCAGTGACGAATACCACATTGTCATCGCCTTGCTCACTATTAACAAAATGACGGAAACGTTTGAGTTTTTCGCTATCAGTAATGGTGGCTTTCCATTCACAAACATAGTTGTCGATGAGTAATTGCATCTGTGACTCTAGCTCCTCAGCGATACCTAAACTGTCTTCAATAATGACTGCCTGTAGATACTCAAGTCCACCTTCAAGGCTCTCGCGCCATTTGGATGTACGCTGAAGCTTATCTGCGGTCTTGATATAAAACATGATAATACGGTCGATATATTTGACAACTGTATCCGTATCAAGATCTGTTGCGAATAGCTCGCCATGACGTGGGGTCATGCCACCATTACCGCAGACAAAGAGATTCCAGCCGTTTTCAGTGGCAATAATCCCAAAATCTTTGCTTTGCGCTTCAGCGCACTCACGGGTACATCCAGATACGCCCATTTTTATTTTGTGTGGTGAGCGCACGCCTTTGTAGCGGTCTTCTAGTCTAAGTGCTAAACCCACACTGTCATCGACACCGTAGCGACACCAGTTGTTGCCCACACAAGATTTCACTGTACGCAGAGATTTACCATAAGCATGGCCCGTCTCAAATCCAGCATCGACCAGTTGGGTCCAGATATCGGGCAGTTGGTCTAAACGTGCGCCAAATAAGTCGACGCGCTGACCGCCAGTGATTTTGGTATACAGATTGAACTCTTTGGCGACTTGTCCGAGGATGATGAGTTTATCTGCAGTGATTTCACCGCCAGGCACGCGTGGCACGACCGAATAAGTGCCATCTTTTTGAATATTGCCTAGATAGTAATCGTTGCTGTCTTGCAGTGGCGTGAGTTCGGGCTTGAGTACATAATCATTCCAACAAGACGCCAAAATAGAGGCAACGGTTGGTTTGCAAATCTCGCAGCCATGACCACTACCGTGCTCGTCCAGTAGCGCATCAAATGTCTTAATGCCTTGTACTCGAATCAAGCTATACAACTCCTGACGTGAGTAAGCAAAGTGCTCACACAGATCATTATTGACTTCAAAACCAAGCGCGGTTAGCTGATAGCCTAATGTGTCTTTCACCATAGGTGCGCAACCGCCACAGCCGGTACCAGCACTGGTACATGATTTCACCTCTGCCATGGTATAAGCACCGTCTTCAACGGCGGCACAAATAGCACCTTTGGTGACGTTGTAACAAGAGCAAATCGTGGCGCTATCGGGCAGGTTCTCGATACCCATGGTGGGTTTTTCTACGTTGGGTAGGATCAGGCTTTCAGGATGGGCAGGCAGGTCAATATCGTTTAGAAATAGCTGCAAGAGATTGTTGTAATCCTCAGTGTCACCTACCAATACAGCGCCCAGTAGCCGCTTATTATCCGCTGTGGTTACCAGTTTTTTATAGATACCCTCAACAGGGTTTTGGTATAAATAGCTCAAACTGTTTTCTGTTGCACCGTGCGCATCGCCGATACTGCCCACATCTACACCCATCAATTTGAGCATGGTGCTCATGTCAGCGCCTGTAAAGGTCTGAGCGTGATCGCCTGCAATTTGAGCGGCGCAAATACTGGCCATGCTATAACCTGGCGCGACCAAGCCAAAAACGGTGTTGTCCCATACGGCGCACTCTCCAATGGCATATACATTCGGGGCATTGGTACGGCAAGCTTCATCAATCAGAATACCGCCACGGGTGCCGATTTCAATACCGCATTCAGGGTTGCTTTTGATAATGCTATCTTGCGGACGAATACCCGCACTAAAGACGATCATGTCGGTATCTAATGAGGTATCATCAGCGAACTGCATGGTTAAATGACACGATGCTTCATCCGATAGGGTGTTGTCGATAATGGCCTTAGTATTTTTACCTGTTAATACCTTGACCCCAAGGGCTTCAATTTTACGCTTTAAAATATCACCGCCAGCAGCATCGAGCTGTACGCCCATCAGCTGAGGCGCAAACTCGACTACGTAAGTCTCTAATCCTAGTGTGACTAGGGCTTTGGCTGCCTCAAGGCCAAGCAGGCCACCCCCGACCACGACACCTTTTTTGACTTTTGGCTTCTCAGCAGTACTGAGAATATCATCCAAATCTTTAATCGTACGATAGACATGACAGTGCGGATGCTCGCGCCCTGGAATTGGCGGCACAAACGGATAGGAGCCTGTTGCTAATACCAATTCAGCATAGTCTATCTGGGTACCTTCTTCCGTGCTGATACATTGATTGGCGGCATCGATGTTTGTGATTCGCTGATTGAGATGCAACTGAATCTGCGCATCCTCATACCTGCTCAAGTCCACTAAGTTTAGTTTACTCACATCTTTATGTTCAAAATAGCTCGATAGATACACCCGGTCATAAGCTGGGCGATCCTCTTCAGCAAATACGTGAATCTCAAACTGATCGTGTAAGCCTTTTTCTACGGCGCGCTCAATAAAATGATGCCCAACCATACCGTTGCCAATCACTACCAACTTAGTTTTACCTGCCTTACTCACTATAGTGCTACTCATGTGATTATCCTTAGTCATGCGTTTATCTAAATAGTGCTTACAGCAATTACACCTTCAATAACTGTGCCAAGCACCGTTATATAGCACCATATTTCTAAGCGAAAGGCTGATTACTACAGAAGAAAGCCTGTGTCAATGACAGTGTCTTTCTAAGGCAGCGTGGTATTTTCGAGTATATGAATAGGCATGATAAATAAGACAGTCTTCGCTCATTGAATGTGAGGATATAAAAAATAGATGCACCAAAATAGATAAAACTATGCACCAATTTGTTTGTTTTTATAGCAGTGAGGATTTTAAATTTATCTCGATAAAGTTAGTATTTTCATATAGCTATTAGAGTATGAGTAATTTATCCAAGCTACTTGGATGTCATCTATAGCAACGTATAGACGCTTTTATCAAAGGTAAATTTTATCTTCACAACACGGCTCATAGCGGCAGCTGGCACAGCCATTGCACCCCCTTAAATGCTCTAACAGGTTAGCTCGTTCAATACAATATGTTCTTCGACTTTCCCTGTTGGCCCTAAATTTCACTATTTAAGGAAACCGCTTATGTCGTCATCGCCATCACCGAGCCCTACTGCACCAAATAAAAACAAGCTGAATATCTTTTCTTTTAGCGGTAAAAACAAAATTCTCCATCTTGGGTGGATGGCGTTTTTTTTCACCTTTTTCGTGTGGTTTAACCATGCGCCATTCTTATCTGCGATTGGGGAGAGTTTGAACCTCACCAAAGACCAGGTAAAAACTTTATTGATATTAAATGTTGCCTTGACTATCCCAGCTCGGGTCATCATTGGCATGTTGACCGATCGCTTTGGTCCGCGGCTTGTTTACACTGCAATTTTAGCCACTGGCGCTATTCCTTGTCTCACCTTCGCTTTTGCGCAAGATTACAACACGTTAGCGCTATCACGCTTTTTATTGGGTTTCGTTGGTGCAGGGTTTGTGGTTGGTATTCGTCTCATGAGTGACTGGTTCCCTGCTAATGAGCTGGGTACAGCTGAAGGTATCTATGGGGGCTGGGGAAATTTCGGCTCTGCCGCCGCGGCACTGCTACTACCGACAGTCTCTATTGCGGCCGCTGCCATCTTTGGCGGTGAGGAAGGTTGGCGTTATGCAACGGCTACCTCAGGGGTGGTTATGATGCTCTATAGTGTGATTTTTTACAAGATGGTACGTGATACCCCTAAGGGTGCTACGTATTTCAAACCTAAAAAATCGGGTGCCATGATGGTAACTTCATCAGGTGACTTCTGGCTCATGATGGTATTTAAACTGCCAATGTATTTGGCATTGGCCTTATTGGCGTGGAAATTATCACCAGCTGGTGTGAGTTTGCTGAGTCAGGCAAGTGTCAACATCGTCTATATTGCGTTGGTGGTGTTATACGTTTATGAATTTATCAGTAGTTATCGTTTTAATAAGGAAGTATTTACCACGCCTGTGCCAAAAGCTCACCGATATGACTTTAAGCAAGTAGGTATTTTGAATATTTTATACTTTGCGACTTTTGGCTCAGAGTTGGCTGTGGTCTCTATGCTGCCACTCTTCTATCAAGAAACCTTTAACTTATCGATTGTCATGGCAGGTGTCTTGGCATCAAGCTACGCCTTTATGAATCTGATGTCACGTCCAGGCGGCGGCTGGTTGAGTGATAAATTCGGTCGCAAAATCACGCTGTTGATTCTTACCGCAGGTTTGGCTATTGGTTATCTGTTGATGGGTGTCGTTGACTCTTCATGGCCGATCGCACTTGCGCTGTTGATTACCATGTTCTGCTCTTTCTTTGTACAGGCGGGTGAGGGAGCAGTGTTTGCTGTGATTCCTTTGATTAAACGTAGTATGACAGGTCAGTTTGCAGGAATGACGGGTGCTTACGGTAACGTCGGGTCAGTGGTCTATCTAACTGTACTGAGTCTGGTATCGTATCAGGTGTTTTTCTTTGTGATTGCCGCAACAGCAGTGATTGGCTTCTTGGCGCTGTTTTTATTAAAAGAGCCTGAAGGCGTTATTATTGAAGAGATGCCAGATGGCAGCTTTGCTCAAATACAAGTGAGCTAAATTATGCATGAGAGCGTCAAACAAGCGCCTAAACAAACAAATCAAGTAAGCAGCCATGATGCGGACGTTGCATTGTGGCTGCCTGATTTTTTTACGATGGCAGGACGCAAAGCTGAGAACCAAGATAGCCTACTCATAACGACCTGCCTACCTTATGGGTTTCCATCGTTATCATCGTCAGCGTTTCATGGGGCTCATCCCTCTTTTACAGCGCCTTTATTGGTGCTGATGGCTGATGGGGTCAGTGCTTGCCAGTTTCCCAAACAAGCCAGTCAGTCAGTGATAAACACGGTGGCACACCATATCACCTCACAACTTGCAGAGATGGTACAGACAGATAGGGTGCAAGCAAATGAGATATCAAGCGAATCTCAAGAGCAATCGCCAAATCCACTACACCGCTTTGATGACGATCAAGTTGCCATCGTGATTAAGGAGGCGGTGCACCAAGCCAATGATGCGCTTTATTTCCCGCAAGCCTATGAGCGCCTGCCCGCCTTATTATCCACGCTATCAGGGCTGCTGTGCATAGGCGACCGTATTCATCTGTTTCATACGGGCGATTCTCGTATCTATCGTATCGGTATCGACAGTATGGTGCTATTGACCAAAGACCATCATATCCACCATGGACGGGATAAAGGAGCCCTGTCTGCTGCTATCGGTGCTGACACACGAGTGGAGCTGCAACAATCTGTGTTCACTTTGCACCAAAACGAGTGTTTGGCGCTCATGACCGATGGGGTTTATGAGTCTATTACGCCAGCAGAGTTACAGTTTGAGCTGTGTGCTGCGGTACAGGCCATGCACCAATCAGTGGCATGTCCCAATCAAATCATCGACCATCTTCAGATGAGCCAGCGTTTATGTGAGCAAGCCTTTAGCGAGAGTAGCCATGATAATCTCAGTGTAATCATGCTGGGTATGAACGATGAAATCATAAAGAGTAAAACGCACCGAGAAACAGATAACGGCATTGCGCTTGATCAGGGTGTGGATAGCGACCGTAGTCATGCTCAGGATATCAATCACTATCGCTTACCAACGGGCTTGGCAGTAGGGGCACAGATTGATAATTTTGTGGTCAAAAAAATCATCGCGCGTACGGCTCGCAGTGAGGTGTATTTAGTAGAGGATAACGATCAGCATGCATTTGTTTTGAAGTCGCCAAGTCTCAATGTCATTGCTGATGGGCATTATCTACGTGAGTTTTTAAAGGAACGTAAAATCGGTTTGAGCCTGTCCAAGCACAAACGTATTGGTGAGCCCGCTTACAATCAAGTGAACCCCAATAGCGTATCCTCCCATGATCCGCTTTTAACCAGTGATGTCTCTAAAAAACTGAATGCTACTTTCAATGCGTCTAATGCGTCGGGGCTTTTGCGCTACTACCCAGTGCCTGCCAGTAGTACTTATTTATATCATTTAACGGAATATATCGAAGGGGAGAGCCTACGAGTTTTTATGGATCGTCAAGCCCCTTATGATATTTGGCAAACTTACGATTTACTCACTAAGATCGGCATGGCGGTCCGTGTGATGCATCGAAACTACCTACTGCATCAAGATATCAAGCCTGAAAATATATTATTAACTCAATCAGGTGCGGTCAAGTTAATCGACTTTGGCTCTGCTAGCTCCTCCATACTAAAAGATAGTACGCGTCCTCCTAATGGCGATCTGCACTACGCTGCACCAGAATATTACACCGATGCCCCAAAAGGCGTGCATTCTGATTTGTTTTCCATTGCCGTGATTGGTTATGAGTTACTCACAGGTGAGCTACCATTTAGCTCGCAAGAGTTGATGAACCCATCTGTCTCACTAGTTGTACCTGCCGAGCGCCTGCGTCAAAACCGAGTGCCCGCTACCAGCCAGCAAGCGTTGATGCGTGCACTACACTCTAGTACGCAGGCAAGGTATCAAGCGATTGGCGAGTTCTTACAAGACTTTAATCCCGATAATAGTAACAATACCAGAGACCCTGAACCGCTGATCATACGTCATCCCTTATTGGTTTGGCACAGCATTTGCTTTATTCAATTTGTCATTATCATATCGTTGCTGATTTATTTTTCATAAAACCTTGTTAAACGTAAATAGTACGACAAGCCATTTTACTCAACGCTGCGTGTTGCGGCTAAGGAATGATTTTCCTATGTCACTTGATTCACCAGAACCAACCCATACTGCTTTCTCTACCAATGCTTCTTCTTCTAGACGTCAGACTACTGCGGGCATCGTTATTATAGGCGCTGGGATGGCAGGCAGTCGTTTTGCCATTGAGCTGGCACGTGCTCAGCAGCAAAGCAGCCAAGAAAAAGGCGCAGCTCATTTACCCATCACGCTGATTAGCAAAGAACCGCAAGTGGGCTACAACCGTATCATGCTGTCACCCGTACTCTCAGGAGAGTCGGTTTTTGAAGAGACATATTTATACGAGCTAGCAGAATATGAGCAATTGGGTATCACGGTATTGGCTGGCACGTCGGTAGATGCAGTCGAAACCAATCAGCAGTGTGTCAAATTGAGTGATGGACAAACCCTGGATTATACCGAGCTGGTGCTTGCTACTGGCTCACAAGCTCGCGTCATCCCTTTTGCCAATCATGATGCTAAGGGGGTTCATGTATTTCGAGAGATTGCTGATGTGCAGGTATTGACGGAGTACGCGCGCCAAGCAAAAAAGGGTCTTGTCATTGGTGGCGGGGTGCTGGGTCTGGAAGCCGCTTGTGCTTTGGCATCTCAAGGGGCAGATATGACAGTGGTTCATGTCGATAGTCATGTTCTCAACCAACAGCTTGATATGCCCGCCGCTCATCTGCTACAAGCAGAGCTCTTCAGTCGAAGTGTCAAGCTGGAGGTGTTAGCCAACACAGAATGTATTACGGTCAATGATCAACACGAGGTTAATGGTCTGTTGTTAAAGGATGGCCGCACACTGCCAGCAGACTTTATTGTCATGGCCGTTGGCGTCATCCCCAATACGACACTGGCCCAGCAAAGTGGTCTTGAGGTTAACCGAGGTATCCTCGTAGATAACTTTATGCATACGAGCTGTCCTCATGTCTATGCGATTGGTGAGTGTATAGAACTGGATGGTGAGCTGTTCGGTATGGTAGCCCCTGTCAACCAACAGGTGGATACTTTGGTTTCTGTCCTAAAAGAGTCGAGCGTCTCAAGTAGTAGGAGACTTAGTAGTGACTCACGAATAACCGAATACAAAAACCACTGGCGTCCCTTTATCAGCAAGCCTTTATCTTTAAAATTAAAAGTATCTGGCATCGCCGCTTTTTCAGCAGGTCAGATTGCTTTTGATGATATTGAAATGGCACAG
This sequence comes from Psychrobacter piechaudii, assembly GCF_900162825.1. GTDB lineage: Bacteria > Pseudomonadota > Gammaproteobacteria > Pseudomonadales > Moraxellaceae > Psychrobacter > Psychrobacter piechaudii. The sequence goes on from NZ_FUGE01000041.1 coordinate 9,315, forward strand.
ATAGAGCGCGTGGTTTATCAGCAAACGAGCCTCGATCATTATCTTTGTCTCTATATTAAAGCAAGCAAACTTATTGGCACGGTACTATACGGTGATGTGAGTGAAAGCGGGTTTTATAGTCAGCTGATCACTGATGGCAGTGACATATCCTCGATAAAAGAAGACCTTATCTTTGGCGAAGCCTATTGCGATGTAGAGAAAATAGAAGCAGCTGAGCCCGAATCTGCCGTGCCAAGTGACGCACACCTAATAGGAGAGGCCTCATGAGCAGCACCATCTTAAATGACGATCAAGCCCTCAGTGTCGTACCGTCCTCTCGCATTACAACTTACACTGAGGATTTGATCAGTCCTATTCGTACCACTTGTCCTTACTGCGGCGTAGGCTGCGGCGTACTAGCAAACATCGATGAGGCAGGTGTAGTCAGCGTGACAGGCGATCCTGAGCATCCAGCAAACTTCGGCAAACTCTGCTCAAAAGGCAGTGCATTGGCACAAACATTGGGCACTGAACGCAGGTTGACTCAGCCTTATTATCAAAACAAACAGCGAACAATAGCAAAAGGACAACCGACAGATACGCAGCCTGTCGAGTGGGAGGCAGTATTGGATGATATTGCCAGTCGTTTGAATAACACTATCGTGACACACGGGCGTGACAGCGTAATGTTTTATGTGTCAGGGCAGCTGCTTACTGAGGATTACTACGTTGCCAATAAGTTTATAAAAGGCTTTATCGGTAATAATAATATCGACTCCAACTCACGACTGTGTATGTCCTCAGCGGTTGCAGGGCATAAGCGTGCTTTTGGTGCAGACTTAGTGCCTAGTAATTATGAAGATTTAGAGTCTTGTGATTTATTGGTGCTGGTGGGCTCCAATATGGCGTGGTGTCATCCTATCTTATTCGGACGGTTTTTAGCCGCCAAAAAGCGTGATCCTAATAAAAAACTAATCGTGATTGATCCGCGTCGTACTGATTCTTGTGAATTTGCTGATTTGCATTTACCCATCGCTGTTGGCACGGATACGCACTTATATAACGGACTGCTGCATTATCTTGAGCAAGAAGGCTGTGGTAATAAAGACTATCTTAAGCAGTGTCATGATGTTAAGCCCGCCTTAGAGGCCGCAAAAACATGGACGATTGATAAAGTGGCGACGGCATGTGGTATCAGTGCGGATCTGGTACAGGAGTTTTATGCGCTGGTTGCTGCAAATGATAAAACCGTCACGGCATTTAGCATGGGTGTCAACCAATCTGCAAGTGGTACCGACAAGGTCAATGCCATTATCAATACTCACTTGTATACTGGGCGAGTGGGCCGAGTAGGTGCAAGTCCGTTTTCACTCACCGGTCAGCCAAATGCGATGGGCGGGCGCGAAGTCGGTGCATTAGCTAACCTGCTTGCCGCGCATCTAGACCTAGACAACGAGCAGCATCGTCATTTGGTGGCTGATTTTTGGCAAGCGCCGCAACCGCTTGCCGCAGAAGTTGGGGTAAAAGCTTGCGATGCTGCTGATGCCATACTAGATGGCCGTATCAAAGCCATCTGGATTATGGCGACCAACCCTGTCGTCAGCTTGCCTGAGGCTGATAAGTTTCGCCGCGCATTGGCTACCTGTGATTTGGTGATTGTATCTGACTGCTCCGTCGACAGCGATACGGTTAAGTGTGCAGATATTGTTTTGCCTGCACAGGGTTGGGGGGAGAAATCAGGCACAGTGACCAATTCGGAGCGCCGCATCTCGCGCCAGCGGGCGTTAATGCCTGCACTCGGACAAGCAAAGCCTGACTGGTGGATACTGTCGCAAGTCGCTAAACGCATGGGTTTGGCAGGGTTTGATTATCAGCATGCTAGGGATATATTTAATGAGCATATCGCTCTGACAGCTTATAGAAATGATACCAGCCAAGATGTATCAGAAAACAATCAACCGCGCCATCTTAATTTAGCAAAAGATCTTTCGCCAATGGTAGTAGGGGCGATAGCATCGATAGAGGAAAGCCCAAACCATCTTAAGCAGCAAAATAAAAACGTATTCTCTTTCAGTCACGACGCATATGATGTCATGACACCGTTTCAGTGGGGCGGCGCACGTATTACACCTAGCAAAACGAAATTTATTGCCATTACGCCTCCCAGTCACGCCAGTATACCCAATAGGCATACGCAACGATTGAGCTCGAAAAGCGCTCATAGTAAAAAAAATAACGGCAGTCATACGTTTCATCAAGATAGCTCAGGGGCATTAGACCTACGGCTGATTACAGGTAGGCTTCGCGATCAATGGCATACGATGACGCGCACAGGACTTGCACCGCAGCTCAACCAACACGAGTCTGTACCAACGCTCACCGTGCATCCAAATGATGCCAAGCAGCTCGGTGTTGACCAAGGCGATTATGTACAGCTACGTCCCTGCTATGAGAAAAACTTATCAATAAATAGCCAGCCGCCGCGTACGGTTGCGAGCACCACTACAAACAGTCAGGTGCTCGCGCAAGTTGCTATCAGCGACAGTATGAGTGCAGGTGATGCCTTTATGCCGATGCATTGGAGCAACGCCTTTGCTCGTTTTGCTCGCGTAGGTACGCTGATCCCAACAGTCGTTGATCCACATTCAGGACAGCCTGAATTAAAAAATTCTGCAATCAGCGTGATGCCTGTACCGATGAAAACTTATGGCAAGATTTTGGTGCATCCTGATCTACAAGACACCATGATAGTGCATCTGCGTGAGACTTTATTGGATTTTGAGAAAGAGCCTGAGGATCAAGGAGTGCTGATACCTTCTTCTGATACAAATACAATTTCTGAAAGATCAAACTCATTACCCGCATTGACATGGAGTTTAAGTCGTCAAACCAATAGCGTCTTGATTACTTTAGCTAGCCCTGTAGACAAAGTCATCAGTAAACTGCTTGACCCTGAGTACTGGCAGCACTTTATCAATACCTATCAAACATCTCTCACCGATAAATCGATCAATAGTGCCTTTACTTGCAGCAAGCAAGCAAAGCAGCTTCGCTTCGTCTCGACGCAGGTAGAGGTAAATAATAAAGTGATAGATCGGGCATCGATTAGTACGTCAAAGTCTGACATACCAAGCGATCAGCTACTGCTCAGCATTTGTTTTGCGCCGCAAGTGGCGCAGCTACCCAGTATGCATTGGCTTAACAATTGCTTTGCCAGTACTGATGCGATACCAGAGAATCAACGCTATAAGTGGTTGCTGGCAGGTCGTCCAGCGACAGGGTATGTTGATCCAGGTGCATTAGTATGTTCATGTATGGCTGTTGGAGAGAATATTATTATCGAAACAATTACCAAGCAGCAGTGTATGAGTGCCCACGCGGTTGGAAAGGCATGCCGAGCAGGGACTAACTGCGGTTCATGTGTGAGTCAAATTAATGCCTTGATCGATAGGTATGCGTCTTAAGTAGTGCTTGTTGCAAAGTTTGATCGTTAATATGGCATAGGGCTTGCAGCGTATTTTATATGCTCTTCTTTTCTTAGGTATGCCATTGTTAGGTGCAGAGTTGCGCGTTATTAACAGTGTTATTAGGAGTTATTACCATGACTGATTCATCTACCTTTATTGCCGCATTAACTTCACAGAATTTACCCAATATAAATTGTCATATTAGAGTGAGCGATGAGCCATCAGGTATAGAAAAAAATGTGAAAACGGGCACGGTACATTTGGTTGGTGCAGGTTCTGGCGATCCTGAGCTACTCACGTTAAAAGCATTACGAGTAATGCAAAAAGCAGATGTCGTGCTCTATGATAGTTTAGTTTCAGAGGATATTTTAGATATGTGTGCGCTGACGGCAGAGAAGATATTTGTCGGTAAGCGCCGTGCCAATCACGCACTACCACAAGAAGGTATCAATGAGCTACTGGTCAAACACGCGCTAGCAGGCAAAACGGTCGTTAGGCTCAAAGGTGGCGACCCCTTTATATTTGGACGCGGCGGAGAGGAGCTGCAAGAAGTGGTGCGTCATGGTATCTTTTTTGAATCTATTCCCGGTATTACTGCCGCCAGTGCCGCTGCTAGTAGTACAGGTATTCCATTGACGCATCGAGACCATGCGCAGACAGTGAAGTTTGTAACGGCATATAAGAAATCAGGAGCGCCCAACAATAACTATGACGAGCATTTAGATAGCACCCAAACCGTCGTTTTTTATATGGGATTGCATCAGCTAGATGAATTGACCGAAGGGTTAATAGCAGCGGGACGAGATAGCAAAACGCCTTTTGCGGTGATTAGCCATGCCAGCTTGCCCACGCAGCAACTGCTCATCGGTACGCTTGATAGTATCGCTAAGCAGCAAGCCGAAGCGAAATTGCCAACCCCAGCATTACTGATTATGGGCGATGTGGTGACGCTATATCATGAATTTGCAGACTACAACCTTGGTGCATTTGGTAAGCGTGCAGTCTGCAATATTAAGCAATCCATCACCGATAAACATCTTATACCTACTTTTGAGAGTGTTGCATAAAATATAGGGTTAGCCTAAATGCTCAATAAGATGACTTTAAGACAGGCTAATCTTTTAACTATAAATTTCGTAATTGCTCAATTAACCAGCGATGTATACCACTGTCACTGGTACGTGGATGCCATGCTGCGATTACCTTAAAGGTGGGCGGTAATGCTTCGATTTCAATCTCTTTGACTTTATTATTTGGTAATAGTCGCGCAGGGTAAAAGGCAATCATGTCGGTGGTGTGCAGGATATCTGGCACGGCTGAAAAGCTAGGAACTGACATCACAATATGGCGTTTAAGCCCTTTTTCTGCAAACCATTGATCATGCGATCCGCGCAAATTGGCACGCGAAGGCGATACCACCAGCTGTGGGTGTGCGGCAACTTGCGCCAGTGTGAATATCTCTGTTGCAAAGGTGTTTTTATAACCCGTCACACATAAATGCTGTTCTTCAAATAGCGTCACATACGATAAATTGTCAGGGATAAACTCTGGAAAAGTAATCAGTAAATCAAGTTCGCCTGCCGCAATCAGCTGATTGATATTGTCTGATGCAAAATCTCTCACTATCAGCTTTAAATGAGGCGCTTCACAGCGTGTGATACTAAATAACTGCGGCAATAATGCCTGCGTCGCATAGTCGGTTGCACTAATCGTAAAGACGCCTTTGTAGGTTTGCGGCGTAAACACTTCTGGCTCTAACAATACTTCCAACTGTTTTAATATCTCGTCAATCGGCTGCCGCATTGCTAGTGCTTTTGGTGTTGCCACCATGCTATTGCCTTGACGAATAAACAAACGATCATCAAACAAATCCCGTAGCTTACGCAACTGCTCACTAATCGCTTGTTGCGTCAGTCCCATTTTGCGCGCAACTTGCGAGAGATTTTTTAGATCAAGTAGTGCCTGCAATACTCTAAGCTGCTTGATATCTAGCCGATTCATACCATTCATAACACTTACCATTAATAGTTGTACCCTAGACAAGAAAGGCTTGTTTCTAATTGTACCTACAAAACTCTATGCTAACCAACATTACTTAAGCAGCCCATTAAACCTAAAAATAGATTCAGTGGCTCAAAAAATACGCCTATCCGTTTGCTTTAAAAGAGAGTGTTATGAAACAAGCTATGCTAAATGTGCTAAAAATGAAGAATACCAGTGCGTTATTTTCATCTGTACAACTTGGACCTTATACCCTTAAAAACCGTATCGTGATGCCGCCTTTGACGCGCTCTCGTAGCACGCAACCTGACAATATCCCTAATGATTTAATGGCAAGCTATTATGCACAGCGTGCCTCAGCAGGTTTTATGGTGACTGAAGGTACACAGATTGAGCCGCGTGGCCAAGGCTACGCGTGGACGCCCGGGATTCATTCACCAGCGCAAATTGAAGGCTGGAAAAAAGTCACGCAAGCAGTACATGCTAAAGGCAGTATTATTTTTGCGCAGCTGTGGCACGTTGGCCGCGTGTCTCATACCAGCTTACAACCCAATCAAGCGCAGCCTATCGCTCCATCTGCCATTACTGCCACTAACGTCAAAGTGTTTATTGAGACAGGTCCAGGCGAGGGCGCTTTAGCCGACCCAAGTGAGCCACGGGCACTGAGCACAGAAGAAGTGGGTGAATTGGTCGCTATGTATGCACAAGCCGCGCGCAACGCACTAGAAGCAGGTTTTGATGGGGTAGAGCTACACTGTGCCAATGGGTATTTGGTCAATCAATTTATCTCTGAGCATAGCAATACACGTGATGATCAATATGGTGGTTCGTTGACCAATCGTCTGCGTTTTTTTAAAAGAAGTGGTTGCCGCCGTCAGTGAAGTGGTTGGCGCTGATCGTTTAGGCGTACGTTTTGCGCCTTTATTTGCCAGCACGGATGAGACTCGTGTGTATCTAGGCTTAGTAGAAGCAGACCCTCATCATACCTATATTGAAGCGATTAAAGTACTTGAACAGGCGGGCATTGCTTACTTATCCATTGCAGAGGCTGATTGGGATAATGCGCCTGATTTGCCAGAGCCTTTTTATCAAGCGGTCAGAGCTGAGTTTTCAGGACGTATTATTTATGCCGGTAAGTACACTGTGCAGAAGTCGGTCGATATATTATCTAAAGGTTATGGGGATTTATTTGCTTTTGGTCGTCCTTTTATTGCTAATCCCGATTTACCTGAACGCATAGCCAATCATTGGCCACTCAATGAGGCAGATCCTGCCACGATGTATGGTGGCACTGCCATTGGCTATAGTGATTATCCTCGCTATCAAGAATAGTCAAAAAAGTAGTGCATAAAACAAGGTCGATCACGGCCTTGTTTTCACCGCAGTAAGCGATGGGTATAAGCGGTACGATGACACTGTAAAAATGCACATAATTCTAAAGATATTTTATTTGTCAGTATTTATCAGTTGGTAGACGCAATGAATAAAAGTTTGAAAGACAGGCTGATACGCATATTAGTAGGATATGTCGGACTTTATCCGACGCTCAAAACCCATGCTATCAGTGACTCTAAAACAGTCTATTTAACTTATGGCTACCTAAATTTAGGTTCACGATTTAAAAGAGTTAATTTTCTATTAAAAACAATGACCTATAGTTAATATAAAAATACCGTGCTCCTGTACTCGCACAGAATACCTTAATCAGGGTGATAGTACTGTTCTGTGCAAATTTGGAAGGTATCAACTCAATGCTTTAGATTAAAATATCTCAGTAAGAACGAGAGATGTTAGAAAAGACCAATGAATGTTTCACTAATCAGGAAGGCTGTTTTGGTGACTCTAAATGGAAACGTAGTTAGCTATGATAATAGCAGCTATAAGGTGTATATAGACTTGGACTTACTGAGATGCCAAGTAGGAGCATTATCAGAGTTTGTATACGTTCTTATCAATGATATAGAGTAATAGGCATTCAGAAGGGTTATTGCTTTTACTTTGAGCTGATTGTCACTTGGTGGCTAATACTTCTGTACCTAACGTAGTTCAAGCACATTCGCATTAATCAGGAAGTCGGCTAAGCTACCAACAATCGATTGATGAGTGATTTGTTTATTAGGTGATGATTAGGAGTGACAGATTATTCAGAGGGCTTATTGTGCAGTATGAAGGTAGTAAACTTAGCAATGATGAGTAGAACAAGTTTATCAAACAGGTTAACTAGCGACATGGTTTAATACGTTAAGCTCGATTACAAATACAATAGGATTAATGATAGCTCTGTACATTAACTCCTTAAGACAGCTCAGCTAGTAACTGTATTAGTGGTGATGAAGATGACTTTATGAATAGGTAATACGTATGAGAATTAATCAATCATCAACCAATCTTTATAGGGATTTATCATATAATTATAATCCCATGAACTTATTGTATGGTACCCTTAGTTTAACATAATATACATT
>NZ_FUGE01000040.1 GCF_900162825.1 Psychrobacter piechaudii
GGGCTATTATCATTAGGCTCAAACAATTGATTCTTGCCTTGTTCATACTCAGGTTTTGGGTTAAAGTTTCACTAAGTCTGTTAAAGTTTGGCATGGTCTGATTCGTCTTAAAAATTACTATTATGCCTTTGCTTTAACAGACTTTTTTGTTTTTTTTGTCGTGTGCAGAGAAAAAAAATATATCATCGTGTCAACAAATATTCATGTATTCATGTTATGAAATTTAAAGTTAATGTTTAATTATCAACTACTTACATTAGGTTTGACTAGGAAGTTTATTTTCTTGTTATCTTGTAACTGACTGACTTAGTTTTAGCAGAATTGAAAAATTAGCCGGATATCGCTAGTGGTTTAACCTAATAATTTAACCTATAGATTGAACGTGGTTACCTTTTACAAATATTGCCAATCCCTCTGTCTGCTGTATGCTGTTCTCATGCACGCTGATAACACAGCGAGATTGTTACTCCCAAATTAGTAACCAGCAACCTCTAGTATCGAGAGCATTATGACGTCCGCCTCTACCCCTACTTCGCCCCCATCAAGCTCTCCAACTCAAACGGCTACCCCTGTTGTTAGCAGTGAGACTTGGTACCACTTCTTTATTCGATTTACTGCGATAACCTCTGCCATTTCACTGGTATTGGCTATGGTGTTTTTCGTGGCTTATAACTGGATGGCTCTAGGTAAGCTGGGGAAATTTGGATTAGTAGAGGCGGCCTTAGTCCTCACCGTTTTAGGCTATGCGCTACTCGCTCATAGAGGTATTTTTAAGCTGGGCCAACCGCTGTTACTGCTTATTGCTAGCCTAATAACTGGCAGCCTATTGGCCTTAGTGGGTCAGGTTTATCAGACAGGGGCTGACAGTTGGCAGCTATTTTTTGGTTGGGCGGTTTTGATTATTCCATGGGTCATTGCGGCTCGCCTGCCAGCACTTTGGCTGCTTTGGTTGGGGCTGATTAACGTAAGCTTCCTGTTTTATACCTCAGCCGCTGGTTTTTTAGTTACCAGTGCTGTCTCCTTCGACTTACTGCGTCTGCTGGTCTTGACCGCGGTAAATCTTGTGGCCCTTATCCTGGGTTTGATGGCATTTAAAGGTAAAGCTCAGCCTAAGCTCAGCGGTCGCTCTTTGCACTGGAGCTTGTATCTCATAGCCATAGTAGTGATGTTTTGGGCAACACGCTTAGGGCTGTTTTCCGTTTTTCTTTTCGAGAAGGGAGTGGCAACCCCCATCAGTCTTGCGGCGTGGGCGGGTATTATGGCTTTCTTTTATTGGCGCTTTTATAGACAGCAAGTCGATCTACTGATGCTTACCTTGCTTAGTGGCTCAGTAATCCTAGTGCTGATGGTGATGGCCTCGCAGTATATTGCCCCCCATTTAGGTGATGCAGCTTTATTTGTTATGGCGTTTTTACTTATCGGCCTCACTGCTCTTGCTGTAAATTGGTTACGCCAATTAAATCACTCGATAAAACAGCCGTCCACTGTGGACAAGCAGTCGCCCGAATTTCTGCCTCAGTCACTGCCTCAGCCCACAATAGACCCAGTTTCTGTAGAGGTAGAAGATACCCCTACCCCCTCTACAGTCAGTACTCCTTGGTATATACAGCTGTTATTAACCTTAAGTGGCCTATTTTCTGGAGCACTAATAACCGGATTTTTAATGGTAGTTTTTGGCAACACTCTGCGCGATACGCTGATGAAGCTGATACTAAGTGGGCTACTGCTATTGGTTAGTTTTGTGCTATTTAACCTAGGATTATTCAAACGTCAAAATCCTCATACTCTACATAAACCGTATGCCTTTAGTGATGGTCTCGCCTTTGCTTTAAGCTTGTCAGCTCAGGTATTTTTAGCGGTCGCTCTGGTTGAGCAGTTTGAAGCTACTTTGGCAGTGATTTCAACCTTTATGCTGCTTCAATTAATTTTGTTGCTGGTCTTTAAAGACACCCTGCATCGTTTTTTCAGTGCCTTTATAGCTTTAGGGTGTTTGGTTTGGTTACTCAGTTATTTTCAATTACCTGAATTATCGGCTCCTTTATTGGCCCTGATTGCCAGCGTGGTTTCTTTGCCCAACTCAAAAGTAAGGACTACTGCTAAGGCCAGTGATACCCCAAACAGGTACACCCTGTTTAGACCCCTGAATTACGCCAGTACTATAGTGTTACTTATGGTGTCGGTGGTGTTTATTGTCGCTGAAAACTCACAATCTATCGCTGGGATCGCAGGCGACTTCGTTTACAACTATTTCTTGTCTCAGGGATTACTTATCGCTGTCTGTTTATATGTGGCCCACATTATTTTGAACCAGTATTCGTTAAAGCTCACTTCAAAAATAGGCCGACTGATTGCCTTAGCTGTTATCGGCTTAGGCGTGGTTTCTATTTATATCTCTGGCGTTTTGGCCACCAGCCTAGTAATTGTGTTGGCTATTGCCAATGCCAATAAGACCTTGTTGGCTTTAGGCATTAGTGCCCTGGTGGGTTATATATTTTGGTATTACTATCAGCTCGATACCAGTTTGCTCCAGAAATCAGGGTCATTATTGGCGGTCTCCCTAGTGTTGTTTGCGATTTATAAACTCATAAAGATAGCTTACTCTGACGATACCAGTCTGCCTAAGCTTAAAACTGCTACGCCTGAAGAGACAACCACAAAAGATGAGGAGTTACCATGAGATCAGTTGGATTAAAGCCTACCGCTCAGGCCTCTTCTAAATTAAACCTATTACTGGCAATTGTTGGTCTAATAGTCGTATTAGTGGCGGTGAATCTGGGGATAAAAAAATATGAAATCCATCTGGCCACTGCTGAGAAGGTACTCCTACCACTGGCTCCAGTTGACCCGCGCAGCTTGATGCAAGGCGATTATATGGCCTTAAATTATGCTATCTCTGAGCAAATTATGGCAGCAATAGAAAAGCAATTAGCCACTACCGAGGATCAACAGCCGATAGAAAGTTTATATAGCCTGTCTCAAGACGGTTTAGTGGTGATTAAAAAGGATACGCAAGGGGTGGGTCATTTTGTGCGATTGGTCAGTCCGTCCGAGGAGGATCAATTAAGCTTGGCAAAAGAGGAATTGCTTTTGGCGTATCGGCTGCGTCAGGGCCAGCTAAAAATCGCTACTAATGCTTTTTTCTTTCAAGAGGGTCAAGCCGCGGCTTTTGAGCAAGCAAAATATGGCTTATTTCGAGTGAATGATAAAGGCGATCCGCTGCTCACTGATATGGTCAATGGCGACTTTGAAGTGATTGATCCAGAGTAAACGTGGATTCAAAGCTACCCCACGCTATTAACTGAATCAACTATTAACCAAAGTAATACTGATAGCCTCCTCGGTGCCTTGTTATGGTTATAACCCCTATAAGATCAAACTAGAAAGCTATTTGACGATCAATAATAAAAAAGGATTCTCCCATGCGCAGTGCTTCTTATAACGCTTTTGGCAAACCCTCTGATGTTTTAAGCATAATTGACAGCCCTATGCCTCAACCTGGTCCCAATGAGGTTCGGGTAAAAACTATCTTAGCCAGCATTCACAATCATGATTTGATTACTATAAAGGGACAATATGGGGATAAACCAGATTTACCCGCCACAGCTGGAAGTGAGGCTTTAGGGGTAATCGATGCGATAGGTGAAAACGTTAAAGGTTTCTCGGTCGGCGATCGGGTAGCCGCGGCCAGTATCCATGGTACTTGGGCGGAGTACTTCACCGCGCCAGCCACTATGGTGTTCGCTGTGCCCGATGAGCTTGAAGATGAAATAGCGGCACAATTGATTGCCATGCCCCTTAGTGCCTTGATGTTGCTGGAGTTTATGCAGTTACAGCCGGGTCAATGGGCCATCTTAAATGCCGCTAACGGCGCAGTGGGAAAATCTTTTGCAATGATAGCAGCTGCCCGTGGCATCCACACCATTAGCTTGGTGCGCCGAGCCGAAGCGGTTCAAGAGCTGACTGACTTAGGTATTAAACATACTATTGATATTTCCCAATCAGACTGGAAAGACAAGGTCCGTGAACTTGTTGGCGATTCTCAAATCAGTGCCGCTGTAGATTCTTTAGGCGGTCAGGCCAGCAATGACTTATTAGACCTATTGGGTCCCAATGGCACTTTGGTCTCTTTCGGTGTCATGGCGGGTGAGCCCATGGTTTTAAACCCCAGTAATTTGATTTTTAAACAAGCAGTGATTAAAGGGTTTTGGGGCAGTAAAACCAGCCGTGAAATGGATATTGAAAACAAAAAACGCTTAATCAATGAGCTCATTGAACGTGGGGTGAATAAACAGCTTACACTACCAGTAGAAGCCATTTACGATCTTGAAGACATTAAGGAAGCGGTGTCTGGTAAAGTTCAAAAAGGTAAGAAAGGAAAAGTCTTGTTGAAGCTGTAAAACAATTATTTAAGACCTTAAAAAAGCACCCAGTCGGGTAATGCCAGTCAGTTAAGAGATTTTATAGCGAAATTCTGAAATTCGTTTTTTCTAGAAACCCCTGTTTATGGAGTTCTCTGGTTTTAAAAAACCATATCTCCGCTAAGTCTCTTGTTTAACTGACTGGCATTACTCTTTTTTAGTTAAAAATACTGTTTAGAACCTACTACAACTTAATCTTATTCCCATTCAATAGTCGCAGGCGGCTTACTTGATACGTCATAAGTCACACGAGAGACATCCGCGATTTCGTTCATGATACGGTTACTGACGGTCTCAATTAAGTCATATGGTAAATGAGCAAAGCGCGCGGTCATAAAGTCGATGGTTTCAACCGCACGTAAGGCAATAACCCAAGCATAACGGCGGCCATCACCAACCACACCCACAGATTTCACTGGGGTAAATACCGCAAAGGCTTGTGCGGTCTTTTCGTACCAGCCTGATTTCTCAAGCTCTTGCATAAAGATAGCGTCCGCTTGACGTAGGATATCAGCGTATTCTTTTTTCACTTCACCCAAGATACGCACGCCTAGACCTGGTCCTGGGAACGGATGACGGTAAATCATTTTGTGCGGTAAGCCTAACGCGATACCCAATTTACGCACTTCATCTTTAAATAGGTCGCGTAATGGCTCGACCAACTCAAACTGCAGGTCATCAGGTAGACCGCCTACGTTATGGTGACTCTTAATGACATGGGCCTTACCTTGATGCGACTTCGCTGACTCGATAACGTCAGGATAAATAGTGCCTTGAGCCAAGAACTCTACTGGCTTGCCATCACTACCTTGGCTGATATCACGAGCTGCATCAGAGAAGACATCAATGAAAGTCTTACCAATGATTTTACGTTTCGCTTCTGGCTCAGACTCCCCTGCCAGCGCCGTTAAGAAACAGTCTTCGGCATCAACACGGACCACTTTTACGCCCATATTTTCAGCGAATACTTGCATGACTTGGTCGCCTTCATGCAGACGTAATAGGCCGTTATCCACAAACACACAGGTCAGCTGATCGCCAATGGCTTTGTGCAGTAAAGCTGCTACAACAGAGCTGTCAACACCGCCCGATAAGCCTAATAAAACCTGTTTGTCACCGATTTGCTCTTTTAGCTGCTCAACGCGCATGTCGATAATGTTATCTGGCGTCCAGCTGCCGGCACAATCACAAATTTGATGCACAAAGCGCGACAACAACACATCGCCTTGTAGGGTATGAGTTACTTCTGGATGGAACTGTAGGCCGTAGTATTTTTTGTCTTCATTGACCATCACTGCGATGGGGCAACTTGGGGTACTGGCCACCACTTCAAAGCCTTGCGGCGCTTCAACAACCTTATCACCGTGGCTCATCCACACATGCAAGCGGCTGTTTTCTTGCTTCTCATCTTCAATACCATCAAGCAAGGTGCTAGACCCGGTAATCTCAATGGTCGCTGCACCAAACTCATGAACGTCACTGGCTTGCACTTTACCACCAAAGTGATCGGCCATCGCTTGCATGCCGTAGCAAATACCTAAAATAGGCACATTCAAATCAAACAAAGCTTGATTGATTTTTGGGCTGTTTTCATCGTGCACACTTTCAGGACCCCCTGATAAGATAACGCCTTTGGCACCAAATTCTTCAATACGGCTAGTGTCGATGTCATAAGGATACATCTCACAGAAAACACCGGCTTCGCGCACACGGCGGGCAATAAGCTGGCTGTACTGTGAGCCGTAATCGATAATTAAAATACGGTCTTCTTTGATGGCAGAGGTATTATTACTCATAGTGATGTCCAATTGGGCAAGTCTAATTCAAAGTTAAGTCAGGTCAATATACACATTAAGATAAAGGGTATCTAACCGTGACGTAGAAATAGGGGTAAAATTATATCCGGCTATTTTAACAAGAATCTAAGCCGGGATGGGGAATTGTGTTTTTAAATGCCTCCGAAAAGTGTAATTAATTCAGCAAAGCAACGCCCTAAATCTATATTGCTTAAATTTTGTCATTGACCTCCTCCCCTCGCTAAACCGAGGGGATTCCTACAGCTAGACGATCAAGCCCGACCGCGAGGATGTTCTTAGCAGCATTGATATCTCTATCATGCCATGTGCCACACTCAGCACACCTCCATCCTCTTATTCGCAAACCTGCTCTACC
>NZ_FUGE01000022.1 GCF_900162825.1 Psychrobacter piechaudii
ATGCAGGTTGTCAGCTTGAGATCGTAAATGAGAGTTACACTACCCAGACCTGCTCGTACTGCCTTAAAATAAGTGACAGTAGCTTGAGGGTAGAGCAGGCTTGCGAATAAGAGGATGGACTTGTGCTGAGTGTGGCACATGGCATGATAGAGATACCAATGCTGCTAAGAACATCCTTGCGGTCGGGCTTGACCGTCTAGCTGTAGGAATCCCCTTGGTTTAGCGAGGGGAGGAGGTCAAAGTTATACCAGTAAAGCGTTATACAACAATAGCAATGAGGCCTGAATAGAGAGCTTCATTGTTAACCTGATAAGATCTGACTGTTAAAAATTAATTGATAGGCTTTTTTAGAAGGTTTTTTTATGGGAAAAATGGACTTGACTCAAATTACGTTAGGATGTATAAAAGTGCCATATACGGTATAACAGCACCAAGATTGCTATCTACCGCTTTCTTACTTATATTTCACACGTCTTTTTTATCGCCTAGCTAATGCTGACATCTTGCATTCACTGTTTCTCTTGGCAAAAAAAGATCTGTCCTCTCTGATTTGGTAATGTCCCATTACCCATACTAAGCTTCATGCTTAATTTATAAGTAATTATTTCGAATTTTCTAAAGTTTATTTTGTACACTTTTGCTTAGGCTGAAACCAACCTAGGCTCATAATAAATGGGTCTTTTACAGCATGACAACTTTATCTACACCTCCTTTGTCACCAAAGGATACCCTCGACTATGGCCATCGTTTTGATGCCAATCGCCGCTGGGAAGCCTCTTTAACCCTAGGGTTTGCAGCTTATCCAGAGCGCGATACTTCAATTACTCGCATGAATGTGGCGCGTCACTATGGCCCACTTCGCGTCCAACGCGCGTTTTATCCTGAAGGCCGCAATGGCTGCTGTCATATCTACTTATTACACCCCCCTGGTGGTTTGGCCAGTGGTGACTCATTGAACATAGCTGTCAGTGTGGATAAAAATGCTCACACTCTGCTGACCACCCCTGCAGCGAATAAACTATACCGCGCTGATAGCAATGGTGTGGCTTGGACTCAGCACACGCATCTGAAGGTTGCCGAGGATGCGGTACTTGAATGGTTACCGCAAGAAACCCTAGCTTTTGATGGCTCACGCGGTCAACAGATGGTTATTATTGATTTGGCCGAAACCGCTAAGTGTCTAGGTTGGGAGATTATTGGTTTGGGCCGTCCTGCAAGCGATTTACCTTATGTTAGCGGTATTATTGAACAGCATTTTCAATTAACCCAAAACGGTCGTCCGCTGTGGCTAGAACGCCAAGTCATTGACCCCACACATCCTAGATTTGCTGGTAAATGGGGACAAGGTGGTGCCACAGTACACGCCACTTTATGGGCAGTGGGTCTAAGCGACCCTGAAGCCACCATCAGCGAACTGCGTGACAAGATTGCCCCCAATCATAATTGGGCTGTAACCTATCGCCGCGGCGTATTGCTGCTACGTTATTTGGGCATGGAGCGTAATGAGGCTTGGGACTTATTGCAGCAAGCTCGCGAGATTCTGCGCCCAAGACTGATCGGCGTTAAGTCGGTCACTCCCCGTATTTGGCTAACCTAATTAGCAAGCAAGCTTATTACAAATAACTAATCGCAAAACTTTGTATTATCAATGATTTCTCTGTGCTTATGCCCTACCTGGTATAAGACTTAAATAACAATAGCAATAAAAAACGGAGCACATAATGGAACTTACCCCCAGAGATAAAGATAAATTAATGTTATTCACAGCGGGTTTATTAGCAGAGCGCCGCAAAGCAAAGGGGCTTAAGCTAAATTATCCAGAAGCCATTGCCCTTATTAGCTGTGCCATTATGGAAGGCGCGCGTGAAGGTCGTACTGTCGCTGAGATGATGAGTGCAGGACGCGAGATCCTTACTCGCGATGATGTGATGGATGGTGTCGCTGAAATGATTGAAAGCATTCAAGTAGAAGCCACTTTTCCGGACGGCACCAAGTTGGTCACCGTTCACAACCCCATCGTTTAGGAGATAAGTCATGATTCCTGGTGAATATCAGTTAAAAGACGAAGACATTGAGTTGTGCGTCGGCCGTGAAAGCTTTGTAATTGAAGTGGCTAATTTAGGCGACCGTCCGATCCAAGTAGGCTCTCATTATCATTTTGCAGAAACAAATAGTGCCTTAAGCTTTGATCGTGAAAAGGCTTATGGGCACCGTTTAGCGATACCTGCAGGGACAGCTATACGCTTTGAGCCTGGTCAAAAAAGAGAGGTTTCACTCATCCCTTATGGGGGATTGCGCCGTATCTATGGATTTAGAGGCGAGGTGATGGGAGCAATAGATCAGAATCAAGCTCAGGAGAAAAATAATGAAAATTAATCGCGAAGCTTATGCCAATTTATATGGACCGACAACGGGTGACCGCATCCGCCTAGGCGACACTGAGCTGTGGATTGAGATTGAAAAAGATCACACTCATTATGGTGAAGAAGTGGTCTTTGGGGGTGGTAAGGTCATTCGTGATGGTATGGGTCAAAGCCAGCTCTGCTCTGATCAAGTCATGGATACGGTGATTACCAATGCTATTATTATTGACTGGTGGGGCATCGAAAAAGCTGACGTGGGCTTAAAAGATGGCCGTATTGCGGCCATTGGTAAAGCGGGTAACCCTGATACACAGCCTGGAGTCACCATGAATATCGGTGCAGGTACCGAGATTATCGCTGGTGAAGGTCAAATTCTAACAGCAGGGGCTATTGATACCCACGTGCATTACATCTGCCCTCAGCAGGTTGATGAAGCTTTAATGAGCGGGATGACCACCATGATTGGTGGCGGTACCGGCCCTGCTACAGGCTCTGTGGCCACTACCAATACTGCAGGTCCTTGGTATATCGCACGTATGATGCAAGCAGTGGACCAGTTGCCTATAAACATCGGATTATTAGGTAAAGGCAGTAGTAGCTCACCAGAGGCTCTTGAGGAGCAAGTTAAAGCAGGGGCTATGAGCCTGAAGGTTCATGAAGACTGGGCTGCCACCCCAGCAACTATTAACAATGCACTAGATATCGCTGACCGTTATGATATTCAGATTGCCCTACATGCTGATAGCTTAAATGAGTCCGGATTCGTCAAAGAAACCCTAGAGGCATTCAAAGACCGCTGTATTCACTCCTACCATACTGAAGGTGCTGGCGGCGGACACGCTCCTGATATTATTGTGGCGTGTGGTGAGCCAAACGTATTGCCGTCGTCAACCAACCCTACTCGTCCTTACACCATCAACACCGTTGATGAGCATTTAGACATGCTGATGGAGTGTCACCATTTAGATCCTAACATCCCAGAAGACGTGGCCTTCGCTGACTCTCGTATTCGTCGTGAAACCATCGCTGCTGAAGATATCTTGCACGATATCGGCGCAATTTCGATGATTTCATCAGACTCACAAGCCATGGGCCGTATCGGTGAAGTAATCTGTCGTACTTGGCAAACTGCGCATAAGATGCGGGTTCAGCGTGGTCTACTTCCTGAAGATAAAGAACGTGGTACCGATAACTTCCGGGTTAAGCGCTACATTGCTAAATACACCATCAACCCTGCGATTACCCATGGCGTATCGCATGAAGTTGGCTCAATCGAAGTGGGTAAGCTTGCAGACTTAGTACTGTGGAAACCAGGATTTTTTGGGGTTAAACCTTCCATTATTCTAAAAGGTGGCATGATTGCTGGGGCTGCTATGGGGGATCCAAATGCCGCTATCTCAACTCCACAGCCGGTTCACTATCGCCGTATGTTTGGTGCCCTAGGCGGTGCAGTTTCTGCCACCCGTGTAACCTTCGTCAGCCAAGCTGCCATGAATAATGGCATAGAAGAAAAGCTGGGTCTAAAGAGCCGCTTGGTTGCCTGTAAAAATGTGCGCCAAATGCGTAAAAAAGACATGAAATTAAACGACTTCTGCCCAAACTTAATGGTAGATCCAGAAACCTATGAAGTGCGCGCAGATGGTGAACTGCTAACTTGTGAGCCTTTAGCCGAAGTGCCTCTGGCTCAGCGTTATCACTTGTTCTAACCCACTTTGAAGGAAATTAACATGTTGCAATTAACCCAAAGACTTAATGGCAGTGAACAGGCTCCTGCAGAGGTTTTTGACACCTTAACCTTGCCTTATGAGCTGCGTATTCGGGGTCGCCTAAAAGCGACTACTGATAACAACCGCGAGGTGGGGCTATTTTTAGATCGTGGTCCTGTGCTACGTCATGGTGATTTGCTACAAGCTGATAGCGGTGAAATCATCCAAGTATTGGCCGCTGATGAAGATGTGACCACTGCGTATATTGAAAATGGCCTGCCTTTAGCGCGCTTATGCTATCACTTGGGCAATCGTCATGTGTCACTGGCCATTGGCTCAGATGAAGACGGCCTTCACTGGGTACGCTTCCCACCCGACCATGTGCTTGAAGAGCTGGCAGAGCTACTGGGCGCTGAGCTAACTCATCACAAAGCACCATTTGACCCTGAGTCAGGAGCCTATGCCCAAGCCGGCCGTGAACATGCACACAGCCATTCACATGGACACGGTCACCATCATTCACATGGTCATGGACATGGCCACGGTCATCATCACTCACATGACCACTCACATCACGGTGGACACCATGATCACTAATGAGCCGACCAGTGCCATTAGTGACTTAGCGTTACTCGGGCTGATGCAATTGATCAGCCCTGCTCTGCCTATTGGTGCTTTTGCTTGGTCGCAAGGCCTAGAAAGTGCCTTTGAGTTGGGCTGGGTAACCACGGAGCAAGAGCTGTGTCAATGGCTTGAGGGCGTGTTAAATGATGGTTTAACCCGCTGTGAGCTACCGGTGCTTGCCAGACTACAGAACTGCTGGGCCAATCAAGACAGCCAAGGTTTGGTCTACTGGAACGAGTGGATTCATGCCAACCGTGAGAGTGCTGAGCTTAGTGACGAAGATATTCGCCTAGGGCTTGCACTCACTCGGCTGTTGACCAGCTTAGATATTCAGCCCAAGCCTGAGCAGGGAGATGCTGCACTGCCAGATGAGCCCGGTTATGTGACTGTCTTTGCTTGGACCGCACATACCCGCAATGTTCCGGTGCGCCAAAGCTTACTTGGCTTTTCGTGGGCTTGGCTTGAAAACCAATTGGCGGTCGCCTGTAAAGCCATGCCATTAGGACATACCGCAGCACAGCGTCTCAATGAGCAACTACGTCCCAAATTAGTATCGGCCGTAGACACTGCATTGGCTTTAGCTGATGAAGACTTGGGCCCTATTATGCCCGGTCTGGCGCTAGGCAGTGCACAGCACGAGACTCAATACTCACGGCTGTTTAGAAGCTAGTATTTGCTTAAACGGTTTGTGTGACTTTTTTAATTTTGCACTTATATGTGTCGCAATAATAAGGAAAATATTTTATGAAACATTGTTTACGAGTTGGTGTAGGTGGCCCAGTTGGGTCAGGCAAAACCGCCCTTTTACGCCAATTATGCAGCGCCTTAAAAGACCATTACAACATTGCTGTTGTGACCAACGACATCTATACCCGTGAAGACGCTGACTTCTTATTGAAGCATGATGCCCTGCCAGCAGACCGTATTATCGGTGTGGAAACTGGCGGCTGTCCGCACACTGCCATTCGTGAAGACGCATCAATGAACTTAGCGGCCATTGACGACTTACAAAACCGCCATCCAGATTTAGAGTTGGTATTGGTAGAGTCTGGCGGTGACAACTTAGCGGCAACTTTTAGCCCTGAGCTGTCTGATTTAACTTTATACGTTATTGATGTGGCCGCTGGTGATAAGATTCCTCGTAAAGGTGGCCCTGGTATCACCAAGTCAGACTTATTAATCATCAACAAAATTGATATCGCAGAGCAAGTTCACGCCTCTTTAGATGTGATGGAACGTGACTCGAAGAAAATGCGTGGCGAACGTCCATTTATCTTCACCAACTTATATGATGGTGTGGGCGTTGAAGAAATCATCAGCTTCATCTTAGACAAAGGCATGTTGCCTGAGCGCCGTCCTAGTAAGCAAAACGCTAACGCTTAATTAGCCATACTAGATTTGATTATAGTAATAACAAAAGACGGTTGTCTTTATAACTAGAAAACCAAACAACCGTCAAATAACTGTTCTATAACTCTCATAAAACCATTAAACAACTCAAGGAATTAACTCATGAAAAACTTGTCTAAATTCATGCTTACCGCAGGTCTAATGCTAACGGCTAGCCTTGCTCTAGCTCACCCAGGCCACGGTGATGTTCTGCACACTCATAATGCCTTTTTAAGCGGCATAATGCACCCATTTATGGGGCTTGACCACTTATTGGCTATGGCCGCTATTGGCTTTTGGAGTATGCGTCAAAATGACACTATGAAAAGTGGTACGCCACTATTCGTAGTGGGTGGTATGGTATTGGGTGCGGCAATCGCTTGGGCTGGCGTTAGCTTAGCGGGTGTCGAGACTGGTATCGCCATGTCAGTTCTACTGGCTGGGGTATTGATTGCAACCTTGGCTAAATTACCGACAGCGATTGGTGGCACCTTGGTTGCTCTATTTATGATTGCTCATGGCTATGCGCATGGTGCTGAGATGGCAGCCGGCTCTAATATCGTGACTTATATGATTGGCTTCGTAGCGGCTACGCTTGCGATTACTTTTGGTGGTCGTGCTTTAGGCGCAGCTATGCAAAAATCAGACAACCGTATCACTCGTGCTTTAGGTGGTGTGGTCGCTGTTATTGGTGGCTTTATGGCTGCCAGTTAATCTAACTGTCAGGTTTAATTAGTAATAAAAAAGCCGTGGGTTCTTCCTGCGGCTTTTTTATGTTTTTATCAGTATTTGCTTTGAAAAGCTTCTATTGCTGAACTAGTTGACCTCCTCCCCTCGCTAAACCGAGGGGATTCCTACAGCTAGACGGTCAAGCCCGACCGCAAGGATATTCTTAGCAGCATTGGTATCTCTATCATGCCATGTGCCACACTCAGCACAAGTCCATCCTCTTATTCGCAAACCTGCTCTACCTTTTGGACTACTGTCACTTATTTTATGGCAGC
>NZ_FUGE01000039.1 GCF_900162825.1 Psychrobacter piechaudii
GGTACGCCAGTTAAGTTTGGCTTTTTTAAATTGTTTACGTGATTTAGCATGTGTTTCATTGATAGCCTGTAAGGTCTGACTGTGTAATCCTAAATACTCACCGCTTCCTTTGGTGTACTCACTTAGATCATAAGCACTAAAAAACTTACCGGTACGTTTTAGATGCTCAAAACTTAACGCATTGACATAGTTCCACACGAAGTTCACTGAACCGCTTAGACGATTCAGCTCTTTTATGTGTTTGTTTTTAATGCGTAGCTTGAGTGTTTTCATATGCTTAGTATGGCAAGATTAATTTTAGCTTACAACCCTTTAACGACTTCTTACGACAGTGTGTGTCGCCTTATATCCACCCCCTAAAGTGGGTGGTTTTACGGCGACTGGTGATAAAAAGGATTTACTATAACCATGTCAAAAATTATATATACCAAAACAGATGAAGCCCCTGCCCTAGCCACTCAGTCTTTTTTACCTATCGTTGAGGCTTTTACCGACACTGCTGGAATCGAGGTTGAAGTCAGTGATATCTCTCTAGTGGCACGTATCCTCGCCCTTTTCCCAGATTACTTAAGCCCAGAGCAGCGAGTACCAGATGCTCTTACTGAACTGGGGGAGCTGGTGTTAAAGCCGGAAGCCAATATCATTAAACTGCCCAATATCAGTGCCTCTATCCATCAGTTAAAAGCCGCTATCAAAGAGTTACAAGACAAAGGCTTTGCGGTGCCAGATTTCCCAGACAATCCACAGAATGAGAAAGAACAAGAGATTCGAGCACGCTTTGATAAAGTCAAAGGCAGTGCGGTTAACCCAGTACTACGTGAGGGGAACTCAGATCGCCGCGCACCAAAAGCAGTTAAGGCTTATGCCCGTGCCAATCCCCATTCTATGAAACCTTGGAGTTCTGACTCTAAGACCCACGTCTCTACTATGGCCCATTGCGACTTCGTTGATGATGAGAAGTCGGTCGTTATCGATAAACCCACCCAATATCGTGTGGTATATACCGATGAAAAGGGCACTGAGACTGAGCTAAAATCGGCGGCGCCCTTACTTCAAGCCGAGCTGATGGACACCTCAATTCTATGTTTTGATGTGCTGAGTAATTTCTTACAAGAACAAGTTCAAGACGCCAAAGACAAAGATTTATTATTCTCCATTCACTTAAAAGCCACCATGATGAAAGTCTCAGACCCCATTATCTTTGGGGAGGCGGTGCGGGTTTATTTTAAAGACTTGTTTACTAAGCATGGAGAAACCTTTAACAAGATTGGAGTGGACGTTAATAACGGCTTTGCCCAATTGCTATCGAAAATTCAAGATCTACCCGAACAGCAGCGAAAAGAGATTGAGGCGGATATTCAAAAGGTCTATCAGGCCAACCCTCCCCTAGCTATGGTCGATTCAGACAAAGGCATTACTAACTTGCACGTACCTAGTGATGTGATTGTTGATGCCTCCATGCCAGCGATGATTCGTAATGGCGGGCAAATGTGGGGCCCCGATGGCAAGCTACACGATGTCAATGCCATCATCCCAGACAGCAGCTATGCTGCCCTTTATGATGAGACCATTCGCTTCTGTAAGGAGCATGGTGCTTTTGATCCCGCTACCATGGGTACTGTGCCCAATATTGGCCTTATGGCACAAAAAGCGGAAGAATACGGCTCGCATGACACCACCTTCCAAATGCCTGGCAAAGGAAAAATTCAGGTGATTGATGAGGAAGGCAAAGTGCTTACCGAACATGCGGTGAAAGAAAAAGACATTTGGCGTATGAACCGCGTTAAAGATGCCCCTATTCAGGATTGGGTAAAGTTGGCTGTGACCCGTGCCCGAGCGAGCGGTATGCCGGCCGTCTTTTGGTTAGATAAAGACCGAGCTCACCATGCTGCTTTAATTGAAAAAGTTGAGTGTTATCTTAAAGATCATGATACTGACGGCTTAGAAATTCATATCATGTCTATTCGTGAAGCGACTCGCTTTACTCTAGAACGCCTAATTGCTGGCAAAGATACCCTATCGGTGACAGGTAACGTCCTACGCGACTATCTCACTGACTTATTTCCTATTCTTGAGCTGGGCACCAGTGCCAAAATGCTGTCTATCGTTCCGCTGATGAATGGCGGCGGCTTGTTTGAAACTGGCGCTGGCGGCTCTGCCCCTAAGCATGTGCAGCAAGTATTACAAGAAAACCACCTACGCTGGGACTCTTTAGGTGAGTTTTTGGCACTGACGGTCTCTTTAGAGCATGAGGCAGAATACGGCAGTGATCACAACCCAAAAGCTCAGATATTGGCTGACGCTTTAAGCGAAGCTACTGAAAAACTACTGCTTAATAATAAGTCCCCTTCACGAAATGTGGGTGAGCTGGACACCCGAGGTAGTCATTTTTATTTGACCCTGTACTGGGCACAAGAGCTGGCCAATCAAGATAAAGACCAAGATCTTAAGCAAAGATTTGCTACTTTTGCTAAAACATTGGCCGAACAGGAAGAAACCATCATTGAAGAGCTTAATGCGGTTCAAGGAAAGCCTGTGGATTTAAAAGGTTACTACTTCATGGATGATAATATCGTTAAGCAGGTGATGCGCCCCAGCAAAACCTTTAATGAGGCTCTAGTGGCTTTATAATCAGCTAGCTTCTTATTAAGCTTTTACTACAAGTAAGACACCCTAATGCTATCCGCTTTAGGGTGTCTTTTATTTGCTAAGCTTTGGCTCATGATAGAATAGTCCCATTCGCTTTTAACACTCAATTCTTAAGATATTAGTCCCCTTATGACTTCAGTTATTTTATTTAACAAACCTTATGGCGTACAAAGCCAGTTTAGCGATGACGCCAATAATAAATTTGCCCCTTTATCACAGTTTTTTACTGATAAATCACTGCGGGTGGCAGGTCGTCTTGATGCCACCAGTGAGGGACTATTGCTTTTAACCTCAGATGGCCGGGTCAACAAAGCCATCACTCATCCGCCCAAAGCCAACGCTGGTCGTAAGCAAGGTAAGACTTATTTGGTTCAAGTAGAAGGTGAGCCAACCGTAGAGCAGTTAAAGCAGCTACGCCAAGGCGTTGTGCTTAAAGATGGCAAAACCTTGCCCGCTGAAGTTCAGCACGTGAGCGAAGAAGCCTTACCTATGCCATTATGGCAGCGAGATCCTCCAATTCGCGAGCGAAAAAGTGTCCCAGACTCTTGGCTTATGATGACCATCTATGAGGGCAAAAACCGACAGGTAAGACGCATGACAGCCCATGTTGGACTGCCTTGTCTGCGTCTGATCCGTTGGTCTGCTGCCGGTTTTGAACTGGGGGATTTGGTAGTAGGAGAATTTGTCCGAGTCCACCTAAATAAGGCTCGCTTGGCACAGTTGGGTATTGATTAACCCTGAACCTGCTCCTTCTGATGAGCCTCTTCCCATAGCACTTCAACTGGGTTTTGACGACGCTCGTAGTGAGTCACAAAAATCACAGAGGCTATAATTAATGCGGAGCCCACCCACAGCATACCTGGCGGCACCCAGCCAAAGACGATAAAGCCCGCCAAGACATTTAGCGGCAGTTTGATATGATCAAACGGCTGCACAAAGGAGGCATCTGCTACCGAATAGGCCTTAGCGATGGCCCATTGAGCAAAAGCGGTAAGGGCTCCGATAGTGACCAATAGCACCCAAACCTGCCAATCGTTTGGTAGCTCGAACTTGGGTAGACCAAATACTAAGTTAAAGGGCAACATCAACACTAGCAGATAAAAAACAAGCGTGGTTGGGGTATCACGGCTCACAGTGAATTTGGTCATTAAAGAGGCACTTGCCCAAAAGAACGCCGCCGCTACCGGTAATAAACTGGCCCACATAAACCCATCTGACCACGGCTGTAATACCAGCATAGCGCCTATAAACCCAACCAAAGTCGCAAACCAGCGCACCATGCTCACTGACTCACGCAATATAAGCCCTGAGCCGACCGTCGCAAATAAAGGCGATACCATTAGTAAAGCAATGCCTTGCCAAATGGGCACGGGATAAGCCAGTGCCCAAGTCCAAAGCTGGATACCAATCACTGAAAAACCCACCCGTATCACATGCAGTAGTCGAAAATCTGAGGTTACTGCTGAACGAATGGCACCGGTGCGCATTAGGGGCAAAAAGAGCAACAGTGCAATACCATATTGTAGTAGCACTGCCGCCCCAGAACTTACACCATAATTAATCCCTAAATACTGCAACGTTGTATTGATGATTGCAAACATACTGCCGGCTGCAACCATCCAAAAGGCGCCCTGTAAGGGCTGATGATAAGACATAAATTATGCTTCTAATAAAATGAGCAATGAGGGTTTAATGATAATTTAATAACGCAGACTGAAAGTAAGCGATGACTATTTCACAAAACCTGGGCTTAACCAATCCTCATAACCGGACGCACCTAGACTCAAACTGACTTTTTCTAGGCTAGGATTGGCAGTAACCCCGGATTGAGTTGTATTTGCCACCTCAAAAGTCATTAGCTCATCACGGCGGAAAGCATGACAGGTCACTGACTCAACCTTTGATTTTGCCACGCTTTGTAGCTGTTTTTTGGTTGCCTTAATCCCATCAATCGCCACAATCATATCTTTGGCAGAAATGCCGGCTTCGCTGGCCACACTATCTCGTAAGACTTTAGTGACTTGCAAGCCTTCGCTGCTCTCGCTAAAGCTAATACCCCAAGCCTGCGTATTGTCTTTACTGTCTTCAGTAATCTTGATGCCATTGGCCTCAAGTAGCTCATAAATAGGCAGCTCTTCTACGCCATCGACATATTTAGCTTTAAAGTCTTGCCAAACCGTTTTATCCATAAACTGGCTAATAACCGCTTCTAAGTTATCGTTGTCCATACCAATACGGATACGATTTCCGGCCTCACCTTGCTCTTTGGCCAGTTGATAGAAAGCTTTGACCACATCGAATAAACGGTATTGGCCATCACTATGCTGCATCAAGATCAAATCCAAACATAGGGCTACCAAAGCACCTTTGTTGTAGTAGCTGATGCCAGCATTGCCAGTGTTTTCATCGGCGCGGTATAACTTAATCCAAGCGTCATAACTGGACTCAGCCACACTTTGTAACGCCCGACCATGGGTCTGGGTGTAGCGGTTAATCTGAGATTGCAACAGCTTTAAATAGCTGTCTTTACTGACCACACCGGAAGCCTGAAGCATAAAGTCATCAATATAAGAGGTAAAGCCCTCAAATACCCAAAGTAGTGGCGTATAGACCTCTTTGCGTAAATCAACGTTCATCATCACATCAGGGCGGACTGTTTTTACCCACCATGAGTGAAAGTATTCATGGCTACACAAACCTAAGAAGCGTTGGTAACTCTCACTAGGCTCATCAGCTTCTGCCGCTGTGGGTAGATCTGTACGCGGGGTAACCAGACTGGTTGAGTTGATGTGCTCAAGACCGCCATAGTCGTTGCCACTGGCATAGGTCATAAAGGTATAGCCGTCATAATCTTTGCCACCAAAAGGCGCATCGCCCAACCAATTGACAAAGGTCTGGCAAATTTGTTGTACATCGCGCTGTAATCTGCCCAGATTGGCACTGTGCTTACCTGAAATATAGAAGCGATGCGCAATGGTGTTGTGCTTATGATCCTGAACAATAAAGTCGAACTCATCCTGCGGCGCAATCTCAAACGGATAATCAATCAGCTCGTGATAGTTTTCAGCTTGCAAATGATAATAGTGGGTATTGTCACTGTGGATATAAGTGGGCTTTAAACCGCACGCTATTTTGACTGTCTTATCTTTTTTATCGGTATTATTAAGGTTATTAAGCTCATAAAAATTCTGAGGCACACTTAATGTCACTGAGACAGAGTTGTGCTCTAACCCTTCAACAGCCAAAGCTAGCGAAGTAAAATTACCATAAAGACGGGTCTGGTCCACGTAAGCGGTCCGCACTGACAGGTCATAGCAGTAAACCTCATAAGTGACCTGTAATTTATCCCCCGCTTTCACCTCTGTAAGTTGCCACTCGTTCTTACTAAGCTTAACTGCTCTATACTTATCTTTTGAGCTGTCTTCTATAGAGCTGTCATCCTGATCGGCACGTTGATAATGTACAGCAGTAATATTCCGAGCAAACTCACGCATTAAATAGCTACCGGGTATCCAAGCCGGTAACCATAGGGCTGGCGAGTCCTGCTCAGCGGTAAAGCTCAAGGTAACATCAACCAGGTGCTGTCTAAAACGGCTAAAATCTAAGTGGTAATCAACAGCATCAGCGCTTGAATGAGTGGCATTGTTAGAATATGAAGATTGGGGAATACTCTGCAAAGTGGTCATAGTTGGTGTTTATATCCATGATAATGAATTTAAATTGAGGACTTTCTTTGATAAAGCATAAGGATTAAAGTTTTCTTATCCTTACTTAGTCTAACTTTTTTGTTAACAGTAAGCTTAATTTTCATAGTAGTTATACCAATTCTAAAAAATAACACTCAAGTCGCACCACTCCCGCTGAGTGATAGACCTGATTAAGTTAGTCTCATTACACACTGCATTCCAAGCGTCACATGCCGCATCGACAATCGCATCATAACTCTCAAAACAGCGATTAGACAACCAATGCTGT
>NZ_FUGE01000263.1 GCF_900162825.1 Psychrobacter piechaudii
GCGAGGACGACTAACCTCACTGCCACAGCGCAAGCAATACATTACATTGATTCAAGAAGCTAATATTTCAGGGGCAAGGCTAAAGCAAGCATGTAACGAGGTCGGCATTAGTCTACGTACCTACAGGCGTTGGTATAAACAAGGTCAAATAGCTCATGACAAGCGTGCTGAAGCTGTGCGTCCTATCCCTAGCAATAAGCTGACTGATAATGAGACAGCAACTATTATTGCCGTCTGTAACGAACCCTGCTTTGCAAGCCTACCACCGACACAGATCGTACCCACTTTGCTCGACGAAGGTATCTATCATGCCTCAGAATCCACCTTTTACCGTGTACTTAAAGCCCATAATCAGCTAAACCACAGAGGACGTAGCCTAGCTCCTAAAGTCAGTAGTAAGCCGCAATCATTTACCGCTACAGGGCCATGCCAAGTGAACCGCCCCGGAATTGTCGGAGACTCAACGCTCCAAGAGAATACGACAATGAAAACACGAAACTATACCCCTGAAATGAAAGAGCGCGCCGTCCGTATGCTAATTGAAGCTAAAGACGACTACCCATCCACCTGGTCAGCCATCAAAGCCATAGCGCCAAAGATAGGTTGCACGCCTGAGACCCTACGATCATGGCATAAAAAGCACATTGATAAAACCATTCCTGCAAACATTCAAGCTCAAAATCAAGCGGAGCGTATTAAAGAGCTTGAACGTGAGAACAGAGAGTTAAAGCAAGCCAATGAGATTATAAAGAAAGCAGCAGGTCTTGAAGCCCAGGCGGAGCTCGACCGCAAACCCAAATAATGGTTGATTTTATTGACGATCACAAACAACAATATGGAGTCGAGCCAATCTGTAGAGTATTACCGATTGCTCCATCCACATACTATCGTGTTAAAGAGCTAGAAGAAAGTCCTGAAAAACGTTCACAGCGTAGTCAGCATGATGAGTTCTATCTAGGTGAGATTAAACGTATCTGGAAGGACAGCAAATGCCGATACGGTGCTCGTAAAGTCTGGAAACAGTTAAAATCTGAAGGTGTACATCCTGCACGTTGCACTGTAGAGCGGTTAATGCGTCAGCATGGTATGCAGGGTATTTGGCGAGGTAAGGGTAAGATAACCACTAAGTCTCGTGATGATCAAAAGCGTGCTGATGATTTAGTTAATCGTAATTTCAGTGCACATAGACCTAACCAGCTATGGGTTGCTGACTTTACTTACGTTAAAACATTGAGTGGTTGGGTCTATACTGCGTTTATTATAGATGTATTTGCCCGTAGTATTGTTGGTTGGAAGGTATCTAATCGTATGAACACCGATATGGTGATGGCAGCGTTAAATCAAGCCATTGCAGACAGGAACAACCCAAAAGATGTGATCCACCATAGTGATAGAGGTATTCAGTACTTATCTATTCGCTATACGGATAAGATGGCTGATTCTGGTGTCATTGCATCTGTTGGTACGACAGGTGATTCATATGATAATGCGTTGGCTGAAACGGTTAACGGGCTTTATAAAACGGAGGTGATTGAATATTTAAAACAGCAGTGGCGGGATGCGTGTGATGTTGAATTAGC
Organism: Psychrobacter piechaudii; assembly: GCF_900162825.1. Taxonomy (GTDB): domain Bacteria; phylum Pseudomonadota; class Gammaproteobacteria; order Pseudomonadales; family Moraxellaceae; genus Psychrobacter; species Psychrobacter piechaudii. Next base: position 1,581 of record NZ_FUGE01000263.1, read on the forward strand.
AACTCTTGAATGGGTCGATTGGTTTAACAAAACACGTTTGCATAGTACGATTGGTTATGTGTCGCCTTTTGAGTTTGAGAGACGATACTATGATAGCCTTAATGAGTCAGACAAAGCTGCCTGACTCAAGCAATCCACTCTCCGATATAGTCGGGGCGGTTCAGTCCTTCCAAATACGTTTAATCTCATTAAGATAGAAGTCGTCATGCTGGCTACGCTGTGAACGTTTTTCAGGCGTTTCTCCTAGCTCTTTAACACGATAGTATGTGGATGGAGCAATCGGTAATACTCTACAGATTGGCTCGACTCCATTTTGTGATCGTCAATAAAATCAACCATTACTTGGGTTTGCGGTCGAGCTCCGCCTGGGCTTCAAGACCTGCTGCTTTCTTTATAATCTCATTGGCTTGCTTTAACTCTCGGTTCTCACGTTCAAGCTCTTTAATACGCTCCGCTTGATTTTGAGCTTGAATATTTGCAGGAATGGTTTTATCTACGTGCTTTTTATGCCATGATCGTAGGGTCTCAGGTGTGCAACCTATCTTTTGTGCTATAGCTTTGATGGCTGACCAGGTGGATGGGTAGTCGTCTTTAGCTGCAATTAGCATACGGACGGCGCGCTCTTTCATTTCAGGGGTATAGTTTCGTGTTTTCATTGTCGTATTCTCTTGGAGCGTTGAGTCTCCGACAATCCCGGGGCGGTTCACTAAGATACTTTTGTTATCCCGAATTCAGGTTAAGCAATAAAATAGATAAGGAGTATTAAGTTAACAAACTGCTTAAATAATCAGTTATATCATCCTTAAAAGCTATATTTTGCCATTATCTCGACTTGCTGCCCTGTTTTTTCCGTGGAAGCTGTCTTATCCACTCTCTCCCTCCACTCAATCCCAACATCAAGACGAGGTAAATACTCATAAATAATATTTGCACTTTTAACATTCATAGATGTGTTTGCTAAATCATCTACTTTAATCTCTCCATATCGAATATTGCTACGAAGCTTGTTTGTAAAGTTATGCCTATACCCTAAGGTATAGCCAGTTTGTGAAATAAGTTTACCATTTTCAGAGTCACAGCTTAAACTATTAGTGTTATCTGGATGCTTACCTACACATACTGTGGAGTAAGATCCCATACCCTTCCCATTATATACACTAGCATGGAAAGAGTTTTTACCTAAATCTAACTTGCTAGCTAATGACACACCTACGCCTATGTCAGAGTCTTCCCCATTTTCCACTTCACGTGCAGTCATGGCTATGTTATAACTCAGATTAGAAAGGTTGTTTTTGTAACTTACAACTATATCAGGCAAATCTGCATCTTTAAAAACCGGATCTTGAGCAGAAAATCTAAAACCTTTATGCTCATAGTGTAACGCCAGGTCAGGACGAATATTGCTACTACTACCTGCAATAGTTCCTAGTGCTGTACCTCTAAAATCAAGTTGTTCAGTTAATAAAGGGTAAACTGATAGAAATTGACCATTCCATGTCTTACCTACAGTAAGCTCATCAAGCTTTATGTAAGCGTGCCTCAACCGCATTTCAGAACCTCCACTTGCGGCATTTCCATAAAAATCACCTTCAATAAATCCAGTTAACTTTTTATCCTCTATCTTTTTTGTAGTTGTGACATTAATACGTGACTGTCGTGAGTTTGCTTTGAATTCAGATTCACCATTCTCTGGGTTATTAAAGATACCTTCTGCTTTGATATATCCTCCTACACTTAAAGTAGTATCTCCTTCTTTTATAATATCTATCGCCTGTGCGTATGAGCTTAACGCAACTATAGACATGCCGAAGGATAGTTTTTTTGCATATAACATAATATAGTAACTCCCTTTTTTAATTAAAATATCCCTATAAATTATTAGTAGTTAATGCTTCCAAAACCTAATCATCACAATGAATTAGTTTGAAGAAACTATTTTACTTTTATCTTAATCTATTCCTTCTAACATGCTAATAGCTGCTTTCTTATTTAATTCAATGGGCTTTTTTTGTTGTGTCTCTTTATCAAGATACACCAAAACTGACTCTCCACGCGCTACTATCGTATTAAGATTAACGCTATAGTAGGTATATTCATGAACTAAACTCGTATTGCCAACTTTCTTAACTTTCACCCCTATCCATAACACATCGGGGAAAGTAACAGGTTTAAAGTATTGACAAGAAGAAGATGCCATTACTGAAAACGTATTTTCGTTAAATAATTTCAATTGACTGTTATAATGAATACGAGCATTTTGAGCATAAGTATAATAAATGACATTGTTTACGTGTCCAAATTTATCCATATCTCCCCACTCAACCTGTTGGCGGTAAATCACAGCAAAGTCTTTTAAGGGGTGATTAGGGCTTGCTTCAATCACGGTTTTTATTTCTGGTAGTATAGGTGAATCGACCATAGTGATATTCTCTTGTTTATATCAATCAACAAAAATGTAGACTACTAATAAGTGAATACTTATTTTTATATGTTGATTAAGTAAGATCTTATAGTTAAATTAAATTCTGTTCGTACATCAAACGGATTTTCTTTTTATCAAGCTTACCAACACTTGTTTTAGGCATTTCGGTTAAGAATCTTATATCGTTTGGAATACCATATTTAGGTAATAATCCTTTCTCTACAGCCTGATGCCCTAATGCTAAAATATCTTCTACTTTCGTATCCTGATGCTCAGTTTTCAGTACGATTAAAGCTAATGGTCGCTCGCCCCATCTTTTATCAGGCACGCCAATTACTGCTATATCTTCAACGCTAGGATGTAATGAAAAAATAGACTCTACCTCTAACGAAGAAATCCATTCACCACCTGATTTAATAACATCTTTAATACGATCAGTAATTTTTAAAGTTCCATGCTCGTTAATGGAAGCTATATCTTGTGTATGCATCCAACCTCCCTTCCATAGCTCATCACCAGCATCAGGATCCTTAAAATAACCTTGCGTAAGCCAAGGAGCTCTTACTACTAACTCGCCTGTAGATTGGCCATCTAGAGGTTGTGGATTACCTTCTTCATCCCAGAGCTGCATTGAAACAAGAACTAAAGGCGCACCTGAGCTACATCGATAACTAACTAACTCATCAATGGGTAGATTGTTAGTTTCATAATCATAAGCCGTTCTTGACAACACTGGACAAGACTCAGACATTCCGAATCCACACATGCATTCGATACCATTCTCTAATGCTGCTTTTGCTAAACTTTCGTTCAGCTTCGAACCTCCTACTGCTAATTTTAGTCCATTAAATTTACGTCCCCTACTAGACATTTCTTTCAAAAGCATTTGTAAGATTGTAGGAACGCCATGGGATAGTGTAACTTTATGTTGTTCTATTAGATCGACAAGTGTACTTGCTTGATAACGCCCCGGATAAACCTGTTTTAGACCAATCATGGTCGCTGCATAAGGCCAACACCAAGCATGCACATGAAACAGGGGGGTCATGGGCATATATACATCACTATATCTAGCACCTTGTGCTTCTGAATTTAAAGCTGAAGCCAATACACCCGCAATACATTGAAGAACTATTTGCTTATGGGTAAAAAATACCCCCTTAGGATTACCAGTAGTACCACTTGTATAGAAAGTAGTAGCAATTGTATTTTCATCGAAGTCCGGAAAAATGAACTCATCATTTGCCTCCTTTAATAATGACTCATACTCACCATCAACGAACTCTGGAAGTTTGACTTGTTGATTATATTCATCATCGCACCAAATGACTTTTTCAATTGAGGGTGCCTCGAATTGATAATTTTTAATCATTGGGGCGAACTCAGCATTTAGTAACAATGCTTTAGGTTTCGCATGATTAATAGTGTATAAAATTTTGTCTTCAGACAGGCGAATATTGACCGTTTGTAAAATCATACCTGACATCGGAATAGCAAAATATGCTTCTAGATATCTATGGGTGTCCCAGTCCATGACTGCTACAACATCACCCGCTTTTAAGCCCATATTCTTCAAGGTATTTGCTAAACGATTAACTCGTTTGAAAAACTCAGAATATGAATATGTGATTTTATTAGCGTAGCTTATAGTTTGATTTTGAGAAACAATTTTAGAGCGATTAAGCAACTGCTTAATAAGTAATGGGAATCCATATGCTTCTTTAGCTTGATAGTAGTCGCTATGCTGATTGAGAACCTTCGTCATTTAATCATCCTTAATTAAAAAAAATAGAATATAGAGGTTGTTTTCTCTAAACCTTTTCTATAACCATAGCCACTCCCTGACCGACGCCAACACATAAACTTACTACAGCATATTTTCCATTAAGCTTATGCAGAGCTCGAGCGGTTGTTAAAGCAATCCTAGCACCAGAGGCGCCTAGTGGATGTCCAATTGCTATCGCACCACCATGAGGATTTACTCTTTTGTCTTCAAAATCAATATTAAGGCCTTTTAAACAACTTAATACTTGTGAAGCAAAAGCCTCATTAATTTCGATAATTGCCATATCATCTAAAGTTAGATTAGCCCTCTTTAAAGCCAGCTTAATAGCTTCAATGGGACCTGCTCCCATAATTCGAGGCTCAATTCCAACTGACGCGGAAGATATTATCCTAGCAATAGGCTTAAGGCCTAGTTTTTCTTCTGCTTGCTTTGAACCAATAATTAGGGCTGCTGCGCCATCATTAATACCTGAAGCATTGCCTGCAGTGACTACTCCTCCTTCAAAAAGAGGTTGTAATTTTTTGAGTTTGTCTTCTGTAGAATCTGGGCGTGGATGCTCGTCTTCGATAATTTGTAAAGACGGTTTTTTTCTTCCTTGCGAAACTGTAATAGCAGTAATTTCATCTTTAAAAAAACCTTCTTTTTTAGCCGCTTGATATTTAGCTTGAGATGATGCAGCAAAGTGGTCTGATTCTTCACGAGTGATACCATATTCTTTTGCAACATTATCACCAGTCTCTGGCATAGAGTCATTACCAAACTGTTTAATAATTAGTGGGTTAGGAAAGCGACTACCTATGGTTGTATCAAAAAATTTCACATTACGCTCGAATGGTTTTTCTGATTTAGAAAGAACGAAGGGTGCTCTGGACATGGACTCAACACCACCTGCTAGTATCACATCTCCTTCACCACAGGTAATACAGCGCGCTGCATCAATAATTGACGAAAGACCTGAAGCGCATAGTCTGTTAATAGTTTGACCGGGAGTCATTACATCTAGACCTGCTAATAAAGCCGAGTTTCTGGCTACATTTCTAGAATCTTCTCCCGCTTGGTTAGTACTTCCTATCAACACTTCATCAAAAATATCATTAGGTAATTTATTTTTCTCAACTAAAGCTTTAATAACTTCAGAGATTAAATCATCGGCTCTAACCGTTGATAAATTTCCAGCATGGCGACCAAAGGGACTTCTTAAACCATCGTAAATATAGGCATTTAACATAACTAATCCTTGTTTTTTAAGTTGAAACATTTAAGTGGAAAAATAGTTCTTAAAACGTTCTTTGTTGGGTAAATAATGATATTCCATGTTTGGCTCTACGATATAGCCATGAACTAGGACGATACCGTGGATCACCAGTAGATACTAACAACCTCTCTAATATCAAAAGTATACGCTGTGGTCCCAACTTATCTCCCCATTCTATAGGCCCATAAGGATATCCAAGACCTATCTTAACAGCATTATCAATGTCCTTAGGAGTAGCAATATGCTGGGCTGCCATATCACATGCGAGATTGATAATCATAGATAATACTCTTTGTGCTACAAAACCAGGACTCTCTGAAATAATTGTGACACTAGTACTTATATCTTTATCCCTATTGTTAGACGTTTCCTTTGAGAAAACTGAAAGTGCTTGTTGAGTAAACTCTTTGTCCGTTACAATGCTTGGCATTAAATTGCAGTGTTTTTGAAAGTCCAACAAAGGATCTATAGCTACAACTTGACGAGCATTAACTTCATATCGCAAAGCAGCATCCGTAGTATCTTCTCCATAGATAGCTAACAAAACTAAACTGTCTGAGTTAGGATGAGAGCTTTTATCTATAGGGATGTTATTTTCAATAAGATAATTAATAATTCTTTCTTTATCTTCATCTATATCAGCACCAACCCATACAGATGTAGGATCTCTTTTGGGTTCGTCTAAACTAGGAGTGTAAGGCAGAACTTTTCTACCCTCTTCATACCTGTAAAACCCCTCACCAACCTTCCTTCCTAGTTTATTACCATTTAGCATTTGACGAGTTAGAGGATGAGGACGATATCGAGGTTCTTGATAATACTGATTGTAAATTGACTCCATGACAGGATGCGAAACGTCTAATCCTGTCAAATCCATAAGCTCGAATGGTCCCATTCTAAAACCAACACCTTGGGTTAGAATTGTATCGATTTGCATAAAATCTGCTATATTCTCACCCAATATCTTCAATGCTTCAGTTCCATAAGCTCGCCCTGCATGATTTACAATAAAGCCAGGGGTATCTTTTGCAGTAACACCTAAGTGCCCCATACGCTTAGCTAAATTTATTAAGGTATCAATTACCGAGGGCTTAGTACTTAACCCTGATATGACCTCTACGACCTTCATTAAGGGAACAGGATTAAAGAAATGGTAACCTGCTACCCTCTGAGGATACTGGCACTTAGAAGCAATGGCTGTTACAGATAATGAAGAAGTGTTAGTGGCTAAAATAGCTTCCGGTGACACAATGGCTTCGAGATTAGCAAATAATTGTTGTTTGATTGACAAATCTTCAATGATAGCTTCAATCACTAACTCTGCTTTAGAAATTTGTGATAACTCATTAACTACTAGCAAGTTACTTAAAGTAGAATTAATACTTTCTTGGGTGAATTTTCCTTTTTCCGCAAGCACTTTAAGTGTCTTGGCTAAAGACTGGAGCTTACGCTCTGCCTCTCCTAGTTTAGCGTCAAATAAAAGAACTTTAATACCGGCTTGGGCTGCAATTTGTGCAATACCGAGCCCCATAGTTCCAGCGCCTATAATAGCTATTGTATTTATGGTCATATTATTTACCAGATAATTGATTTAAAAGACTGTATCACTGCACTATATTTAAAATAATGAGCTATTTTCCTTTATAAATAGGACTACGTTTTTCCAAAAAAGCTTTAGCCCCCTCTTTTTGATCTTCAGTATCAAATAAAATTTGGAAAGCTTTACGCTCTAGCGCTAACCCTCCTTCAAGCGACATATCTATACCAAGATTTACTATCTCTTTAATTTGAGAGATAGCAATGGGAGAATAGCTCGCTAATTGCTGAGCCAGCTGTGTAGCTGTTTTTATAGTATCTCTATCTTCAACGACTTCAGAAACTAAGCCAATTCTTTCAGCTTCATCTGCACCTATCATATCTCCTGTCAATACCATTCTCATAGCTTTGTACTTACCAACGGCTCGAAGCAATCTTTGAGTACCACCGGCTCCTGGCATTAACCCTATCTTAATTTCAGGTTGGCCAAATTTTGCTGACTTTCCGCAGATAATAATGTCAGCATGCATAGCAAGCTCACATCCTCCTCCAAGAGCATAACCATTGACTGCGGCTATTATAGGTTTACTACAGTTAGTTATAGCTTGCCAGTAATTCTCACTATGACGAAGATATACATCTATTGTTTTTGCTGTTAAAAAGTCATTGATGTCAGCTCCAGCTGCAAAAACACTTTCACCACCTGTTATTACGATGGCTCTAACATTTGGATTAGCATCTAACTGCATAATAACTTGTGCTAGCTCTTTACGTAATTCAGTATTGAGAGCATTACGAACGTGGGGACGATTTAAGGTTATTAGGCAAACGCCATTATCCATGTGCTCATATAAAACTACTTTATCTTCCATGATCAATCCTTGTTCACATAACAATTATGGATAAGGTAATAATAACT
>NZ_FUGE01000204.1 GCF_900162825.1 Psychrobacter piechaudii
ATCAGACGAGGATTCAAAAGGGTTTGGGCTATCAATCGCCAAGACAGGTGTGGTTTGATTATTATCGTCAGGCTGGGTAACTAAAATCTCCCAAGTTTAACTGTACGGAATTGACAGCAGGGGTCATGCTGCAACAAGAGCTTGCTCGTAGAGAAGTGGGTTTGGAAGTTTCGGCGATGACCACGGGTATCGAAGTGAATGCTAGCAATGAAGTGACAGGACTAAGCCTTAAAGATGGCAGAACGTTACCTGCTGATTTTATCGTTATGGCTGTGGGCATTATACCCAATACCCAACTAGCTGAGGATAGTGGTATAGAAGTTAATCGAGGCATTGTTGTAGACGAATATATGCACAGCAATTGTCAAAATGTCTATGCCATAGGCGAGTGTATAGAGATTAATGAGGAACTTTTCGGCATGGTGTCCTCAGTCAATAAGCATGTTGATACTCTCGTCGCCGTATTGACTCAGCAAGCATCAAAATCAAAGTGGCCACCTTTTGTTAGCACGCCTTTATCCTTAAAACTTAAAGTATCTGGCATTGCCGTCTGTTCATCAGGAAAAATTGAGTTTGATGAGTCAGAACTAGCGTCTATTGAACAAATTATTTATCGTCAGGTGAATAGTGATCAATACCATTGTCTTTACCTAAAAGACAATCGGTTGATAGGGGCTGTGCTGTATGGAGAGACCAGTGATGGCAATTTCTACAGTCAGCTGATTAATGAACAAACTGATGTTTCTGAATTTAAAGACGCTTTGATCTTTGGGGCTGCGTATTGCCAGTCATTATTGGATCAACAAGTTGAAGATAAGGAAAGTATAGCCGTTGATCCAGTGACCAATTCTGCGACAGCGCTTAATGAGAAGCCTAAGTCGGTGATTAAAGCCGACAATCAACCAAATGATGATGAAGTGGCTTAACCAGAACAAGATGCCTTTTAATACAGGAAATAAATGCAATCATAACGTACCTAAGTTTCAATTTTATAAGTGTTCTACCAGCAGATATCACTACAAAATAGCGAGAATATTATCAAAAATAGCCAAACCAGCCAACCTAAAGCTAAAGCAAGTTTTAATAGCCCGAATAGTCCAAACAGTATAGCTATCTTAACTTTGCCTAGCGATAATTCCGTCTCCCACTCAGAGTTTGAGTCGATACGGACGGTACGCACCACTTGTCCTTATTGTGGTGTGGACTGTGGCGTGTTGGCAACTGTAGATAATATGACAGGACAGGTGAGTGTAAAAGGTGATCCAGAGCATCCTGCCAATTTTGGTAAGCTGTGTTCTAAAGGCAGTAATCTGGCCGAGACTTTAGGGAGGGACTGAGCGCCGGTTAACTCAACCTTATTATCAAAACAAAAAAGCTACCATGTTATCTCTATAGTCAAAGAACGAATAAAGTGGTACACTAAAACTTATGGCATATTCAAAAGACTACCGACAAATGATTCTTAGCAAACTTGACGAAGGCTACAGCTTTCGGGAGTTAGCCGAAGAGTATCAAATTAGCCCAACCAGTATACAAAACTG
>NZ_FUGE01000085.1 GCF_900162825.1 Psychrobacter piechaudii
TTTTTCTGCTAAAAGACTCTTTCTGCCTCTGCCAGCTGCGTCATAGACACTAGTGATACCATGCAACCAGTATTTCCTTCTTATGGTATAGACGCTTCTAGGGTTATAGCCAAAGTTCTCTGCTACGGTCGCTATAGGATGACCTTGACTCAGTTGATGCAGCATGAGTAGTCTGATTCGCGCTCTGGCATTGCCTTCTGTTTTAGATAATTGCAGAAAATCGTGGTCTGTGAGTTTATGGTTTCTAGGGGTTTTTTTCGGCATATGATTCTATTATGTTTTTGAGTTGATTATATTGTATATTATTTTGTGGAATTGGTATTATTATTCCGCAGACTAAGGCTGTCTGAAGGTAAGAGAAAAAAGAGATGTTGATAGTTATTCTACTTTGAAGGAGTGAGAAATGCCTGAATACGGGGTAATGGTGCTGTCCCAACCATTTTTCCAATCTCCTAAATGCATGATGCGATAAGTGCCTGGTGGGGTATCTGAATTTATATGCCAATCAATGGCTACCTTGCTATAAGCAATGCCTTCACGCTCCCAGGTATAGCGAGTCTCAAAATCAGCATCTGTTAAATAGTCCCTCCATTTACCTTGATGCAAACGCTGTACTTTTAAGAAAGTATCTTCAGTGCTTAAGTTATTTTTTGGGTGAGCTCCCCGGAAGGTAACGCTGACCAGCTCATTATGATGATAACTATCGTTAGGTTGAATCAGTACTTGTCCCCAAGCTTGATTCACTGGCTTATCATCAAAAGTCACGCCAGGTCTTTCGGCGAAACGTTTATTGGAGCGGTCTGGTGGCGTAATTTCACTAGTCACTTTGCTACCCTCACGCAGGGCATGAGCCAGCTGTACATACTCTTGCTGATACGCACTCGCTTGGTACGGGCCAAATTCAGTAGAAGCCCCTTCATAGTGTTGCTGGGCATATTCTGCTCGAGTAATAACATAGCCACTGTAATTATTGGCCAAACCGGCGACGACCAAAGTATCTACCCCTATAGGGGCTAATTCTTTAGCCACGGCTTGTCGTAAATGACGACCAACCATGGTAGTGGGTTCACCGGGGATGGCAATGAGCCCCAAGTTTCCGATACGCATTAGCTGTACCGGCTGCTGACTATTGACCCAGCCCCATTTACCCGTCGGTAATAGGACGGGCTTCTCAAGCTGACACGCATCTTGGCTAACTGTGGCCACCACCCCAAAAGCGGCTCGAGTGGCACTGCCTAATACGGATCTATCTGTGTTATTAACTTTGTCACTTATGCTTAGATTGTCTTTTATCATGCCTTCATAGATGCCGGGTATATCGGAAGGCCCATTTTCAGCACCGGATGCAAACGAATAGCCGCGGGCAGGAATACATAGCTTTTGGGGGCCGTCACCTTGGGTAAAGTTTTCACTCATCTCATACCCTGCCAGGTTTACCCAGCGTGATCGACTATCAATGGGCCCTGAGACCGGCTGACCTTGATTCCACATTTCAGCTGCTTTTTTTAGCTGCAAAGACCCATCTCGAATTACGTTTTCCCATTCGTTCTGACTTCCCTCATAGCCAGGCGCTGAATAGGCATTACCGCCACTGGCCACCACATCTCCTTCATCTGCGTTAGCAAAAGCGGCCACAAAATTAGGGTTATGTTATTGGCGCAGCTTAGCCTACATGCCCAATTGGGCATAACCTTTGTTGTCAGCACTCAAATGACTAAACTGGTTGCTAAAGCTGGTGGGATGGATCGCAAACCAGTTAATGAGTCCTAAAGGGGTGTCATCTGCGGCATCAAGGCGCAGCTGAGTCATAACTTCATTGACACTGCTGTCAAAATCTTTGGCCTCTGGATTGGCGTGATAAGCGGCCAAAGAGCGGTTGCGGGTGGCCTCTTTTAACTCGCCTTGAGCTAGGCTTAATTTACCAGGGACTAGACTATTGTGCGCTTGTTTGATTGAACGTGCGATGCCGTCAACTATGGCCTCAAAAGTTTGCTGGCTATAGCCTGCTTGTGTATCGTCTTGACTGGCAAGCTGATACAGCTTTTGATGAGAGTAGCCGCCATTGCCCACATGAGTATGAGTTGCCGTGAGCATCACGTTTTCATCAGTATAAAGTGTGCCGAACTCCGCTTGCAGACGTTTAATCACTTCAAGTTTTACTGCGGTGAACATGGCTCCCAAATCGGCAGAAACTTGACTTCCTCCCCTCGCTAAACCGAGGGGATTCCTACAGCTAGACGGTCAAGCCCGACCGCAAGGATGTTCTTAGCAGCATTGATATCTCTATCATGCCATGTGCCACACTCAGCACAAGTCCATCCTCTTATTC
>NZ_FUGE01000038.1 GCF_900162825.1 Psychrobacter piechaudii
GGTACGCCAGTTAAGTTTGGCTTTTTTAAATTGTTTACGTGATTTAGCGTGTGTCTCATTGATAGCCTGTAAGGTCTGACTGTGTAATCCTAAATACTCACCGCTTCCTTTGGTATACTCATTTAGATCATAAGCACTAAAAAACTTACCAGTTCGTTTTAGATGCTCAAAGCAAAGTGCATTAATATAGTTCCACACGAAGTTCACTGAACCGCTTAGCTGATTCAGCTCTTTTATGTGTTTGTCTTTAATGCGTAGCTTGAGTGTTTTCATATATTCAGTATGGCGAGGTTAATTTTAACTTACAACCCTTTAACGGCTTCTTACGACCGTGTGTGTCGCCTTATATCCACCCCCTGAAGTGGGTGGTTTTACGGCGATTGGTGATAAAGACAGCAATACCACCTTTATTATTCCCATTGATGTCAGCCTAATGTTTGGGGTGCCTCTATTGGCCTTTGGATTATTATTCACCCTACTTAGCGACATTGATAATGCCCTCACCATCGCCAGCGCTGTCATAGCGGCCATTTATTTAGGATTGGGGTCGTTTTTTGTGTTGAAAGATAAAAACAATGCCAATCAAAACCGTTATACCCCGTTAATAGAAGGCATGCTAGCGTTAGGATTTGGTTTCTTGGCTCTGATGATTGCCATAGCCTTTGATGCCGAGTGGACCGCTTGTGGTTGGGCTATACAAGGGTTGGCACTGGTTTGGTTTGGAAGACAATCTCTTCGTGGCTGGACAGTGTTATTGGGGATATTACTACAAGGACTTGCCTTGGCTATCCTACAGCCTTTATTTGATTACTATACTGCTCTGGCCCCAAGCACCCTGTCTCTTACTATCTCTGCTATGGGGTGTCTAGCCTCGGTATTCATTTTACGCAATGAGAATAACCCTATTCAGCCTGATTATGAGGTGCCCGCTAAAGAAAAACACTTACTGGCCAGCGTAAATACCACAAGCCCTATATTCCAGCTGATATGGTCAAACTCTTTTGTGGATATGTTAACGGTTGTCAGCATGATTTGGGGGCTCATTGTCACGGTTCTCATCATCGACGACCATATGGGCAACTGGATAGATAGCCTAACCAGAATGATTACTTTTGCCTTATTAATAAACCTTATTGGCTACTTCGTCATAGATAAATATCGTCAATGGAACCTTGTCACCACTATAAGTCATGCTTTTTTAGGGTTATTTTATCTGGCACTGCTAACCACCGTCTCTTTTCATTTTGAGTACGACGATGCCACCACCTCATCATTCTGGCCCCTATTTATAACTTTGGTAGTGGGCTGGTTACTCGTAGGACAGCTATGGATTAAGCGCTGGTATTATGCCGATAAGGCTACAAACTTTGATACCGTAACTTGGTTAATGACGGGAACCCTTTTAATAGCACAGTTCAGTTATTATCTATTACCCCATTCTAGCCAGGTCATGACCGTATTTATCACTGGCATTTGGCTAATAGCGTTAACCCAATTGTGCTTGAGGAAAAAGCTCAATACTCCCCCATGGTTTAATTGGTAGAATGCTCTGTTAGGCTGTGGCTTGTTATTTATCCCTCTATCTGTCATCTGGGCTATCTATAGCAACTGGACTCACGATGGCATCGTATGGGGTTTAGCCTATCTACCTGTGGTAAACTTATATGACTTATCTTTAATTACTGTAGTGGCTTACCTAATAAGTACCCATTATTTAAGCATACGCCAGAATCAGATACTGATTAAGGACAACAATCTACTGTTAAAGATTGCGGGACTTCTCGGTTTCTGGCTGTTGTCGAGTGTATTAATTCGAACTTTACATACCTATTTAGGTACCCCACTTTGGTACCAAGGGGCTTGGCTTGATGAGCAAGTACAAACCGCGCTGACCATCTTTTGGACGCTTACTGCTCTAGTGTTAACCATCATTTCCAGTAGATATCAAAAACGCTTTTGGTGGTTTATGGGGATTGGTTTATTAGCTATCGTGGTCTTGAAGCTGGTGGTAATTGACCTTTCTCAAACCGATACCATCTGGCGAGTGGTGTCCTTTCTTGGCGCAGGTAGCTTGATCCTGCTTATCGGTTATCTAGCCCCTCTTCCTCCAGAACAAGACGAGAACAAAACTGAGCTTGAGCTAGGAACAGATAAGGACAGCGGTAATTAAAAGATACCCTATTTAAAAGCTTAATCTAGATTTAACAATGGATAAAATTAATAATGAGTCAGTACAACTTACAAGCGCCCAATAGCATTCAGTGGTTTCCAGGCCACATGAACAAGGCGCGCAATGAAATCAAAGAAATTATGCCTGATATGGATGTGGTCATTGAAGTCATTGACGCCCGTATTCCCTTCAGTAGTGAAAACCCTATGGTTACTGCACTACGTCATAATGAACATGGTTTTCAAAAGCCGGTCATCAAAATTCTTAACAAGGCAGATCTGGCAGATCCTGATCTCACTCAAGCATGGATTCAAGATCTGGAACAACAAAGCCAGGTCAAAGCCATCGCTTGTGATGACAATAAAGCCAATGATGTTCAAAAGATAATACAGCTTTGTAAACAGCTTGTCCCTAATAAGGTGGGTACTGGCAGACAAATTAAAGTGCTTATTATGGGGATTCCAAACGTCGGTAAATCCACTTTAATTAATACTTTGGCTGGGCGTAGTATTGCCAAAACAGGCGACGAGCCAGCAGTCACCAAGTCGCAGCAATTGATTAAAATAGATAATGACATCATGCTGTATGACACCCCTGGTATGCTGTGGCCAAAGATTGAAAACCCACACTCTGGCTATCGCTTGGCTGCCACAGGAGGGATTAAAGACACAGCCTTCGATTTTGATGATGTCGCCAGCTACACCGCAGAATACCTGATTAAGGCTTATCCAGAGTTGCTAAAAGAGCGTTATAAACTGGATGAATTACCCGAAACCGATTGGGAGTTTTTTGAAGCAGCGGGTCGCAGTCGTGGCTTTCTGAAAAAAGGCGGCGTGGTCGACATCTACCGTATGGCAGAGATACTCGTTAATGAGTTACGCAGTGGTCAAATAGGCCGCATTACTTTAGAAACACCAGCCATGCGTGACGAGGAATTCAAGCTGGTCGAAGCCTTACGTGCCCAAGCCGAAGAAAAAAGACTGGCGAGAATCGAAGAGAAAAAACTGCGTAAGAGAAGGGCTCGCAAGAACCGCAAGTAGAGCCCATCTTGCCAGCTCGATATAGGGCTGCCAGAAACCTAGCGTCTACTACTCATTTGGACTAGACGGAATGCTAGACGCTATTATCCCTGTAAAGCTTAACTATCAAGTTTATAATTTCAATCTCTCTACTATTACCAAGTAAAGGAACTTAATTGCCAACACTGTTCAATCATAGCGAAGCTGAACTCGATAGCTTCGCTCCGCGTATTCTAAATTGGTTCGATGATTACGGCCGCCATGACCTGCCATGGCAACAACATAAAACCGATACCCCAAACCCCTACATCGTTTGGCTATCAGAGGTCATGCTACAGCAAACCCAAGTCACCACCGTTATCCCCTACTTTAAGCGCTTTATCGCTTCATTCCCAACAGTGCAGGACTTAGCCAATGCCGAGTGGGATAGCATTGCCGAACATTGGGCAGGTTTGGGGTATTACGCCCGTGCCCGCAATTTACATAAAGGCGCTAAGCAACTGGTCGAGACTATTAATGAAACTGGTGACTTCCCACAAACGGTAGAAGGCTGGGAGGCTATTTCAGGGGTCGGACAGTCAACGGCTGGGGCAATTGTCGCTATGGGCTTACATGGCTATGGGGTGATCTGTGATGGTAATGTTAAACGAGTAATAACTCGCTGGGCCGGTATTGACGGCGATATTACCAAATCTGCCACAAATAAAGAGCTGTGGGCACTAGCAGAACGCTTAACCCCTATTGAGGACAGCGGACACTTCGCTCAAGCCATGATGGACATGGGCGCCACCTTATGTACACGTCGTAACCCTAATTGTAGTCAGTGCCCTATTGAAGCAGATTGTATTGCTAGGCATGAGGGCAAACAGGAGTCCTACCCAATCAAAGCCAAAAAGAAACCTAAGCCCAGCAAGTTTAGTCACGCCCTAGTAATAACTGGCCCCGATAATAAAATCTTGTGGTTACAGCGCCCTGATAATGGTATTTGGGGTGGGCTATGGGTGTTGCCCTTACAGTTTGAGAAAAAGACTTTAGGTAAAAAAGTGCTTTCTACTGCTGAGGAAGATAGCGCTTATGAGTCTGAAAATAGTCTAGCGGAACAGATTGTCGACAAGTGGATGCAGGATAACAACTTAACTGCCACCTCTATCAAGGATGGCTTACTAGAGGCTGCTCCGATTAAACATACCTTGACCCATTTTCATTGGTATCTACAGCCACAAACGCTTGCTTTATCTGCTAAGCAAGCTGAGCAATTAACCAGACTGCTTACAGAAGCCGATATTAATTCGCGGTGGTTACCGGCTAATGAGGCAGAACAAACGCTCGGCTTACCCAAAGCAATGCTGAAGGTTTTAGAGGCTCTCTAGCCGTGTGAAGTACAACAGCCATCGACTTTAAAGCCATTTATTGATAAAGTGCTTTAACCTAATTTTTATAATAGCGCTAATAGCTTACCTTTTCCTAATAAACCTATGTGTGAGATCCCACCCTATGATTCAGACCAATAGCTTAAAAACCAATAACCAAAACAAACTCACCCTGCTAAAAAGTGTGCTGACGCTTGGGCCTGCCATTTTTCTTGCCAGCTGTGCCAGCCAAGCCCCAGTTCAACAAGTGCCTATTAGTAAACCTGCTCCTGTGGTCATTGTTAAACCTAAACCTCAGCCAGTACCACAACCTAAGCCTGCTCCTGAGCCAAAAGCGACTTATAGCAGCTTCTCTGAGTGGAAATCAGACTTTACTACGCGTGCCATTAGCCAAGGTTATAACGCCTATGATGTGAGCCGCATTCTAGACTCAGCCCAGCTAAACAGTCAGGTAATCTCATTAGATTCGAACCAAGCAGAGTTCGTAAAAATGCCTTGGGACTATGCTGATTCTGCAGTGTCTGGTGGACGTATTAATACAGGTAAAAGCAAGTTTAACGAGCATCGCTCATTGCTAAGCCAACTTGAATCTCAGTATGGGGTGAATGCTGAAATTATCACTGCCATTTGGGGTATGGAGTCCTCTTACGGCGCGGGTACAGGTAACAGCTATATTCCAAGTTCACTAGCCACCCTAGCCTATGATGGTCGCCGCCGTGCTTGGGCAGAAGACCAGCTGCTGGCCTTAATCAAACTTATCCAAAATGGGGACATTTATCCCTCACAACTGAACGGCTCATGGGCCGGTGGTATGGGCCATACTCAGTTTATCCCAGGCACTTGGTTAGAGTTCGGTGTAGATGGAAATGGAGATGGACGCCGTAGCCCTTGGGTAACCGCGGATGCGTTATCTTCTACCGCTAATTATCTAAGTAAGTCAGGCTGGGTACGCGGTCTATCCCCTTTCTATGAAGTGACTTTACCTGCAAACTTTGACTTTAGCTTATTGGGTCAGAAGCTGCCTGGGTCAAGCTGGCGTAATATGGGTATTAGCCCAATAGACGGAGCTTACCTGGATGCCAACACTTCATTTGAGATGTGGTTGCCCGCCGGTAAAGACGGCCCTGCTTTATTATTAAGCCCTAACTTCGATGTCATCAAGGTATACAACAACTCTTCAAACTATGCGTTAGGGGTTAGCCTACTAGGCCGAGGTATCAACGGTCAGTCTGGTATCCAAAAGTCATGGCCTCGTTATGAGAAACCTCTAACCACCACTCAAGTTCGTAACCTACAACAGCGTCTAACCAACGCCGGTTATGATACCCAAGGGGTGGATGGCATTATGGGCACCAATACCCGTAACGCTTTTGCTCGCTGGCAAGCCGCCAATGGTCAGACGCCTGATGGCTTTGTTACCTTAAATAGTGCCTCTTCTTTAATTTGGTAATGGCTCACTTTTAACAAAAGCTGGTCTAAAACCAAAAATAGCCGTTCATGAATGAACGGCTATTTTTTTACTGTCAATCTTGCGACTGTCAATCTTATAGTAAGTGTTGGATTAAAGGTGGATAATGCTATTTACTCTACCCTATACTCCGCAAGATTATCCGCGTAAGCGCATCAAACCTTCTTGCTGCACCGTAGCCACCAAATTGCCATTTTGCCAAAACTGACCATGGTTCAACCCTTTTGAATGAGAAGTGGTATCGCTCCACATGTCATACAGTAACCACTCATTAATATCAAAAGGACGGTGAAAATGCATTGAGTGATCAATACTGGCCGCTTGTAGCCCTTTGGTCATAAAGCTAATACCATGTGACATCAGCCCTGTACCCACTAAATAATAATCTGAGGAAAACGCCAATAACGCCTGCTGTATCGCCATGGGTTGCTCCCCTAGGTCTCGGATGCGCAACCAGTTGGCTTGTTTGGGTTCCATAGGCTCTGGATAGACAGGATCACGCGGTTTAACCGGTTTAATTTCAACATGGCGAGGACGCATAAAACGCTCACGTAAAGGCTCTGGAACGCTGCCGACATGGTGTTCTTTTAACGACTGCTCCGATTCTAGATCCTCAGGTGGGGGATAAGCGGGCATTTCTTCCTGATAATCTAGCCCTCCTTCCATCGGAGAAAACGAAGCAATCATAGTAAAAACAACTTGCTCCAACTGACTGCCCTGTTGGTCCTCTTTGTATTGTATCGCCGTTACTTCTCTTGCAGATAGACTACGACCATCTCGCAAGTGACGAACTTTATAAATGACTGGCTGATTAATATTACCACCGCGTAAAAAATAGCCATGCAAAGAATGACAAGGCTTATCTTCCTCTAAAGTATGAGCCGCAGCCATAATGGCTTGAGCCAATACTTGACCGCCAAAGATGCGCTTTCCTACATAATCAAAGCTCTCACCTTGGAATACATCAGGAGCCACTTCAGTTAATTTTACGGTGTTTAATAATTGATCAACAAGCTGTTTATGATCAGACATTTGTCTCTCCAGCAACCCTAAATAATCTTACCCTGAGCCCCAAGGGATTCTATTTATCTCTTGTTATACGGGTAACATTATACAGATTATGTTAGTGTAAATATTGACCTCCTCCCCTCGCTAAACCGAGGGGCTTCCTACAGCTAGACGGTCAAGCCCGACCGCAAGGATGTTCTTAGCAGCATTGATATCTCTATCATGCCATGTGCCACACTCAGCACAAGTCCATCCTCTTATTCGCAA
>NZ_FUGE01000253.1 GCF_900162825.1 Psychrobacter piechaudii
CATGATAGAGATACCAATGCTGCTAAGAACATCCTTGCGGTCGGGCTTGACCGTCTAGCTGTAGGAATCCCCTCGGTTTAGCGAGGGGAGGAGGTCAATGTATGGTTAATCAATATCTTATCGTTTTTTTTGCTCTAATTTTTGTTGTACTAATTTTTATGTTTACATTGTTAAATTAATTGACTATGATGAATTACTGTTACATGGAACTGGACAGTATTTTCATTATTCTGATTATAACGGTTATAAAGACCTAGTAGATAGATAGTGACAATATAGATATTCCCCTTTAGTTTATGAAATAACGGACTATATCATGAGTAATCTTTACCCTTCTGCAGCACAAGCTTATAACTATCCTTTAACAATCAAGCAATTACTTAACCGCGCTAGAATGACCTCTACACAACAAGAAGTGGTCTTTGCAGATAAACAGCGTATGACTTATGAGCAACTTTTTGGCCGTATTGCTAAATTTGCCAATGTGCTAGAGGGGTTAAATCTTGATAAAGGCGATGTTGTTGCGGTAATGGACTGGGATACCCCTAGATTCCTCGAATCATATTTTGCTATTCCCATGTCGCAATACGTTCTGCAAACCGTAAACGTGCGACTCTCTCCCGAAAAAATTCTGTACACCATCAATCATGCTAAGCCTAAAGTCTTGCTATTGAACTCTGAATTTGCTCCGATGGTAAAAGATTATCAATTTGAGAACTCTTCAATCGAGCACATCATTTGGCTTGATGATAATGGTGTGACCTGTGAAGATGTTTTACCTGAAAGAAAATCTATGGTACTGGGCGAATATGAAGAGCTATTGGAAGCGGCCAGTGATGAGTTTGAGTTTCAAGATTTTGATGAGAATACCATTGCTGTAACTTTCTATACTTCAGGCACGACCGGTAACCCAAAAGGGGTGTTCTTTAGCCATCGTCAACTGGTACTTCATACCCTTGTTGAGGCCGCCTCTTTAGGTACTTTACCTCAAAAGCAAGGCGTGGTACTTGGTGATGTCTATATGCCAATGACACCGATGTTCCACGTTATGGCTTGGGGCTTCCCTTATACCGCCACCATGCTAGGTCTTAAACAAGTTTATCCAGGACGTTATGCACCAGACGTACTGCTGAAATTGATTGAAACTGAAAAAGTCAGCATTACCCATTGTGTGCCGACTATCCTGCAGATGTTATTAAAACAGGCTGAGGCAGAAGGCAAGAAGTTCAATGGCCTAAAAATGATTATCGGTGGCTCTCGTTTAACCGAAGGTCTGGCTTCGGCAGCGCTATCAAGCGGTATCGAAGTATATACTGGATATGGTATGTCAGAGACTGCACCACTTATCAGTATTACTGAGTTTAGTAGTGATGAGGGTGAGCTTAGCTTTGAAGAAGATGTCAAACGTCGCTGCTTAAGTGGTAAGCCTGTAATGCTGGTTGAACAGCAGTTATGGAATGGTGAAGGTAAGGCAGTGGCTCATGATGGAAAAGAGACCGGTGAGCTGGTACTAAGAGCCCCTTGGTTGACTCAAAGCTATTTCAAAAATGCAGATGCTGGCGATGAATTGTGGGAAGGTGGCTATATGCATACTCAAGACATCGCTTCGATTAAAGCAAATGGCTGGTTGAACATATCTGACCGATTAAAAGACGTTATCAAAACTGGTGGTGAGTGGATTTCATCACTGGAGATTGAGACGATTTTATCACTACATCCAGCAGTAGCTGATGTGGCAGTGATTGGTATTCAAGATGAAAAGTGGGGCGAGCGTCCGCTTGCTGCTATTGTGTTAAAGCCAGGTGCTGAGCATACCAATCCAAAAGATATCATTGCTTTGGTAGAACAAGCTGCTGAAAATGGATTAATTGCTAAATACGGCGTTCCTGAGAATCACATTATTGTCGATGAATTACCTAAAACTTCGGTGGGTAAACATGATAAAAAAGTGATGCGTGAGCTGTATGCCAATCAGACTGGCGTTTAATTTCTTTTTTTATATCAGCAGTCCAGGGCAAACGCATACTTTTAAAAAACATTAATATTTTCAGGAACTTATAAATTTAGAAAATAAAACTCTAAATTCATAACTATCTGATTTTAAATACAATTCCTAAAAGTGTGCGTTTGCCCTGATCAGCAGTCTTAATATTTGAATGTTGTATAGACTTAATGGCCGTCACATGATTTTGTGACGGCTATTTTGTTTAAGGAGCGGGTGATCTGTATTAAAGTAGCGGGTATATAAACCGTAAGAGATCAAATAATATGAAACAGATAATAACTATATTAATAGCAGTAGCTTAACCGCCTGTAGCTTTAGGGGGTTTCAACCACCACCCGAAGGGTATGAAGTTTATAAAGAACGTAATTTAGGTGTTAGTAATCAGACTATTATGCAGGACATGAAAAAATGTGGATTTCCAGATGTTTATCATACTTCTGAATATTTGGTTTCTGATAGAAATGAATTTACTAAATCAACTCTATGTATGGAAAGCAAAGGATATAGAAGTAATAGTCATGGTGGTATATGCGAAATTGATTCATTCAAAAATACAGAAGCTTGCCAAAAACACCTCGGTCAATAGTTTGACTGAACTGATTAAAAGACACATTAGCGATTGTTGATGTGTCTTTTGTGTTTAATAATAAAAGAACTATCAAGCCCACGAAGCCGATCCCGTTAGTGGCTTAATTGGTCTGAACTCAAGTACAGGCGGAAATAACTCAGAAGATAAAACAGTGATAGGTGAATGGAAGGATATGATTGGGAATCCTGCTACAGTGCATAGTTGTTATGGAGTGGGAAATAATAAATGCGAAGAAAAAAACTATTGGAATGATAATATCCCCAATAATGGCGCTGATTTACCACAGTGGGTACCTGCATATCGCTATGATAATCCGCAAAATAAGATTGATGGGGAATAATTTATGAAATTACTAACGTTATTAATTTTAATCAGCCTTACTTTATCAGGGTGTCATATAGAGCGAGCTTTCGATTATCCAGACGAATATAAGGGATATTATTTTCATGGCAAGTATCCTACTAAAGGTAGTGCCTTAGCGGAACAAACAAAAAAAGACATGCTTGATTGTGGCTTTCGTAATACCTGGAACAACATTGGTTATATGACGAAAAACGAAGTCGCAATCTCTAGCATGTGTATGGAAAATAAAGGTTATTCCAAGAATCCCCCTGTGTCAGGATAGTTGTCACCCCTAACAATCAAGTAAAAGGGGGTAATAAGGAACAAAGATGTCCAGATACAGTGAAGAGAGAAAACAAGCTATATTAACCAAGCTATCGCCGCCACATAACTTAAGTGTATCAGAAGTTGCAAGAAGTGAAGGCATAGGTGTACAAACCCTAT
>NZ_FUGE01000227.1:0-7352 GCF_900162825.1 Psychrobacter piechaudii
GAATAAGAGGATGGACTTGTGCTGAGTGTGGCACATGGCATGATAGAGATATTAATGCTGCTAAGAACATCCTTGCGGTCGGGCTTGACCGTCTAGCTGTAGGAATTCCCTCGGTTTAGCGAGGGGAGGAGGTCAAACTTTTACTTTGAACCGCCCCGACTATATCGGAGAGTGGATTGCTTGAGTCAGGCAGCTTTGTCTGACTCATTAAGACTATCATAGTATCGTCTCTCAAACTCAAAAGGTGACACATAACCAATCGTACTATGAATGCGAGTTTTGTTAAATCTGAGAAGCGTTAAAAATCGATTAAGTATCGATTTAGCTTTGCAAGGCGAGAGCTATGCTCGAGTGACGACCCATTCAAGGGTTGCTAATTCAACATCATACGCATCCCGCCACTGCGGTTTTAAATATTCAATCACCTCTGTTTTATAAAGCCCGTTAACCGTTTCAGCTAACGCATTATCGTATGAATCACCGGTTGTACCAACAGATGCAATAACGCCAGAATCAGCCATCTTATCCGTATAGCGAATGGATAAGTACTGAACCCCTCTATCACTATGATGAATGACATCTTTAGGATGGTTTCTGTCTGCAATGGCTTGATTTAACGCTGCCATCACCATATCGGTGTTCATACGATTAGATACCTTCCAACCAACAATACTACGGGCAAATACATCTATAATAAACGCAGTATAGACCCAACCACTCAATGTTTTAACGTAAGTAAAGTCAGCAACCCATAGCTGGTTAGGTCTATGTGCACTGAAATTACGATTAACTAAATCATCAGCACGCTTTTGATCATCACGAGACTTAGTGGTTATCTTACCTTTACCTCGCCAAATACCCTGCATACCATGCTGACGCATTAACCGCTCTACAGTGCAACGTGCAGGATGTACACCTTCAGATTTCAACTGTTTCCAGACTTTACGAGCACCGTATCGGCATTTGCTGTCCTTCCAAATACGTTTAATCTCATTAAGATAGAAGTCGTCATGTTGGCTACGCTGTGAACGCTTTTCAGGGGTTTCTTCTAGCTCTTTAACACGATAGTATGTGGATGGAGCAATCGGTAATACTCTACAGATTGGCTCGACTCCATACTGTTGTTTGTGGTCGTCAATAAAATCAACCATTACTTGGGTTTGCGGTCGAGCTCCGCCTGGGCTTCAAGACCAGCTGCTTTCTTTATAATCTCATTGGCTTGCTTTAACTCTCTGTTCTCACGTTCAAGCTCTTTGATACGCTCCGCTTGGCTTTGAGCTTGAATATTTGCAGGAATGTTTTTATCTACGTGCTTTTTATGCCATGATCGTTGGGTCTCAGGCGTGCAACCTATCTTTGGTGCTATAGCTTTGATGGCTGACCAGGTGGATGGGTAGTCGTCTTTAGCTTCAATTAGCATACGGACGGCTCGCTCTTTCATTTCAGAGGTATAGTTTCGTGTTTTCGTGTTTTCATTGTCGTATTCTCTTGGAGCGTTGAGTCTCCGACAATCCCGGGGCGGTTCACTTTGGTAATTTGAGTAGGAGTATCTACTATTTGAGATTTTTTATATTGGTATTTACCCACTGCCATTATACTCAAACCGCCAATCACTATTAGCAACAGAATTAGCACAGGATTTTTCCAAAGGGGATTTTTGCTTTGCCCAGCTTCCGAGTTACTTGGTGCATTACTCTTATCCATATCTAAAAAACCAAAGTTAACAAACGGTCTAGAGGGAGCTTGTACGGGTTCTGGAGCTACTTTTAAGCGTTTACGACTCAGATAAATATCTGAGATTTTTGCCAGTTGTAATAACCAGCGTTGATAAGGTAAGAAAATATTAGCCATTTCAGCAAAGGTTAAAACCTCACTGTTATTAGCATTATCAACAATAAGCTGATTATTGTTAGCCGATTTATTCTTGATTAAAGTAGCCTGATGAGTGCGACCAATAACCTTAGCATAATGAGGTATTTGCTGTGTAGATTTAGAAGCGCTTACATCTGGCTGCTTATAGCCAGTTATCTCATGCCAAGTACTATCAAAATTAGGCAGTTCATAAGCTAAAATAGAGCTATTAGTCTGATCATCCCAGTGATTTTTTATTCGGTTTAGCTGAAAGAACTGCGGCTGCAACCCAAACCAGCAGTCTATTTCTTGGGCATCTAATTGGGCGTAATCTGCTAGTATAGCAATCTCTCGTAAGCAAAGTAGGCTCAATGCCCCTAATAAAGGACGGACTTGATTGCCTGATAATTGAGCTTGATCACCAAGTTTTTGACACACCCTTTTTTGTATTTCAGTTGATTCAAATAGAGTATCATTAATAGCATGACCCTGTTGATAAGCTGCACTCATGGTTTTTAAATTAAAAGCATTATATTTTCGTAGGTCTTTGATTTGACTACGCCGGAATAGCTTTTTTAATACAGCCTCTCCACCGTGTTGTTGGTGGTAAGCCATAAGCCCACTAACAATAGCCTGAATGCCGTTTTCAATTATTACTCGGGCTTGAGGTATGGAAATGCCCCCTATATCCGCAAATATAGAATCAATTGGTAAGGTATCTTCAAATAGAAAATCATAAAGTGACACGCGGGTGGGTAAAAGAGCTGTCATAAGACCTACTACTATGAATTAATTGTAGTTATCATAAGGGTGATTTACGTTAGTTACAACCTTCCATTGCAGTTAGGTTGCCCAAATACTTCTAAATGTAATCTTTAATAATCTAATAATAAGGCTCATAAACCATGCCAAATTTAAAAATATTTGAGAAGCTAACCCCCAGAATCGTTGTTAATATTGCTAAGCAGACCTTAACCTTGACCCTTCCTAACAAGCAAGGTAACTCTGACACTCATGAATTTATCATCTCAACGGCAAAAAATGGGATTGGTAGTCAAGAGGGCAGTGGGTGTACGCCCTTAGGAAAGCATTTTATTACAGAGAAAATAGGGGAAAATACTCCAATTAATAGTGTTTTTGTAGGTAGAGTGCCAACTGGTGAGATATATGATGAACAACTAGGTAAAGAGCATCCTAATCGTGACTGGATCTTAAGTCGTATTCTTTGGTTAAGTGGCTGTGAAGAGGGTCGCAATAAGGGAGAGAATGATCAAGGTTGCTGTGACACTTATCAACGCTATATTTATATTCATGGAGCTCCCGATACCGAGCCTATGGGAACACCGCTTTCACATGGCTGTGTGCGTATGCGCAATGAAGAGTTGCTGTGGCTATTTGATCAAGTAGAGGAGGGAACACCGGTTGAGATCGTTGCAGGTTAATCAGCCATAGTGTTTAAAGTACTCTGTGATACCTAATAAAAAAGCTTGCTGTTAGCGGAGGACTAACAGCAAGCTTTTTTAGTTACTACTTAATACACTAAACTCTTTACCAAAATTTTGGGGCATTTTTTACTTGTTTGAGACTCTCTGCGCACTCCAAAGCAGCATGTGTTTCTTGAGCAGTAAAATAACCAACCGCAAACCAAGCTGCAGCGTCAGACTCTGTCTTCTGCCTATAAAAATATTGGCCTACGATATCATCATTATATTCACCTAAAATCTCTTGAGCAGGCTCTAGGTATTGCAAGAAAGCTTTGGTTTTTTTCTTTTTATACATAGGGCTAACAAACTCACTGATGTAACGCAGGCTTTTTAGGCGTTTTCTCACATCGTGCTGTGCTTCAATGTTTAATGAGGCAAAGTTGTCACTGGCTTTGCTAATCTTTTTATATAACGAGTCTAGAATTGTGACAATCTGTTGCTTAGCATTACCCGGGTTTATTGGCTTATCCTTTTTAGCAGGACTCATTGTGAATTCTATTAATTCGAGCAATGTTATTTGAAAATCAGGGGCCCTAAGGGCATCAATAGGTTTGATTTTAATAGATTCACGTTCTGATGACCAATCCACATAAGGAGCGCCTTTGCTCTCTAACATAGGCTGGGTTCTTGTTTGTAGTAGCTCATGATCACGGTATTCACCCAATAAACCAAAGGTTTGTTTTAAGATGGGTCCCCATTCAGGGTTTAACTGTGACGAAAAATCACTAAAGAATTTTAAAGCAGTACGCAATCTTCTGATGCCTACTCGCAGCTGATGCACGTGATTACCATCGGTACTACCTGCAGCTATGGCGCTAACATTGGGTAGAATTTGAAGCATGCAGTTATAAATCACTGCACGTATAAACTTAGGCTGACTCATTTTTTTATCTAAAGTCAGTTTCTTTAAATCAGCTTTAGTGGCGTCAGCATGCTCTTTACCTGCCAGCATTAAGCCACCTCGTTCTGCTTTAGTGACCGTTGATAAACATAGGTTATAACGCTTCGCCCAGGTTTTAGCCACTTCGAACAAGAATGAGACATCACCTTCAATAAGCTCAAACTCGAGCTCTAAAACGGGCTTACTAATTTGCGAGTCTTCGCCATGAATGACAAAGCCTTCATCATAAGCCATTTCTACCAGTCCTGTTTCACTCCTGATTAGTCGAGTAGTGCGTTCAATGTCAGTAATATAAAGACGGTTTAATTTATCAGAAGCCTGTTCTTCGCTCGAGCTTAGAATCATCTTTTCTATGCCCAAATCTTCATAAACAGAGAGATCAGGGTATAGGGCATCGGCTTGGATAGCCTCATTGACTTGAGCTTCATCGAGAATGTTATTTTGCTCACCTCGAGAAGCCATACCATCCCCATTAGACTTTAGAGTCTGTACCCAGGTATCGCCTTCTTTACGTATTCTGAGGGCCATGCCGGACTGAGCTAGTATATTGTCAACGGTATCATAGTAGTGTGCAGCTAATTGAGTGGTATTTGATGATTTGATTTTAGCTTGACGCATAAGGGAGTCAACTTTATATTCGGGTACTAAAAACTTCAGCTCAATTTCTTGCATGATTTTTCCTCGAGTTTTAACTCATAAAAGGGTATGTAAGTGCTTATTTTGATTATTTTTTTAATCTAAGGCTTTATAAATAATCGGTACGATATATATTCAATATCCTAGGATATGTTAAGAATAATAACAAGCGGATTAACGTGACAGATTGATGACATAAATAGGGGAAGGGGAATAGAAGATAGGTCATTATTCAATTTGATAGAGAATGACATACATTAAAAAGCTTAGGGTTATTTAAGCCAATAAAAAAGTCGCCCTAACCGAAGTTAGAGCGACTTTTTATTCAATGAGGTGCTAAGAATCTTTTATAAAGAAGTCTTAGAACTGGTTCATTGTGTTTTTCTCACCGCCAGCTTTAAGTGCGTTTTCACCAGAGAAGATCTCTTTGTGATCGTCACCTAAGTCTGAACCAGCCATTGCTTGGTGCTTAACGCAAGAGATACCTTCACGGATTTCTTTACGTTGTACGCCAGCTGCATAAGCAAGCATGCCGTCTTCACCGAAGTAGCCTTTAGCAAGTTCGTGAACGCTAAGAGCAGTAGTGTGGTAAGTAGGTAGAGTGATTAAGTGATGGAATACACCCGCTTCACGTGACGCATCTTTCTGGAAGTTCTTCGCAGCTTGGTCAGCAGCAGCGTCTAATTCAGTACCATCATAGTCAGCACTCATCAAGTTGTTCTTGTCGTATGCTGATACGTCTTTACCTTCTTCTTCCCACTTAGCGATAACTTGCTTACGGAAGTTTAGAGTCCAGTTGAACGATGGGCTGTTGTTGTATACAAGTTTCGCTTCTGGGCGTTCTTCTTTAATACGGTCAACCATCATTTTGATGTGCTCAACGTCTGGAGTAGGTGTTTCGATCCATAGAAGATCAGCACCGTTTTCTAGAGCAGTTACACAGTCAAGTACAACGCGGTCGATGTTAGTTTCTTCACGGAACTGGTATAAACCGTTTGGTAGACGAACTGGACGAACTAGTTTACCATCACGCTTTAATAGTACATCGTTTTCTTTAGCGTCAGCGATGTCGATTTCTTCAACGTCGATGAAGTCGATGTATTTAGAAGCTAGGTCACCTGGTTGCTCAGATACTGGGATTTTCTGAGTTAGTGAAGCACCTTCTGAGTCAGTACGAGCAACGATAACACCGTCATCAACACCAAGCTCTAGGAAAGCATAACGGATAGCATTTAGTTTAGAGATGAAGTCTTCATGTGGTACAGTTACTTTACCAGCTTGGTGACCACACTGCTTAGCGTCTGATACTTGGTTTTCGATCTGGATAGCACAAGCACCAGCTTCGATCATAGCTTTAGTTAGTAGGTAAGTTGCTTCTTCGTTACCGAAACCTGCGTCGATGTCAGCAATGATTGGCACAACGTGTGAATCAAAGTTGTTGATTTTTTCTTCGATTTCAGTAGTATCTTGACCAGCTTCTTTAGCAGCGTTTAGCTCACGGAAGTAATCGTTTAGTACTTTAGCGTCTGCTTGACGTAAGAAAGTGTAGATTTCTTCAATAAGAGCAGGAACTGTAGTTTTTTCGTGCATTGATTGGTCAGGTAAAGGACCTAGCTCTGAACGAAGTGCTGCAACCATCCAACCTGATAGGTAGATGTAAGTTTTTGAAGTAGTACCAAAGTATTTTTTCTTAGCGTACATAGTTTGTTGAGCAACAAAACCATGCCATGCACCTAGAGACTGAGTGTACTGTGAATGATCAGCGTCGTATTCGGCCATGTCTTTACGCATGATAGCAGCAGTGTATTTGGCGATATCAAGACCAGTTTTGAAACGGTTTTGAACCATCATACGTGCAGCATCAGATTCACTGATGTTCTGCCAGTTGCCATGTTTTGCTTTGATTTCACGGATATGGTCAATAGCTGACTTATAAGTTGACATCAATTGTCTCCTTGATTGGGATGGGTTAGGTGAAATAAACACTTCTACTATTTGTTTTTTTAACTAAAACTACTAAAGAAGTCTTTATTTAACTCGCTTTTTAATGCTAGGCGATAGCTACTGTAGCAATAACTCCAGCATAAATTTGAGTACATTGTAAGTATTCGTTTCTTAAGCCATCTTTCTAATCTTCCATGAAGCTTATTGAGATTGACTTAAGTTGTAGTGTAATAACACTTGCCCTTAACACTTGATAAACACTATAACCACATTGGCTGAATTTATCTAGTTTATGACGGTTATCTTGGGTATTTATTTAAATTATAGTATAATGGATATAAAGGCTTAAAGGGGGTTTTGCGCCCTTTTATAGATACTATATAGGCCTTGAACAATAGAGTATTTGAATAAGTTTGATTACTGCTGACTGGATAAAAATTAGCGATTGCTCCCCTTATTTCAATACTCTTTTTTAATATAGCTAATTTTTATGTCATCAAAATTACTTACTAAGAGTCAAAATAAAAGTCATGATT
>NZ_FUGE01000227.1:7362-10404 GCF_900162825.1 Psychrobacter piechaudii
GTCCAAATAGCTTTAACCCCCAATTGGGTTGTAAATATAGACCTGAAAGGTACCCATAGGGTTCATGGCAAAAAGTGCGGTTGAATATGACTTTTAATAGACAGTCTTGGAAGTACTCATCACAGAGAGTGTTATGAATTTACAAAGGGTTGATTTAAATTTATTGGTTAATTTAGATGTGCTACTGCGAGAAAAAAACGTCACCCGTGCAGCAGAGCAGTTGGGCATAACTCAGCCTGCAATGAGTAACATCCTACGTCGTTTGCGTAAATTATTTAACGATCCGTTGTTGGTGCGCTCTTCTGAAGGTATGACCCCCACAGAACGGGCATTAGAGCTCCAGCCTCGTGTTCGCGAGATACTTGCTGAGCTTTCACAATTACTAGAGCCACGTACAGAGTTTAGACCCTATACCACCTCTCGAGTTTTTAGAATCATGACCTCGGATTATGCCGAAGCAACCTTGGTGCCTCGTTTGGTCAAAGCGCTACGCTCAGAAGCTCCTAACGTCATTTTAGACTTCTTAACCCCTTCTGATGTCTCTTATCGAGATATGGAGCAGGGCAGAGTGGACTTGGCTATCAACCGCTTTAATGAAATACCACAAAGCTTCCACCAGGTTTTAGTATGGCGAGATACTTTTAGTTGTTTATTGTCAGCTGAAAGTCCCTATGCCAATCGCTTTAATCTAAAAAACTATTTAAAAGCACAGCACGTTTGGGTTTCAAAAACAGGTATGGGCGTTGGTTTTGGTGTAAACCCAGATAAATCAGGTGGTCTGGGCTCTATCGATCAGGCACTGCAACGCTTAGGTCAAAAGCGTCAAATCAGTGTGTTCACTCGTCACTATCAGATGCCAGCAATGCTTGCTGCAAATAAAGACTTAATTGCTACGTTGCCCACTCGGGTGGCACGGATGCAAGCCAATAATGACAAAATTTTATTAAAAGAGCCGCCCTTCTTTATCCCAGAATTTGAGTTGACGATGGCTTGGTCTCCTTTATTACAGCATCATCCTGCTCACAGATGGTTACGTCAGTTAATCATGCACGTGGCACGTCAAGTAGTGGCTGATGAAGAAGCTAGTGAAGACGAAGTGCACAAAATAAGTCATTTATTCTAAATAAAGTCTAAGTAAAACAGAGGGTTATATATTAAGTTGTTTTAACATATAGAGCACAGTTGTTTACATCCTTACAAAGCTAAAAGGTCTTTTAGTTGTTATGCTAGTAAGCGTTAAATAAAAAAGAAAAGAGTGGCTAATTATCGCCATAATTAAAAAGCTCATTCGCAATAAAATTACTAGCATAATATATATAAGGATATCCCTATGTCAGACATAACAACTATAGACCCAACTACTGGTGAGAAAATCACTTCATATGACTATATGAGTGATTCTGAAGTAAATGGCATCATTGAGGCCTCTCATGAAGCATTTTTAAAATGGAGAGAAGCAACTCCAGAAAATAGAGCCAAAGTCATTCGTTCAATTGGGGAAAAGTTGGCTGAATATAAAGAAGAGTTGGCCCGTTTAATGACCGAAGAGCGGGGTAAGACTTACCAACATAGTTTGCAGGAAGTAGACCTTTGTAAAAGCATATGTGACTTTACTGCTGATAAAGGAATTGAAGCTTTAGCAGATGATGTTCGTGATATCGAAGGCATTAAAAAGGGTATCGTAACTTATCAACCTATTGGCATTATCTATGGTATTCAGCCATGGAACTATCCTGCGTATCAAGTTATCCGCTATACCATTGCAAACCTAATGGCTGGCAACAGTATTTTATTAAAGCATGCTTCTAATGTGACTGGTTCAGGCTTACTTATTGAGAAGATTTTGCATGAGGCTGGTTTGCCTAAAGATTTATTCAGAGCACTAATCATTAGCCATGATCAGTCTGAGCAAATTATTGAAAATGACAAAGTCCGAGGAGTTACCTTAACCGGTAGTGATAAGGCGGGGGAGATTGTAGCGCAGCAAGCCGCTAAAGTCTTGAAGAAAACAGTAATGGAGCTGGGTTCAAACGACGCTTTTATCGTACTTGAGGATGCTGATTTAGAATTGGCCGCCGCAACGTGTGCTCACGCTAGATTATACAATAATGGCGAAACTTGTGTGGCTGCCAAACGCTTCGTAGTAGTAGACTCTGTGTATGATAAATTCCGAGAGCTACTCATTGAGAAGTTTAAGGGCTATAAGGTAGGCGACCCAATGCAGGAATCTACTGATGTAGGTCCAATGTCTAGCACCAAGCAGCGTGATACCTTGCAAAAGCAAATGCAAGAAAGCATCGATAAAGGGGCGAAGATCGCTTATAGCAGCGAGCTTGATTCAAGCTTGCCTAAAGAAGGCGCTTTCCATCCCTTAGTTATTTTAGAGAACATTACTGAAGACCAGCCAGCTTATAAAGATGAATTATTTGGTCCAGTGGCCTCTTTAATTCGTGCTAAAGATGAAGAGGATGCCTTCCGTATCGCTAATGACAGCCGCTATGGCTTAGGCGGTGGTGTGTTCTCAAAAGATGAGGACAAAGCCATTCGTTTAGCGACAAAATACTTCGATACCGGTATGGTCTATATAAATGGTTATAGCTTGGTTCAGCCAGGCCTGCCATTTGGTGGTGTGAAAAACTCTGGCTTTGGTCGTGAACATGGCGGCTTTGGTATCAAAGAGTTTGTCAACGTTAAAGCGTTGCACGTGGTAGGTAAAGCTCCAGCTTAATCTTTAATAGCGATTATGATGGTAACGAGCATGACAACAATAATTATGCCAAAAACCATCGTGATTGTATGATTAACGGTTTGCTATAATTTTCAGTAAATCAAAAGGCCCTCAGCATTAAATGCTGAGGGCCTTTTTTTATGATTTTTTGCCTTGTAATAATAACTAATAAGCAAACAGGCCGTTAAAAGCTTTTTTAAATCCGCCAATCCGCATTTTATCACCAGTCGCCGTAAAACCACCCACTTCAGGGGGTGGATATAAGGCGACACACACTGTCGTAAGAAGCAGTTAAAGGGTTGTAAGTTAAAATT
>NZ_FUGE01000083.1 GCF_900162825.1 Psychrobacter piechaudii
CTAAGTCTGTTAAAGTTTGGCATGGTCTGATTCGTCTTAAAAATTACTATTATGCCTTTGCTTTAACAGACTTTTTTGTTTTTTTTGTCGTGTGCAGAGAATTTTCATATAGAATAAATCCAAGTTATTAAGCGAGTATAGAAGCGATAGCCATCCAGTAACTGCCTAAATTTGTAACCTATGTTTCAATAAAAATAATAGTTATTATTAAATAATATATAAGATAAACTAAATTATATCTATCTAAAAAAGTATAATGCCACATAGATCTTTACCAATTTTAACGCATTGATTAGATAAATACTGACTTATGATAGCCATCCAACAATATCGGTATTATTTCTATCTTGTTCTACTCGACTATAGGCTTAGAAAATGGCAATAAAAGACTGGCACGAAGACGATCGACCAAGAGAGAAGCTCCTCAATCATGGGCCTGAGCATTTAACAGATGCTGAAATACTGGCGATATTTCTACGGACTGGAACCCAACAGCAATCGGCACTTGAGCTTGCCCGCAGTCTGATTACTCATTTTGGTAGCATCGCTGAATTATTAGCAGCACCAAAAGAGTCCGTATTGGCCTGCCACGGTATCGGCCCAGCAAAATACGCTCAACTTTTGGCTAGCTTAGAGATGGGCAAGCGTTATTTGAGCAGTGAACTAAAAACGGGGAATAACCTCAATCGATCACAAGTGGTGAAAGACTATATAACCACCCAACTGCGCCGTGAGACCAAAGAAGTGTTTGCGGTGCTTTGCCTAGACAATGGCTTAAATTTGTTAGACTTCAAAGTGCTTTTTGTGGGCGGGATTACGTCTTGCTCAGTCTGTATCAAGCAAGTGTTACGCCATGGTCTGCAGCAAGGAGCCAGTCAGCTCATAGTGGCGCACAACCATCCCAATCAAAACGCGACCCCTTCCGCCGCAGATATTCATTTAACCGAAACCTTAAAGGAAGCCTGCCAAACCATCGACTTAAGTTTGATTGACCACATAATAGTCGGACGCAATGACACCCTTTCTTTTGCAGAATCTGGCACTGCTCCCTTTTAATTAGCCTCAGTCATATTCAATGACTTTCCCGCCCCTATTTAATGCTAAAGAGCTTTATTCATTACCTTCATTCATTACAATGTAGCTTGCCCTGTTGTGCGTGAAAAAAGTAAATCAGCCCTGCATTCATTAAAGCCTTTAAAATAAATACCTACGTAATTAACCAATTGTAAAGATTATAGTCTTGATTATCTGCTTTTACCTGCTTACTCTGTAACCTTCTATAGATATAACTGCCTTATTTAGCGTCCTTTATTTTAGTGGCTTTTGTCCTGTGGATTATAGGATAGGTTTAATAAGCTTTTTATTTGTTGCTAATCAAAGATCTCTAGCCCTAAACTAAAGCAATTGTATTTATAAAGAAGTGCAAATAATAAAATATAAGCTTCTGACTTTAACTTTTCATTTATTTTAATTTTTTAGGGTGCAAACTATGACTACCTTAACCTTAGTTGGCTTTTTTATTCTCGCCATACTATTGCAGCTGTTTGCTTTATTGTTGGTTTTTTTATATGGCTTAAGCCGTACTGTCGGTGCTGCACTACTAATCATTATTGCGGTTGTCGCCGGATTCATCGCACCCTGGTCACTTTTGCTCGGCGTCCCCTTAATTATAGGCAGTCTAGTGGTGTTAATTACCCCTCTACGTAAGTCTATGATTAGTGATCCTGCCTATAAAATGTTAGCAGGCGCAATGCCTAGCATGAGTGATACTGAGCGTGAAGCACTAGACGCCGGTACCAGCTGGTGGGAAAAAGATCTGTTTATGGGAGCCCCAGACTGGGATAAATTCTCTGGCTACTCTCATCCGACTTTATCAGAAAAAGAGCAATCATTTATTGATAATGAAGTGGAGACGCTTTGTGCGATGTTAGATGAATGGCAAATTCATCATCATGATAAAGACTTATCACCCGAAGCTTGGCAATACATCAAAGACAACGGATTTTTGGGATTGATTATTCCTGAAAGCTATGGGGGTCGTGAGTTCAGCCCCTATGCTCAAAGCCGTATCATGAGTAAGATTGCTTCAAGAAGTTTAACCGCTGCTGTCAGCTGTATGGTACCCAACTCCCTAGGTCCAGGTGAGTTATTAATGCACTATGGTACTGAAGAACAAAAACAGCGCTGGTTACCAGGCCTAGCTAATGGTACCGAAATTCCTTGCTTTGGTTTAACGGGTCCAGAAGCGGGTTCAGATGCTGGCGCTATTCCTGATACAGGGGTAGTCTGCTATGGCATGTATGAAGGCCGTAAAGTACTAGGCCTAAACATGAACTTCTCTAAGCGCTGGATTACTTTGGCCCCTATTGCCACAGTCGTTGGCCTGGCGTTTAAACTTCATGACCCAGAAGGGTTATTGGGCGATAAAAATAAGACCGACTATGGCATCACTTGTGCCCTAATCCCTGCTAATTATGAAGGGGTTCATACCGGTGAGCGCCACAACCCTGGTTCGCCCTTTATGAACGGAACCGTAGTGGGTAAAAACGTCTTTATCCCTCTAGACTTTATCATTGGTGGTATCGAAAAGGCTGGTAAAGGCTGGCGTATGCTAATGGAATGTCTGGCTGTAGGTCGTGGTATCTCCTTGCCTGCTCTATCTACTTCAGCCGGTGAAATGACTTATCTGACTGTGGGTGCTTTTGCCAAAGTACGTGAACAGTTCAAGATACCGGTTGGTAAATTTGAAGGGGTACAAGAGGCGAGCAGCAACATTGCTAGCAGCACCTATATGTTAGAAGCTTTCCGTCATCTAGTGACTTGTGGTCTAAATGAAGGCGGCACCCCTTCTGTGATGACCGCAATGGCCAAGTACTATGCCACAGAAACCATGCGCAACATAGTGAATGATGGCATGGATATTGTGGGAGGTCGGGCGATTCAGATGGGTCCCCGTAACTTCTTAGCCCTACCTTATCAAGCCATTCCAGTCTCTATTACGGTAGAAGGGGCTAACATTCTGACCCGCTCTCTTATGATATTTGGTCAAGGAGCGATGCGCTGTCACCCTTACTTATTTGAAGAGTTACAGCTGCTACAAAGCGAAGATAAAAAAGAAGCCAAGCATAAGTTTGATGAAATGTTCTTTAAGCATCTAGGTTATACCTTTAACAGAGGGGCCAGATCGTTTGTGGCTGGATATTTTGGGGGTAGTGGCAAAGCACCAAGTTTCGCTGATAGCTTTACCCGTCCTTACTACAAAAAGATTAACCGCTTAAGTGCGAACTTTGCGTTAACCGCAGATATGGCACTGGGTATCTTGGCTGGGGATTTAAAACGCCGAGAAATGCTGTCAGGGCGCTTGGCTGACATCCACGCTCACCTGTTTATTATGACTGCAATTTTAAGATTTTATGCCCAAGGCAGCCAATCTGAATCTGAGCGTTTACATGCTCGTTTGGCATTAGAGAAATCTTTGTATTTGATTCAAGAAGCCTTCTTTGAAATCTATGATAACTTCCCTAACCGTATGGCAGCAGGTCTAGTGAAACTGGTTTGTTTCCCAGGCGGTGACTTTACTGAGAAGCCTAGTGATGAGCTAAAACGTCAAGTGGGTGATTTAATCATGGCTGACGGTAAGGACAACCCTTTCCGTGAACAGTTGAAGTCAATGGTGTACTACACGACTGATCCTGAAGACAATACTGGCCGTATGGAAAACGCTTATCAAATGCTACTACAAGTTGAACCTTTATGGCAGAAGTTCAAAAAAGCTGAGCATAAAGGTAAGTTTGTAGGATTAACCTTTGAAGATCACGTGTTGACCGCTCTAAAA
Source organism: Psychrobacter piechaudii (assembly GCF_900162825.1). Lineage (GTDB taxonomy): Bacteria > Pseudomonadota > Gammaproteobacteria > Pseudomonadales > Moraxellaceae > Psychrobacter > Psychrobacter piechaudii. Next base: position 3,836 of record NZ_FUGE01000083.1, read on the forward strand.
GATGGGGTAATTACTGAGGCTGAGTCAGAACAGCTTATTGAGTACAATGCGGTCCGCTTTGACTCGCTATTAACCGACGTGTTTGATGAACATTTGATTCATGCGCTACCTCGCGAGAATCCACATACCCTAGAGAATGCAGTCGGTAACTTAACTCCTTATGTGATTGAGGCGATTGAGAACCCTTCTACTGCTTCAACTAATGAGCAGTCCGATTTAGCAGAAGACACTGGGGATAGTAATAGCGCCCATGGTTATCAACCAGAGGGGGATGTGAAGACCGCCTCTGAGCAGCAAACTGTAGATGAACAGGTTGACCAAGCGGATTTCGATGAAACTCATGAGGACGACCCTCGTGTTCGTGATGCTGAGCTAACCTTAGAGCAACGTATGGCTCAAAATCATGCTGATAAGCATCGCCATAATAAATAACTGGTAGATGAGTTAAGACTTCAAAAAAAGACCGTCCCTTATGGCACGGTCTTTTTTATTAATCATCAGTCTTATTATTGCGAGCCACTCTGGCCCAATTAACTTTCATATTAGACGTCATGATATTAGAAATTAGAGTAATTGCTACCTATGCCAACCCCCTCTTTTAATCCAAAAAAACCGTCTCAGCCCAGTAGTTTTGTCAGTTTTTTTAAACGATTACTAAAAATCACTCTATTATTGGCCGTAGGCTATCTGGCCTATATTTATTCTGCCGATATTCGCCAAGAATTGACGCGATATGTCAGCAGTTCCATCAAATATAGTAAGCTTATGCAGCAAGCGCCACCTGAGCCCAATAGTTTGCCTAGCCCTATTAAAGAGGCCCACCTAATCGATACTTGGGGAACGGCTAGAAGCGGTGGCCGCAGTCATGAAGGGATAGATATTTTTGCTGTACGCCATACACCAATTTATAGCACCACCCCAGGTATAGTCCGCAAAGTAGGTACCAATCAGTTGGGAGGCAATGTGGTTATGATACTGGGACCAGGCGGATTTAGTCACTATTATGCTCATCTGCAAGACTTTGCGAATATTCAGCCCGGAGACTGGGTCGAGACTGGCGATATCATTGGTTATGTGGGTGACAGTGGGAATGCCAAAGGCACCCCACCTCATGTACACTATGGCATTTACACCCCGTCCGGCGCCGTTAACCCCTTTCCGTTACTGGCTAAATAACTGGCCAAATAGTCCGCAAAAGTCGACTGTTATTTATTTTCATCTTCAGACACAGGCGGTGCATCACGCCCTAAAGTAGATAAATAAGCAATAATATCCTGTCTATCTTCAGCACTGGGTACGGGATCAGACAGCATTCTGGTGTCTGCTAGCACTGCTTCTGGATCCTCAATATAAGAATCTAAGGTATTGGCATCCCATACCCAATTTGCCTGCTCCATGGCTTCACTATATTTATAATCCTTCAGCTGTGCAGAGGGTGCCATATAGACTCCCACTAACTGTGGTCCTTTTTTATTACTACCAGGTCTTAAAGTGTGGCATTGACTACACAACTCTTCATATAGCTTCTCTCCATTTCTGGCATCACCCGCTTCATACACCGGAGCCGTAACCTGCGCTCGGTGATCAGGCGGAGTGGGTGTACAACCGCTACTCAACACTGCTATAAACGATATCAACAGCATCCCACTTATTTTTTTGCCAAAAAAAGTAGCCACTAAGTTTGGAGCACTCATCTTTGCACCCTTAAAATTTAACATTCTCAACTCACTTTTACAGGTAGGGCTTATGACTCTAAATAAATTATTATTGTAAGTAATAAATATTAGGCACTAGGTAGTAGTATTAGCTATTAAAATTACTGATTAACTGGAATTGCCGATTATTAATTCTGATACAAGTTAACTGGGGTTTTAAAAGGTCTATTAGGTAACTCTTGCACCAGTTTTGGCACTAAATAGCCTGGAAGCTGCTCTAGCATTTCCCAGTACAGCTCAACCGCCTGCTGCTTGGCCATATCGAAATGGGCTGCGCCTTCTACTTTATCCAATAGGTGTAAATAATAGGGCAACACCCCTGCTTCAAACAGCCGTTCATTAAGCGCAACTTGGACAGCCACACTATCATTTATGCCTGCCAGTAATACGGTTTGATTCAGTAAAGTAATGCCTTTTTGTTTCGCTTGCAGTAAGTACTGAGCGGTATTTTCATCTATCTCATTGGCATGATTGGTATGGACCACCATGACAATGCGACAACGACTGGCCTCTAAACGCGATAAAAGCTCTGAATCTAATCTTTCTGGAATGACAATAGGCAAACGCGTATGAATACGAATGGTGCTAATTTTAGGCAAAGCCTCTAAGGCATCTAGCCATAAAAATAGACGTCGATTTGAGACACTCAAGGGGTCTCCACCACTGAGTAGCACCTCACGAATTTCAGGATGCTGACTGATATACGCTTGAATAGCCTCCAGTTGTTCTGATTTGGGCAAATTAGCTTGATAGTCAAAATGTTGTCTAAAGCAATAACGACAATGAATGGCACAAGCACCGGTAACGGTTACTAGGACGCGAGAATGATATTTATGCAGTAAACCTTGAGTAGGATTTTGCTCATTTTCTGCTAAAGGGTCAGCCACATAGCCACTAACCTTGACTTGTTCAAGCTTATTGGGTAAAACTTGAAGTAATAAAGGGTCTTGAGCATCGCCCTTTTTCATCTTGGCAACAAAACCTCTAGGCACCCTTAAACCAAAACCTTCAGGAACATACAGCTCAGACTTTAGGTGTGTTAATTCCAAAATAGCTAGCAACTGATCGATATCTGTAATAACATCTGCTACTTGTGTTTGCCAAGTTATAACCTCATTACTGTCCCTACCTTTAGAACCCTCCTCCGAGTTAATCTCAGATGAGCCAGTAACTATTGGTGTAATAGGGATTTGCCTGTTTTTTTGTTTGGGTAAATGGTTTATCATGGGACTCAACATATTTGATTTTTTGTCATTAATTTGAAATGTATCAGGAGCAATATTGTGGCAAGTTTTTCAACTAACGAATTTAAAGCCGGTCTAAAAGTTATGTTCGATGGCCATCCCTGTGCCATTATTGATAACGAATTTGTTAAGCCAGGCAAGGGCCAGGCTTTTAACCGTGTCAAACTACGTAATTTGCGTACTGGTAAAGTATTAGAGCAAACCTTCAAATCAGGCGAAAGCTTGGAAGCGGCGGATGTTGTTGATACTGAAATGAACTACCTATATAACGATGGTGAGTTCTGGCATTTCATGCATCCTGAGACCTTTGAGCAATTACAAGCTGATGCTAATGCAATGGTCGATGCTAAGCAATGGTTAAAAGAAAATGGTAACGATTTATGTACCATCACTTTATTCAACGGTGTGCCCTTATCAGTAACTGCACCAAACTTCGTAGAACTTGAGATTGTCGAAACAGATCCAGGCGTACGTGGTGATACTTCAGGCGGTGGTGGTAAACCTGCTCGTCTAGAAACTGGGGCTGTAGTTCGTGTACCTTTATTCGTTCAGCAAAACGAAATCGTACGTGTTGATACACGTACTGGTGACTACCAAACTCGCGTAAGCCAGTAGTTGTAGGCCGCTAATCCCTTTTAAGGGGTTTTATGCTGCTAGCCAGTCTCAAAAGTTTTATTTGCCTTACTCTGAATCACTATTATACATTCAGTAGCGGTAGAATAAAGCTGGCGAGTCTGGCTATTTTTTTAGCCATTGAATATCCGCCTAATACCCCACCCACTTTTAGAAGTTACCTTTACTATGTCGTATCCGCTACTGCTCCTAATTCTAAGCCTAATTGTCATTGTGCCTACGGTGTTTGTCATCAATGGGCGCTCAAAACAAAAGCTGTTGGGTAATAGTCAGCCCAGCCCCAAATATCTGGGCAATAGTAGCACGGCCAAAAATCAGCAGGCAGCCCGGGCTTCCGCAGAGCAGCTACAAATCGCTAATAACATCGACAAATATCGAAACCACCCTGCTCTGCCCATTAGTTTTCGTCAATTACTAGGCAGGATTCACAGTCAATATCTGGCCCTAATATCAGTAAAAGTAGCCCCAGATCAGCGCTTTACGGTAGATAAACTCGCCGGCTCTCGGCTTGGTGAAATCCTTGAGGACTACCTCGCTTTAGACTCAGACTATGCTGAAAACACCATTATAGACAGCCAAAACAATTTAACTAGCCAAGATATTACCTATGGCCAACTCGCCTCGATGCTTGAGTTTATGCAGCGGGTTCAAAGTGATGGGCAACAGCAGGTAGCTAGCAATATCTTAGCCAACCGTAGCTATTTGCAATCGGTATATGGTGAGTTTCACCCTGAAGCACAGAATAATGATAGCCTACATAATGTAAAAGCCCCTGATATAGAGCTTAGTGAGCTTCAGCAGCTGCCAACCTCAGAGTTATTAACCGAGCGCGGCCACAGCTACCTAGCAGATTGTGACTTAATCGCCCCTAGTGAATTATCTTTGGCAGACAATGCGGACTACTTTGGTACAGAGCTACTGATGCAATTGGGGCAGCTGACCTTCTCTGCAGAAAACACCATAGTTTATAGTGAAGCTTTGTTAGCCAGTGAGATAAATCTATCTGCCTTTGATCAGATATTAACTAAAGCCTTACCTGGTCTATTGCGCAGTACTTTACAAGGCAATACTAATGATAAAAATGATCCCGAAACTGTTATTTCTTCACACCAGCAAGCCTTGTTACAACAAAAAATTGCTCGAGTTCAGCAGTTAATAGACGACTGTTTAAATCGACTGGAGAAAGCTGCGAGTCAACAGTATCAAAGCGGAACCATCTCGTCAGATACCCTTCAGTCTGTCAACAGCACCGTAAAAAGTAAATTGTCTCAAGCGCAGTACTTGTTAGACAGTGGTTTTTTTAAATTATAAGGTTTTAGTAAGTGGCTAGTTTTTAAACGACACATTTTTAAACCACATAGTTTTAGACCACATGTTTTTAGATCACATATTGTTTATTACAGAGGTTACTTATGACTTTTTATCAAACCACCCTTACCCTTCCTGCTTATACTCGTGGCGTTCATATAATCACCGCTCATATTCAGCAATCGCTTAATGAGCTTTTGCCACAGGGCGCTAAAGCAGGCATGGTAAATTTATTTTTACAACACACTTCCGCTAGCTTAACCCTAAATGAGAATGCGGACCCTGATGTTCGCTTAGATACAGAAGACTGGTTAAATCAAATTGCCCCCGCGGACCAGCCCCAATATCGTCACACTTTAGAGGGATCGGATGATCTGCCGGCACACTTTAAGAGTATGATGCTCGGTGTTAGCCTTAATATCCCTTTGGTTAACGGTCAGCTCGGGCTGGGCACTTGGCAAGGTATCTATTTATGTGAACACCGCAATCATGCCAGCGGTCGCCGTTTGGTAATAACCGTCAACCTTTAACCCACTAGAAATATAGCCAAACAACCCTCTAAGCTTTCAATCAGATAGAAATAGCTAAATAACTCATACACATCTTAAACTAGGGTAATTGTGTACAGCTCTAGGCTGTGGTTAACTTTAGGAGTAATTATAAAGTTATCCACAATAAGTAAAAAAACATTAATAACAACAACCATCAATAAAAGTACTGGTATCAAAGCTTATTTGGTTTTATAAATTTTCTGGTTTTATAAAGAGGTAAAGTATGGCTCGCTCATTGTCTAGTAACATTCACCCAAAGCTGCTGCTATCTGGTCTTCTGCTTGGAGGACTAGTGGGATTAACAGCCTGCCAACCCTCGAGCGATGCTCAGGATGAGGCCAATAACCAGGCCCCTGAAGCCTCAAACTCTGCTGAAATATCTGACGACCCTAATAACGCTCAATCGGTAGAAATAATAGATCAGCAAACCCCAGAAGCAGAAGGTGAGCTTAATGAGACCGACTCTGTGCAGCCATCTGAGCTTGAAGAAGCCACACAGACAGAGTCCTCAACAAATACTGTGGGGGCAAGCCCCTCAAAAGATGTGCCCCCTGCTTCAGAAATTCAGGTGACAGATGTTGAATACCAAGATAGCAAGGGACGGAGTATCCATGTGACTTTTCAAACCTCTGCTACGGCTACCTTACAAGCAGATTTAAGACTACCCTCTGGTAAGCGTGTGTTAATGACTGCCCCCACCGGACAGGGCAATAATCCTACTTACCGTTCCACAGATGGCTCTATTGAATTGGTCACTCACGGTGGTGGCTCTAGTATTGATTTATTTTATGAGAATCAAAGGGCTAAATTTGATGCGGTCAATACAGAGTCTGAAATCCTTAAACCGCAGTAGCTTAAAGCTTAAGTACAGCAGTCAAAGCCTATTGGTTAAGAAATTAGGGGTTAAAACTGAAGCGTCAAGCTAGGTATTTGTGGCAAATAGTCCTATAAACCAAACCCCTAATGTCCAGACGGCTACCGCCAATAACACCAATACAATAAGGCCTAAAATATCGGGCACATGTAAGTAAAACCAAGAGACTATTGGGTTTTGCCAAAATTTTGACTGCTGCTGCTTTTTTTGTAGAGATTCATGCATAAAGGGACGGTCAATATGGGCCGTCTCTTGTATCCCATATTCTACTTGCATATGCTCCCGCACAATTTCCAAGGTCTTACGACTGGGTCTCAAGAATATGTCCATAACTGGGCCTGCAACCGGCACCACGCCCACTACCAAGTCAATTAAGGCCAGTCTGACCGCAGGGATTAGTTTTTTGGCAGGTACTCCTAACTTTCTCCCTAACATAAAGGCATAACTGGTTAGTAATAACCCTGCCACATCACCGGCGACAGGTATTGTAGACAAAGCAGCATCTGCTCCCACCCCTTGCTTGGTAAAAGGAATACGCACCAGAGAATCCATACCATTGGCGAATTTGGCCAAACTGCGCTCCATTTCGATTACTTGTTGTCGAGTGAGCCCCTCTTTTATGAGGTTTTGTTCAAACTTCTGTTTGGCTTCTAGCGAAGTTTGGCTGTTTCTGTTTAAAGGAGTCTTGAAAGGTTTCGCCATCAGGGCATCTCATAAATAAAAATTAAGTTAGGCCGTTAAACTCTATCCAAAAGCAGCTTAAAGCCACCACTAAAAACACATAGCGTCCTACCCAAACATTGGCCAAAAAAGCTTTAAAACAAGCCATAGGCACCCGAGTAGCACAGGCTCTATTTTGCTGAGCAAATAAAATAGCAACTAACCCCAAAGCGTAAACAGGAATTAAGCCTAGTCTGGTGTCTGAGAAATAGTGATAAAAGACCACCCCCATCAGTAATAAAAACGCTGTTTGTAGTAAAGAGATGATTAACACATCATAACGGCCAAATAATATCGCCGTGGATTTAACCCCAATTTTTAGATCATCCTCACGGTCGGCCATGGCGTACTGAGTGTCATAAGCCACTGTCCAACACATATAAGCGATAAACAGCAACCAGCACCAGATATCTGGATAGCCTTGCACCGCAACATAAGCCATAGGGATGGCCCAGCCAAAGGCGGCGGCCAAAAATACCTGCGGCAAATGGGTATAGCGCTTCATAAAGGGATAAATAAAGGCCAATATTACCGCCCCTATGGACCAGTAAAAGACCTCTATCGGTAGCCAAAACAATAAGCTGGCACTAATCAGAGATAAGACTAAAAAGGCAGCCATCGCCTCTTTTGCTGACAGTCTGCCCTCAGCTAATGGCCGCCCTTTGGTGCGGCTGACCGAGCCATCCACCTTTCTATCTGCAAAATCATTAATGGCACAGCCCGCTGCCCGCATCAATATCGCCCCTAACGCAAAAATGAGCAGTACCGACCAAGAAGGCAACACACTGGGCAATGCCGTTACCTGAGCGGGAGCCTTAATTAAAGCATCGCCAAAAGCAGCTAAGAACACTGCCCAAAGCGTGGGCCATAACAATAGCTCAATGCCCACAGGCTTATCGAAGCGGGTCAAGTGAATATAGGCTTGAAGTTTATTTTTAAAATTGGAGTGAGTCATAGCAAGTCAGCAAAGCTATCAGTTACACCGAAGCGGTGCAGTTTGTTAAAAAGATTCATTGAAAAAATAATAAATTAGGAGCCATAGCAAAGTTAAGCCCCTACAAAACAGCACTTTTAATGAAGTTTAGTCTGCGGTTAAAAGCTTGACCAGCTGCGAAGGTGTATCCACCTGATAGGTTGGGGACTCTGCGCTAAGCACTTGGCCATTAGCGGCCCCATAATTCACAGCAATAGAGGTCATGTTTAACTGGTTTGCCATTCGTATATCATGGATACTGTCGCCAACAAAGACTGCATCGGCCACCTTATAACCTGTCTCTTGTAGGATATCTTGTAGCATCTGTGGATTTGGCTTAGAGCCAGACTCATCCGCACAGCGGCTACTGGCAAAATAATGACGGCTTTGTGAATAATCCATGACCCGATCAAGCCCTGCTCGCTTTTTACCGGTCGCTACTGCCAGCAGTTTCTCCTGTACTCTGAGCTGCTGCAACATCGCCTCAATCCCCTCAAAAAACTGCGAGTGTGGCTGATTGGGCAAAGTGCTGGCATGAATATAATAGTCGGCATAGCTTTGCTGTATCGCTAAGTGCTGCTCTGCAGTGGCCTGGGGATACAAAGTCTGTATCCCGCGGATAAGGCTTAATCCAATGATAGACTTTACTTCTTCATCAGTGGTGTAAAAGCCATTGGCCTCGCCAGCAATGTGCATAGACTTCACAATTAAGCCTATCGAGTCCATTAAAGTGCCATCCCAATCGAAGATAATCAGCGATTTTTGCTTTAAGTCATGCCCAACATTAGCGGCAAGTTCACTCATAGTATTCTCATTTTTCGATAACTAGGCTTAATCTAACTTAAAATCTGCAGGCAATAGCGACTGCATATCCTCAGGTAGCGGTGCTTTAATTTCTTCATAGTCAGGCACATCTAATTTCCAAGCATGCAAACACAGGCGGCGCACATCAGACTTATCATTAATATGATACTTATCGTCCCCTAAAATAGGGTGACCTAAATAAGCCAAATGAACGCGGATTTGGTGGGTACGCCCCGTATGTGGCATGGCTTCTATTAAGCTAACAGGCTCACCGTTGATTTCAAAACGGGTCAATACTTTACAGCTTGTTTGACTAGATTTGGCCTCTGGATTGCCTTTGTCTACTTTCACTCTACGCTCGCCACTGGCAAGGGTATAACGTAATAAAGGCGCATCAATACTGATATCATTTAAGGCCGGCTGCCCTTTGACGATACATAGATAATGCTTCTGGATAGTCTTTTCACGCAGACGCTCTTGTAAAGCTTTTAGGGTCGAGCGCTTCTTGGCAATCATCAGTAAGCCCGAAGTGTCTTTATCAATACGATGCACCAACTCTAAGTACTTTTTATTGGTTGCATCTCGCATGGCTTCAATAACCCCGAAGTCTATGCCACTGCCGCCATGTACTGCCATACCTGAAGGCTTATTAAGCACGATAAGTCCTTCATCCTCAAAGACCACACGCTCAAGTAAGCTTTTGGCAAAGCCTTCACTAATCACTGGTTTTTCACGAGTGGCCAATCTCACAGGAGCAATGCGTACCACGTCACCCCGCTCAAGGTTATCATAAGGCTTACAGCGCTTATTATTGATACGCACTTCATCGGAGCGAATCATTTTATAAATATGAGCACGTGGCATGCCTTTTAGACGCGCTAATAGGAAATTATCTACCCTTTGGCCATGCTGATTGCGGGTCACTTCTAGGTGATTAACTTGACCAAAGTCTTTGATATCTCCATCAGCACTTTGGGGGCGCGCCTTAGTTGAATGGCGTTTTACCTGAGAGGCTTCAACGCCCACACTGGCCATTAGGCCCTCTAGGTCTTGCTCTATTTTTGGATTTTTATGGTTCATTTTTTCTGCAGTTTTCTCGTAATTTCGATTTGATTTTGACATATTTTGTTAGGTGTTTGGCAAAAGATTTGGTATAGTCTAACACGTTGACTTTGTGTCTCGTGTATTGTTATCAATAACGGCCTATTTTTAGGGCTCTTTTATAATTTCACTCGATGACACCATTATTTGATCTGTAGTTGCGACAGCTTACCTGTATAGCAATGAGCATCTTGTCATGTATTCTGTAAAGAGTATAAAGTCAGCCCACAACGTTATTTTTATAAACAATGATTTTGGGTAAGTGGTTTAGAAGCTTACAACTTCCTTTTGCCGACTTGGCACCACACCCCATGTAAATTTAACATGTACACAATGTTCTAATACCTTAGAAATATAATAGCTTTGGCCAAAAGCCACTGCTAGTTAATAAAAGCCCAGTGCCCTAACGTAGCCGCTAGTCAAGCCGTGTAAACTTACAACTTACTCGGAACAATTCTAAGCTACCCCTTAGACCCGCTGGTAATAAGCATGAATATTTAAGACCAAATTCTGCCAATTGACGGTCAAATAACAGTAATGAAACACTTAATAGATTTTGCTTTTTGTCATGATGAAAAAGCCGTTATTTGCCAAGTACGCCCCGTCAAATTGAGCTATAAATTGATAATGAGATAAAACTTTAGGATTTTTAAATTTAATTGATTAAGTTTATATAATTAAGACAGACGATCTTTCTGGTCACTGACCCTTTGCTAATGACAATATAAGTTAGTAAGTCACACCAGTATGACATAAGGATGACCTTACACCTCTCCTTATCAGCATTAAATAGTTCAGCTCGGAACGCCTTAATTATGACTATTTTCAACCTTAAGCATTAACGTAGTAAGACAGTTTCTAGTTAACTGAAGCTGAAAAAGCAGCAAATACTGAATACAGACATCCAGTAATGATTGTGCCTTTCAAGAGCCCTTTAGCTTTAATATATCTTGAAAGCTCATCACAAGCTGCCAACTTAATGACAGCCAGACGCTCAAACTGACTGCTACCTGCCTAATGTTTAAATAAATAACCTCTAAAAAAGTTTGCTTACAAGCTCTTATTCTTGGTCTGCTTACTCATAAAATACCGTTAGTTTTACTGTCTTATCAGAAAAATGCGTTATTGAAATAGAAGGCTTATATTTTAGCTCTCTTCATGCTCAAGCTTATCTTCTAAGTATCAGCCATTGTGTGTCATGACCTAACTAGGACACAGCAATGAAACGCATACTTATTAACGCCACCCACAACGAAGAAGTTCGTGTTGCTCTATGTAAAGGCAACCATCTTTATGACTTCGATCTTGAAAACCGCACCCGCGAACAGAAAAAAGCCAACATCTATAAAGGTCACGTTACCCGCGTAGAACCTTCTTTAGAAGCAGTCTTTGTTGAGTATGGCTCAAAACGCCAAGGCTTCTTGCCCGTACGTGAAATCGCTAGCGAATACCTATCAGGCAACCCTCGGGAAGAGAATATCCGTAAGCTAATCAAAGAAGGCGATGAGCTTATCGTTCAAGTTGAAAAAGAAGAGCGCGGTAATAAAGGCGCTGCCCTATCGACTTATGTATCGTTGGCAGGTCGCTACTTGGTATTAATGCCAAACAACCCTAAGGGCGGCGGTATCTCACGTCAAATCTCAGGCAAGTTACGCGAAGACATGAAGCGTATGCTGGGTAATTTAGACCTACCAAAAGGCATGAGCGTTATCGTCCGTACCGCTGGTATCGGCAAAACTCAAGAAGACTTGCAGCATGATTTAAACCATCTGCTTAACATCTGGAATGCCATCCAAGATCAAAACAAAAAATACGCCTCCCCTCGCCTAGTGCATCAAGAAGCTGGTGTGGTAACTCGTGCTGTGCGCGACTATCTACGTGATGATATCGCTGAGATTTGGATTGATAATGAAGAAGCTTTCATTGAGGCTGAGACCTTTATAAAAGCGGTTATGCCAACTCAAATTGATAAGCTACGCAAATACACCGACTTTGAGCCTATGTTCTCAAGCTTCAACGTTGAGCGCCAAATTGAAACCGCTTATCAGCGTGAAGTACGCCTACCTTCTGGCGGTTCAATCGTTATTGACCAAACAGAAGCTTTGGTCTCTATCGATATTAACTCGGCCAAATCTACCAAAGGTGCCGACGTTGCCGAGACCGCTTATCATACTAACTTAGAAGCGGCCGATGAGATTGCGCGTCAATTACGCCTACGTGATATGGGCGGCCTGATTGTTATCGACTTTATTGATATGAACGATAGCAAACATCAAAAGGATGTGGAAAAACGCTTGGTTGAAGCCACTAAATACGACCGTGCCCGCGTCCAGTTTGGCGAAATTTCACGCTTTGGCTTGATGGAAATGAGCCGTCAACGTCTGCGTCCTTCTCTAGAAGAATCGACCGGTTATATCTGCCCACGTTGTCATGGCAACGGCATGATTCGTGACCTGCGCTCTTTGTCTTTGTCAATTATGCGTCAAATCGAACAGACCGCACTAAAAGAGCGTCATGGTGAGGTACAGGCTGAAGTACCTACCGATATTGCCGCATTTTTATTAAACGAAAAACGCGAGAGCTTAGTATACCTAGAGCAAGACAGTGGTACCCGTATCACTATTTTGCCTCACGCCCACCTTGAGTCGCCTAACTTTAATCTACACTTTAACCATCACGGCTTTGCTCCAGCAAGCTATGAGCGTGTGACCGATACTCAGCAACAAGAAACCAGTGGTCTTGGTTATGAAGTAGATTGGCAGACGGCTGAAGCAGAACGTCCAGAGCAGCAGCCTACTCGTCAGCCTCGCCAACCTAGTGCGGATCAGACGAAAAAAGTAGCCGGCAAGCCTACTGCAACTGAGCCAGTAGTCACTCCTGCACAAGCGCCAGCCAGTCAAAAACAAGCTCAAGTGGAACAGGCCAAACCTGCTGCTGTGGCTTGGTTATCTAACCTGTTTGCACCAACCCCACAAGCGCAAATGTCCGCCACTGTGAGCAGTGCTGATGCCGCTCAAGCCATTGAAGCTATCGTCAATACTGGTGCTCAAAGCCGTGGTGCTTTTGGTCAAGTAAGTACAACGCCTGTTACGGCTGCTCCACAATCTGCCGCTGTGGTAACAGAACCTGCGCCGCAGACTGGGACAGAAAGTCAAGACGACAGCAGCAGCGAAAGTGAAAATGACAAAGATCGTCGTCGTTCACGCAACAATAGAAGTCGTAACAAATACGACAAACGTGCTAAGTCAGAAAGTCGTCGTCGCCAGCCTGAAAAAGAGGACCAAAAGTCGACTCAGCAGACAGACAAATCGGATACTCAGACATCTGCTCCGAGTCAGCACAGTGACACCAGTGCTAAAGAGTTGCCAAAACGTGAACCTAATAGTAGACGTGAGTCAAGGGGTCCAATTGAGCGTGGTGAGACCAAGCAGCCACACAGCAAATCTTCTAGCAGCAACCAAGATCAGCGCGCTAAGCATGAAGACAAAAACAAAGGCGCTGATAAGAACGGTGCCCGTGCTCAAAGTGAGCGTCAAGTAGATCCTAATGAAGTGAACTTAAGAGTGACCGAAGCTGAAGTAACGCTGAAGAAGCCAGAAGTGGTTCATATCTCATTGGACGATACAAAAGCTGAGCAAGCTAATGAGGCCAAATCTGAAAAATCTGATAAACCAGAGGCTACGGCCTCTGCTAAATCGGACGACAAACCAGCTGCTAAAGCACAACCAAGAACGGCTGCTACAGAAAAAAGTGTAGAGAAAGCGGTTAAAGTTGAATCAGAACACGAAAAATCTGAGAAGGCTGAAACCCAGCAGACCCAAGCTGAAGAGCAAAAGCCTGCTAAGCCAGAAGGCACTGAAAAAGCAGCTGAAGCGAAACAGGCCGATGATACCGCGGCTGCTAAAGCTGAGAAAGTGACTGAAGAGCCGGCAAAAGAGAAAGTTGAAACGGCTAAGCAAAAAACCAAACCAGTCGCAACGAAACCCGTTCAAGAAAATGAGACTGAAAGCGATAACGGTAGCTTAAGCTTTGACACAAGTGAGTTGTTTGCGGATCGTTATGTGGCCGCGCAGAAGTTTGGTCAAGCCAGCAATGACCCTCGCTTAATCAAAGCTTCTTTAATGAAGCAAAGTGAAGAAGTGACTGACACTGAGCAGCCTCAAGCGGCACCAGCAGCAGTCATTACTGGTACCGTGGGTCAGTTTATTCATACTCATCTGGCTCAGCCCAGCATGCGTTTGGCCAAAGATGGGGTTATTACCTGTTTCTTAGCTGCTTTAAATGCGCACAAAGAAACCTCAGGCAGTCACTCCAAGCCTGCTGCCAAGCGTAAGTCAGCTAAGAAAAATAGCGCTAATGCGGCACAAGCCTTTAGCTTTGTAAACTATGGCTATCAGTCATTGTCTCCTAGCTATTTAGAGCGCTTCGCTCAGATGACCTCTGCTGTGGCTGCTCATAATGTTGAGCAAGGTAAAACAGAGGTTGAGCCAAGCCCTATTGGCGCCAGAGCGTCGAATGACCCCCGTGGTCAACATCCTGACTACACTGCACCGGAGACTGATACCGCTCCTGATGTAGAGGCTTCAACAGCAACATCTGAGGCTAAGCCTACTACTGCGGAAGCAGATCAAGAGTCGACTGCAGAAGCTAACGCTGCAGCAGAAGCAGTAAAGCAGACTGATAGCTCGCCCTCTAAGGCATCAATGGCAAGCCTACTGACCCTAAATGTGGGTGGCTTTATTAACCAAGTGCTAGGACAAGAAGGCTTAGATATTATTCAGTCTGGTCACACAGAGACGGCTTTCTTAAAAGCCATGAGTCAACCTTCAGATCAGCTGTTATCGGCGGCTCGAAGATTAACTTCTGGCACCCCTGAGCAGCAAGTCGCTCAGGGCTTAGAACAGCCTGCCGCAGCTTTGGTCAATGAACCGCAAGCCGATGAGGTGAGTGAAGAGAGCTCTGAGGTATTGCAGGAAACTAAGTCTGAAACTCAAGAGAACGCAACTGGTGCTTCCAATAAGACTAGTATCGAGACTTATAAGAGCATGATTGAAAACATCTCTGAGCAGCTTTTACCCCAGACTGGTCTATTAAATCTGACCTCTCCTAAGGTGCCTAAAGCTCGCAGTCGTAAGAGCAAAGAAGAGCCTAAAAAGCAGACTCAATCAGACAATAAGTCTAGCAATAACAATGACAGCCAATAGCGCGTCTAATAAATAAACTTTAAGATATAAAAAAAGGCCACTTGTCATAAGTGGCCTTTTTTACGTCTTAGTTTTATTAATAAGGTTTGTATTTAAGTTTGTATTTAATCAGTGCTCATAAAGTCAGCTTAATGGGCAGCCGAACCAGAACGTGCTTTTTTGATTAGGGTCACAATAAGTAATACCACCAAACCAATAGCAAAACCGATAACCCCATTTAAAAGGTTAGCAGACAAACCTTCAAATACTCCCGTTAAGTCGGCAAGGTCTTCTACTGCATGCTCTAAGCTATTCACACCATGAACAATAATACCACCACCCACTAAGAACATCGCTAGCGTACCTACGATAGTTAATACTTTCATCAACTTAGGCGCTGCAGATAGTAAAAACTGGCCTATTTTTTGAGTAGTATTACTGGCCCCTGGCTTTTGCATCATATGCAGACCTATGTCATCAATTTTGACAATAAAACCAACTAGGCCGTAAATACCAATAGTAACTGCAATTGCGATAACTGAAAGTGCTAAACTCTTATCTACCAAACTTGCGGCAGTCATAGTCCCCAAACTAATCACCACAATTTCAGCCGATAAGATAAAGTCGGTACGGATGGCTCCTTTTACCTTTTGTTTCTCCATGGCTACTAGGTCCACACTTTCATCAGCATTTGCCGCTACTCGTGCTTGATGCTCTTCATCATCGGGTAAAAGTCTCGGCCAAAACTTATGAACCACTTTTTCAGCGCCTTCATAAGATAAAAACAAGCCTCCGACCATAAGTAACGGCGTAATAAGCCAAGGCGCAAAAAAACTAATTAAAAGTGCGGCGGGTACAAGGATTAGTTTATTTACAAAAGAGCCTTTTGCCACTGCCCAGACTACAGGCAACTCACGACTGGGCTTAACCCCACTTACCTGTTCAGCATTTAGCGCCAGATCATCACCCAATACCCCAACCGTTTTTTTGGCAGCGACTTTGGTCATAGTTGCTACATCGTCCATAATCAGACTAATATCATCGAGTAACAGTAATAGACTACCACCTGCCATAAAATCTCCTTAGCTATTCGCAACTTAGCTTACTGTCTCACAAAATGTGAATAATAGCCGCTAATAAAACCATAGTTAAAACTACAGTTAAAGCAGCCTCACAGTAAACCAATTGCGATATAAAGTTTAGTATTTATTTAATTAATGCCGTTAGTTTATCTCGTAATTTAACTAAAATCATATTACGATTGTAAGCAGAGCAAGTTTTTTATGGTTTTATTGCAACTGCCTCTACTTTTTCTAGTGCTAAGGGGAGTTTAAAGCTGTTAACTTTAAACATTATAGAGTTTCCTCTTAAACTTAATATAATCTCTAGATTGATAAAGAAGCCCCCTACTGCCTTCAAATAGACAAGGATTGACTATGACATCACTTTCATTATTTAAACGACCTTTACTGCTCACCTCATTGACTGCCTTAACTTTGTCCGCACTCAACGGATGTAGCACACAGCAAGATATCTCCAGCGCCAATGAGCCCAGTAGCGACGTTATTCAAAATTCTCAGATGGTTGAGGCCACACCGGTAATCTTGGTTGAATCCAATAGCGCTTATAGCAAAATGGCAGCGCCAGCCAGTATTCAAGCTCCGTCTCCAATGCCCTCAATTAGACCCCCTGTTTCTACCTCTGAAAACTATGCTGAGATAGAACGTAATGCTGTCCATGCGACTCATGAGCAAGCTTTTGCCACTTTAAGCATTGATACCGATACTGGCAGCTATGCCAACGTCCGCCGCTTTTTAAATAATGGCAGCCTACCCCCGACCGACGCCGTCAGGGTAGAAGAGTTAATCAATTATTTTAATTATGACTTTAAAAATGCTGCCAAACAAAGTGGCTCCCCATTTTTAGTCAGCACTGAAGTGGTTAACTCACCTTGGCATCCGACCAATCGTATTGTCAAAGTGGGCATCAAAGCAGAAGATGTTGTGACCAATAACCAAAATCAACCTGCTGCCAACTTAGTGTTTTTAGTGGATGTTTCAGGCTCAATGAATAGCAGTGATAAGCTGCAGCTGGCGAAATCTAGCCTTAAAATACTGGCTAAAGAGCTGCGCGCGCAAGACACCATTACGCTAGTAACTTATGCAGGGAATACTGAGGTGGTATTACCCGCAACCCCAGGCAATCAAACTCAAAAAATTCTCAACGCCATTGATAACTTATCCGCCAGTGGCTCAACCAATGGCGAAGCGGCTATTAAACTGGCTTATCAACAAGCGCAACAAAATTTCAAGAAAAACGGTATTAACCGCATCTTAGTGCTCACTGATGGCGACTTTAATGTGGGGGTATCTAATGTCAAAGATATGCTAGATATTATCCGCAGCAATCGCGATAAAGGCATCTCTTTATCTACTTTAGGTTTTGGTCAAGGCAATTACAACGATCATATGATGGAGCAAGTTGCAGATAACGGCAATGGCAACTACAGTTATATTGACTCTCTGTCAGAGGCTAAAAAAGTATTGATTGATGAGATGTCTTCTACCTTTAATACCGTGGCCAAAGACGTTAAAATTCAACTTGAATTTAACCCAGCTGCTGTCTCTGAGTGGCGCTTGATTGGCTATGAAAATAGACTACTGGCCAAAGAAGACTTTAATAACGATAAGGTAGAGGCTGGAGAGCTTGGTGCTGGTAAGTCTGTCGTGGCACTATTTGAAGTGACCCCAGTAGGCCAAAAAGGACTGCTCGATGCCAGTCGCTATCAAAAGACAGCGTTGACCAACAAAAATAACAGCGAGCTTGGCTATTTAAAAATTCGCTATAAAGCACCTCAGTCAGACACTTCAAAGCTACTGACCTTTCCTATTGCTAATAAAGTCAGTAACGCTTCAGCAGACACTAAGTTTGCAATGGCTGTCGCAGGCTATGGGCAACTGCTGACTAATAGTAAGTATGTCAATGATCTAACCTATGACCAAGTGGCACAATTGGCCAAACCTGGACTAAACAGCGCCTTAGATAAAACCAATAGCCGAGCTGAGTTTATAAAACTGGTCGAATTGGCCAATGACTTACAATAGATAAACTTTTATAATCTTTTATACCTTTTTATAAAAATCATGAGCTGACCTGATTCACAGCGTCAGCTCTACTTTTGAGACCTGCTATGCAAACCCAAAAAGTGCAAACCCAAAAAACGTCCTATCAACAACCCCTAAAAAATCTATTACCGGCCTTCGCCTTACCTATAGCAGTCGCTTCTACAATATTACTCGCTGGCTGTAATGAGCAGACGGATAGTAACGGGAATACTCAGCCAGAGGTCGTTGAAACCTCAGAGCAGAGTACCATATCTGATGTAGACACCAGTGGGTCTACTGATACTGAAAATGTAGATACTGGCGAGATGGTCTCTACTCGCGACCAGCCTTTATCCATTGACTGGAGCCGTATCGACTCAGGTCAAAAACCCATTGCTCCCGAAGAGTTTAACTATCCTTTTGAGCTAGACGGTGAGTCAGTAAAGTCACAAGCCAAATTCTCAGACATTACTCCAGAGCAAGCGCAGCATACCTTAACAGTGGGTATGGCCAGTAATGAGCCCCTGGAGAAACTACTGGATCAATTGGGCGACAGTTACTTGTCCCATAAATTCTCTGAAAGTGAGGCAAAGCTAATTGTTTATACCACCCCAAACGTCAAACCCAGCCAGCATGACTATGTTATTGCTCATGAGTTTGCGCGTGGCCTAACCCTACCTATCGAGATTATCCCGCAGCCTAAAGCTGAGGACGTAAAATCGACCCAACCCGCCACTAAATAAGCGAGTCTAATGGGTTTTCTTTGATGATTAACCCATTCAGTTGTGTGCCTACTCTCTAGCTTGTTTAATAAAAAAAAGACAGCATATTAATGCTGTCTTTTCTATTTTCTTTTTAGTTCAACCGTGAACGGTAACTTTAAATAAGAGCCAAAACTCAGTTTTAAACTGCTGCAATAACGGTTATCTCAACCAGTAAATCAGGGCTGGCCAAGGCAGACTCGCCACAAGCACGAGCGGGGGGAACAACGTCACTAAACCACTTCTCCCATACCTCATTCATGGCGTCGAAGTCAGACATGTCTTTTAGCCAAACTGTGGCGGACAATATTTTTGACTTGTCACTTCCTACCTCTTCTAGTAAAGCTTTAATTTTTTCTAGAGTAGTTAAAGTTTGTGCCGAAATATTCTCATCCGCATTCCCTACTTGACCACTTAGATAGATGGTCTCATTGTGGATGATAATCTGACTCATACGCTGATCGCTATGTAATTTTTGCATACTCAGTCTCTTTTTTACGAATTTTTAAACCAGCGAAGTTTTATCAACCTCACTGGCTTTGGTTCACAGTTTAAAAGCTATTAACGACCAAAACGCTCAGCACTAAATGGAGTAGCATCAATATATAATGGCTTATTATTGATCATCTCTTCTACTAAGCGTCCTGTGGCTGGGCCTAAGGTAAAGCCTTGATGCGCATGACCAAAAGCAAACCACAGCTTTTCATGTCTTGGTGCAGGACCAATAACCGGCTTCATATCGGCCATACAAGGTCTAGAGCCACACCACGCTTCTGATTCAACTGCCTCTTCTAATGGCAATACGTCTTTGGCAATTTTCAATACCGCTTCAAGCTGACCAAAATTCTTTGGAGCATTTAATGTGGTCATTTCAGCACCCGTGGTAATGCGAATGCCTTGCTCCATCGGGCCCATTAGATAGCCTTTTTCGGCATCAAACAAGCTGTGGCCGATACGGTTGCCTTCACTAACTTTGAAATGTTGATGGTAACCACGCATTGGGAACAATGGGAAGTTATAGCCTAAAGGAGCGGTCAGTTCTGTTGACCAAGGACCAGCGGCAATCACCACATGGGTACTGTTATAAGTAGCCAACTCACCCTCAGCCGCTTCAATGGTTACTTGCCAGCTTTTGTCTTCCATTTGTTCAATGTTCTTGACAGCGCCTTGCTTGATTTCACCCTGCATAGCCTCGAAGCTTTTGGCATAAGTTTTCACCAAACGACTTGGGTTTTTTACCTGCCAAGAGTTCTGCCAGTGGATACCACCGATGAATTGGTCAAAATTAACATTTGGCTCAAATTCTTTTAACTCTTCAGGAGTTAATAGCTTGTACTGAACCCCTTTGGTAGCAGCTCTTTCAGCCAATTTAATGGCTTCATCGTATTTTTTCTGGGTGCGGTAAATCTCAAACCAACCGCCTTTACGCACTAAATCATCAGCCCCTGACGCTTGAATCATTACATCGTGCTCACTGGTGCAATGCTCAATTAAAGTCGCCCACTCATCTTCGATTTTGGTTAATTTTTTGGGCACTGAGTTGGTCCAATACTGATACAACGCGCTTTGATAGTTAAACAAAGCAGACCAACGATAACGGATGTCAGTACTGGTGTTCGGCAGTACTCTGAAAATCTCGCCCATTTCACGTGGGAAAGCTTTTGGATATACCGCCTCTCTTTGAATTAAACCTGCGTTACCATATGAGGTTTCTTCACCTGGAGCTTTTTTATCAATTACTAAAACTTTGGAGTTGTTTTTTTGTAGGTGCCATGCAATTGAGGTGCCTACCATACCCGAGCCAATCACAATAACGTCGTATTGCATAAAAGTTCCTTAAAGTTAGACCCACGAAATAAAATGCGAGACTAATAAGTTAGATTATTCAATAAAAAAGCACGCCCCATGAGATTTGATTGATGAGTCGTGCACTGTATTATGATACCGCTTTTATTAGGGCAACGTGGCACTAATTTGATTGAGTTTTTAAATCATTTATAGCTTTATGTTTTATTATATTTTAAGTAGCTAATAAGTCTTGTCACCGATTCCCATAAAAAAAACCATCACTATTCAATGATGGCTTTTTGCTAGATAGCACGATTTAGTTAACTCATTGACCTCCTCCCCTCGCTAAACCGAGGGGATTCCTACAGCTAGACGGTCAAGCCCGACCGCGAGGATGTTCTTAGCAGCATTGATATCTCTATCATGCCATGTGCCACA
>NZ_FUGE01000212.1 GCF_900162825.1 Psychrobacter piechaudii
ACGTTTAATGCGCTATATGGCCCTTAGAGCTAAGGTTAGCCCTCTAAGAATTAGCTTTCATATGGCGTCTATTACGATTGTTGATCTGTTACGGTTTGCGCCTTTACAGGCTGCAGGACTCTTCCCTAAGTTGTTAGATGCAGTTTTAGAGGAAGGAAAGTTGTTTGTTATTCCTGAACGTAGAAAGCGATCTTGCCCGAGGGTGGTTAAGGGAAAACCACAAAAATATCCCAAAAAAAATACCAGTCAGCCTTAACTGACTGGCATTACAGCTTAGGCTGGGTTTTTCATATCCGGGTTTTATTCCTAACATGACAGCAGACTTTACCATTAAAGAGTTATCTTTATCCGATATCCAGTATTTTGGCTTTGATAACCCAGGTCATAGCTCGCCTTTATCCTCTACAAACACCTGTGCTGTGATAGCTGTTTCAAGCTTTGTCTATCCTAGCAGCACTAAATATTCTGCCAATACTAGAGCGGATAGCAAAATAGATAACAAGCCTCTCCTAGCCAAAGCTCAGAAATATGCGGTGAGAAAGTTATTGTTTAAGCTTATCTTTGAAAAGATAAAAGATGTGGTGTTTACTTATATTGAGTGTAATCATGTTGATTTACTCAAAGTTAGCAGTTTAAGACTAGTAGAAAGCAGCTACCCTTATAGGCTACTTCCTTTTAATTATTACGTTTGCTTTACCCACTCTGCTAATAAAGTTGCTTGTGCTATGCATACAAACAAACCAATTGGCATAGACTTAGAAATTAACCCTGTCTCAATGAAAGTAGCTCAACGCTACTATACCTTAGAGGAAAAAAGTTGGCTTTCAAAGTTAGATAATGACCGCCTACCCCAAGCCTTAAATTTATTATGGCTGTTAAAAGAAGCTTCAATTAAACAAAGCAAAACTAATAATAAAAATTTACTGTCGGGACTGAAAAAAAGTAAGTTGATTGCTGCACAACAAATTATGCCTGTGCCTGCTAAAGAACAATATAGTGCAACCAATATATCTATTATTAATAATAAAATCTCCACTCGAATCTATCGTTATCAAGATTTAACAGATCCTAAAACTAACGCTACTTATGTCTACATAGCATCAGAAAACTTAGTAGCAATCTGGTAATAGTCTTATTATCTAAATAAAGCCATCTAACTCTTATATTTTAAGCATAAAAAAAGCACCCCCGAAGGGATGCTCTTTTACTATTTGGCTTAGCCAATAATTAGAAGCGGTAAGTTACACCAGCTTTAACGATTGGGTACCAAACATCATCTTTTTGAATCTCATCACGAGCAGCTTTTTCGAATTCAGCATTAGTTTCGCCGTTTTCGCCAGTAACACCAGCTGATGTTACTTTAGCATCCATTTTACCCATGTATGCTGCACCTAGCTCACCGAAAAGACCCCAGTTTTGGTTAATGTTTGGACGGTAACCCACAGTTAAGTAAGGAGCCAGTTTGTTTCTGTTCTCAACTTTAGCTTCAACGAAACCACCATCTTCTGCATTAGCAACAGTATAGTTAGTACCGTTGATCTTAATATCAGCACCTTTTGCATTGTCAGTAGTTAATCTAGCTTCTAACGTGTTGTCTGGAACTAAGATACCAGTACCGATAGTGAAGTTGTTAGCCCATGGACGTAAGTTAACACCTAGGTATGGGTTGCTGAAGTCAGCATCATACTTCATGTCACCTTTGAAGTTACCATAACCGTCACCTAGAGCTTTACCCCAGTTGATCCATGAATCGCTAGCGTCTAAGTCTTTAGTACCGTCATCGCTAAAACCGTTCCAACCAGCAGTTAGTTCAGTAGTCTCATTTAGGCCCCAAGCGATGTTAGCACCGTAACCTAAAGTACCAATCTCAGCGCTTACAGCAGCTGGATGAGTTACTGTGTTGAATAGAGTTTTACCAGTACCAACTACAGCACCAGTAGTGTTAGCGATAACGCCAGCATTTTGGTCATATTGGTAAGCAACTGGTTGTGCGTCAGTAACTACTACTACGTCTTGAGCCATTGCAACTGATGAACCTAATACTGCTGCTGCAACTGCTGTTAATTTAAAAAGTTTCATAACATCTCCAAAGAATATAACTTAATTGAACCATGATTGAGTGTCTAATAAACAAAAAAGCAATTCAAGGGTATTATAATTATCATGCACTTAATAATAACAGTACATAACTATATAAAGGCCACTCGAATTGCTCATCCATGAGACACCTTAGAGGTTTCCCGAATCCATGTGTCTATTAAACACTTTTTTACAATTAAAGTCATCCCCTAAAAGTTGCCTTTTAATAGGGATTCTGTAATTTTTACTTACAATTTGTAAGTTGGGTTGCATTATACCCTGTGATTATACAGAAGCCTAATACTTTATTTATGAACCCTTAAGTCATTTAAAGACGAAAAACCAAAACACTTCAGATGACATTAGTCAGCACATCTATTACAATAGGCAGCTGCCGAGAGGTGTTGCGCCAGTGAAGCTTGCTAACGACTACAGTTGCTATTATAGCATTTGATACTGCTTTAGTTAAATTAGATAAAGTTCACTGTCAGGCTCGGTTAGCCTTTATATAGCTATAATCTTATATAGCTTACTTATAGCTACATCAATTTTTCAGAGTTTAAACTTCTGATGCTCTATTTAAATAGATCTAATTTACGAGTTATTAGCTGTAACATTAATTTGTTGCTCCAACCATCTAATAAGTTGAATTAACTGTATTTATACTGATGTGTAGCTAATGGGCAAACAACGACACCTGCGTTTCTTTCACCTTAATTTTTTATCAATACCAAGGAGCTCGAGATGGACGCAGTGTCTAACATCGATTCAAAAACCAATTTAGAAAACTTCAGCGACTATAAAGTAGCTGATATCAGCCTAGCAGATTATGGTCGTCGTGAGATCTCATTAGCAGAAGCTGAAATGCCAGCGTTAATGGGCTTACGTAAACGCTATAAAGAAGAGCAACCTTTAGCGGGCGCAAAAATCCTAGGTTGTATTCATATGACTATCCAAACCGCGGTACTTATTGAGACCCTAGTCGAGCTAGGTGCTGAAGTACGCTGGACTTCATGTAACATCTTCTCTACTCAAGACCATGCTGCTGCGGCAATTGCTGCAAGTGGTGTGCCTGTGTTTGCTTGGAAAGGCGAAACGGAAGAAGAGTACGAATGGTGCCTACGTCAACAGTTATTTGTAGGCGGCGAAGAAAATGGCCAACTTTGGGATGCCAACCTTATCCTAGATGACGGCGGTGACTTAACTGCTTTAATCCATAATGACTATCCACAAATGCTAGAGACCATCAATGGTATCTCAGAAGAGACCACCACTGGGGTACATCGTCTGATCGATATGCTTAATAAAGGGACGCTAAAAGTACCAGCTATTAACGTAAACGATGCAGTGACTAAGTCTAAAAACGATAACAAATATGGTTGTCGTCACAGCTTAAACGATGCCATCAAACGTGCCACAGATATGTTACTTGCCGGCCGCCGTGCACTAGTGATCGGTTATGGTGACGTGGGTAAAGGCTCAGCACAAAGCTTACGTCAAGAAGGCATGATCGTTCGTGTTTCAGAAGTTGACCCTATTTGTGCCATGCAAGCCTGTATGGATGGCTACGAGCTAGTGTCTCCATATATCGATGGTAAAAACACCGATTCAGCAGAAGGCATCAACACTCGCCTATTACAAGATACCGACTTAATTGTTACTACTACCGGTAACTACCACGTTTGTGATAAGCACATGCTTGCTGCGTTAAAGTCAGGCGCTGTGGTCTGTAACATCGGTCACTTCGACACTGAAATCGATACTCAATTTATGCGTGATACTTGGAACTGGGTAGAGATCAAGCCTCAAGTTCACCAAGTTTATCGTTCAGAAGATAAAAGCGATTACCTAATCTTATTGGCAGAAGGCCGCTTAGTAAACCTAGGTAATGCGACAGGCCACCCATCACGCGTTATGGACGGTTCATTTGCCAACCAAGTACTGGCCCAGATGTATCTTCATGAAGAAAAATTCTCTGAATTACCTGCAGAGGAACGTGCCAACGGCTTATACGTCAAAGTATTACCAAAGAAATTAGATGAAGAAGTTGCCGCTGCTATGGTTGCAGGTTTTAACGGTGTCATGACACAGTTGACCCCTGAGCAAGCAGATTACTTAGGCGTTCCTGTTGAAGGTCCATTCAAGCCTGATGACTATAAGTACTAATGTTAATACTTTTTAGTATTTAACTTTTAGAAGCAAACTTATTACATTAATAGCTGTTTATTTTAAAGGCTGAGAAATTGGATCAATTTCTCAGCCTATTATTAGGGCGGTATATTTTTTTCATCAAGGATAGGACATGAGCAAGCCACAATTTTCTTTTGAGTTTTTTCCAACTAAAACAGATGACGGCATCACTAAGTTATATCAGACTTTTGATACTTTAAATGAGTTGGCGCCAAGCTATTTTTCAGTAACCTATGGTGCCGGTGGTACCACTCGAGAGCGTACCTTAGGGATTGTTGAGGCACTAAAAAACCGTGCTAACACCCCCATTGCCCCCCATATTTCCTGTATTGGTGATAATAAAAGCCAAATTGCAGAACTTTTAGACTTTTATAAATCTATCGGCATCAGCCGTATGGTAGCTTTACGAGGCGACTTACCTTCAGGCCAAGTAGGTATGGGTGAGCTGCCCTTCGCTGTAGATTTGGTTCGCTTTATCCGTGAGCATTCAGGCGATCACTTCCAAATCGAAGTTGCTGCTTATCCTGAAATGCACCCTCAAGCCATAAGCTTTGAGCAAGACATCCAAAACTTAATCAATAAATTTGAAGCAGGCGCGAACTCTGCTATTACCCAGTTCTTCTATAACGCTGAGAGTTATTTATATCTACGGGATGCTTTAGAAAAGCGCGGTGTCGATACTGACAAGCACAGACTGGTTGCCGGCATTATGCCCATTATTAATGCCAGTAATTTAATTCGCTTTGCGGACAGCTGCGGTGCAGACATTCCTCGCTTTATTCGTAAGCAGCTGGCTGACTACGGAGATGACCGTAAAGCCATTCGTGAGTTCGGCTTTGAAGTGGTTCACCGCTTATGTGAAGTACTTATAGCTGAAGGCGTGCCTGCCCTCCACTTCTACACCATGAACCGTGTGGAACCTAACAAGCGCCTAGTACAATCATTAGGCTTGACCTCTTCAAGCACACAGGCTTAATAGCATGCGTCGTTTTTTCTTTAATCCGAATTTAGCACTGCTAAGTTCGGAATCCTCTAATACTACCTCTGCTCCACCCTGCTTAAGCCAACTTGCTATTGGCAGCGTGCTTACTTTGACAGAGGATATTTATCATCATTGGTGCCGTGTGTTACGGGCCAAAGTTGGTGAACAAAGTCTAATCTTCGATGGTTTAGGTGGTCAGAGCCTCATAGAGCTTGAGTCTATTGATAAGAAGTCAGCTCAAGCCCGTATCATTGCCCATGATAGTATTAATAATAGCAGTAACTTTCACAGCACCATTGCCATTGTTATGAGTCGCGGTGATAGAATGGATTATGCAATCCAAAAATCTACCGAATTAGGCGCTACTGCCATTCAGTTACTTACTAGCCAGCACGGTGAGGTAAGATTAAAAGCCCATCAAGTCGATAAAAAACTCAGTCACTGGCAACAAGTGGCCCTATCTGCTTGTGAACAATGTGGGCTTAATCGTCCTCCTTTAGTCATGTCACCAGTGTCTATTGAACAGTGGCTACAAGTCCAAAGAGGTGAAGTACATAGTGACGTGAGTTATCTAATAGAGGACGACTATTACCAACAGTATTTTGATCAGCCTACTCTACACTTAGTATTGGCCGTACCCAGTCAGCAAGAAAAACAGCAATTGGATATCCATGCCTCAATTAGGCAGGAATTTTTTGAAGCAACACAGACTCAAGCTAAGCCTAGATTTGACATCCTAATTGGCGCTGAAGGCGGTTTATCAGAGTCTGAATATCTTCAAGCGCGTGACAGCGACTATCTGCCTTGGCAGTTGGGCAATAGAGTATTACGCACAGAGACGGCGCCCGTGGTTGCCTTAGCCACTTTAATGCATATTAGCGACACTGTTTAAGTAGTGATTTTTTAAGCAGTGATTTGGTCTTAACCTATCGGTACTAACTCTGGTTTTTCTTATTTTTTATCAACATTTTTTATCCATAATTAGCCCGCAACAGATAAATTTGTGCCGGCTTTTTTTGCTTTTAAAGAGGGAGATAAAAACTATAAAAAACGGATTTTTCATAATTTAAATTATTTTTTGTGACCCGTAAGTCTTTGCAAATGCTTGTAAAGTAATGGTTTAGACTCTATCTTTTCATCTATAAATTTTTATTAGCGATAACCATATTTAAGAC
>NZ_FUGE01000030.1 GCF_900162825.1 Psychrobacter piechaudii
TGTGCTGAGTGTGGCACATGGCATGATAGAGATATCAATGCTGCTAAGAACATCCTTGCGGTCGGGCTTGACCGTCTAGCTGTAGGAATCCCCTCGGTTTAGCGAGGGGAGGAAGTCAATAATCTGATTCAGCTCCTGTTCGCTGTGCTTGCCGTCATTAAAAGGTACGTTAACGATGCTTAACTGGGCAGGGGACACAATTTCAAAGTGAGACTGCTGGCGGAACAATTTTTCAAAATGTTGTGCGTTTTCAAAGCCCTTGTCAATGGCATTTCGCATCTCTTTTAAGCCGACTCTTTGTAAGGTGTACCACAGACGCATGCCTCTTGCCGGTGCAGTCAATTCGATACCCATGTCCCAAAAGTTAATGTTGGAATCATCGGATTGAATGTCAGTTAGATATTCAGGGTTTTCGCTAAAAGTGCGCGACATGGCTTGACGATCTTTACAGATGACTACTGCACAACCATAAGTTTGAAATAGCCATTTGTGACCATCCCAACTGATAGAATCACTACGCTCAATGCCATTTAACAATTGACGGTGCGAGGATAAAATGGCGCTCGCCCCATAGGCCCCATCAATGTGGAGCCACATATCATGAGCTTCACTGATGTCAGCCAGCTGGTGTAGCGGGTCGATTGAACCGGTATTGGTGGTGCCACAAGAGCCGACAATTAAAAAGGGAATCATGCCATCGGCTTTGTCCTGCTTGATTTGTCTTTCTAGATCTTCTGCTATCATTTGAAACGCATCATTGGTCTTAATTTTGCGAATATTAGCCCTAGGGATGCCCATAATACGGATACTCTTGGCCACAGAAGAATGGGTCTGATCCGAGACATAGACGGTACCTTTGACCAGTTCATCTTCCTTTAATTTCTCATCTCGAGCCACAATTGAAGCAGTTAGATTCGCCATTGAGCCACCGGAGACGAACAGCCCGCCCAGCTCTTTTACCGGATAGCCAATTTGTTCTCCCATCCAGTTCATAAGTTTCTTTACGGCGACGGCCATCCCCTCAATTAAAGTATGACTGCCGCCATAAGGCGAATAAAAAGAGTTAATGGCCTCACCAACCACAGAGATAGGGGACAGGGCTAAAGGTATGAAGGAGAAGAACCGAGGGTGACTTTGCTTAGTGCGGTGCTTATAGACCAATTCATTGAGCTCATGCATCACCTCATCGGCAGATCTTGGCTCTTCTTGGAATGGGATATCAATAATGGCCTGTTTCTTAGCTTCAGGTAGGGGGTTGACGATGTACGATTGGGCGGTATGAATTTGCTCTTCTACCATGAGCGGCATGAACTTGGTTAAAGATGCTTTGGCCTCCTCCCAGTTAAATAGGGTAGCGTCATTATTATTAGAAGTCATAGCTATTGCCTTAAATAAAAAATTATTGCCTAAAATGAACGAATAATATTAAAAAATTAGCAAGACTATAAACCCCTGCTTTTCGATAAAAACAGGAGTAAAAAAGCTAATTTTTACGGGAGGTTATAGCTAGCTGTTGATTTAAGCACGTATTATAACCTAGCGTATTTTTGAGCTTGTATTATGTGTTGTTATTTCATGTTTAAATGTAATATGCATTGAGATATAACAGCAGCATAAGCTACTGTTAGAGATAAAAACCATTAAAAGCCAGCCACTAAAAAGCAGCAATTAAAATTACCGATAGATAAATATGAATAAAAAACAGGAGTCAGTATGCGCTATTCAAAGGTCTTAAAATTGGGAGCAGTAGGCTTGGCATTATTGTTAATCCCTAGACGCAGTAGTCGAGATGTTAAAGGTAAAGACAACATCGCCGCAGATTTAGCCGCTGACATAGAGACTAAAGATAAACTCAAAATTGATACTGAGTCTAGCAACCATGAGAGTAAAGAAAATAACGACAGCAACCTTGATGAGCAGTAATCTTAATTTATATCAGTCTTAATTAATCAGCTCTAAATTAACCAAATTTTAAAACTTGAGGTCACCACGAGCCACTATGTCACACAGTCAAAATAAAAAGGGATTAGAAGCGGATATCCATTACCCTTTGATAGACACGCATACTCACTTCGACGATTTTGTCTTTGATGTAGATAGGGTCGAGTTGGCCACGTCGGCTTATCGCTCTGGGGTGCGTCACTTATTGTTAATAGGCTATTATGCGAAGTATTTTGATCGCATGTTACAGACACAGCAGCAGTTAGCGGATCAAGCAGACAGTGGGACTGCAGTGCCAAAAGTTTATCTTGCTTCAGGACTGCATCCAGCTTATATCTCTGAGCATACCGAAGCAGATTTAGAGCAGCTGGCCCAATTTTTACAGACGCATCCTAATGTGGCCGTTGGAGAAATTGGGTTAGACACCTTCACTGATGAGTTAAAAACCGAGCAATCTGTGGAGAAACAAAAACGTTTTTTTGAGGCGCAATTAGATTTGGCAGTTCAGCATCAACTGCCAGTGCTGCTACATATTCGTAAGGCTCACGCGGAATGCCTAGCGCTACTAAAAAAACATAAGTATAACGCCAATAAGCTGGGTGGTATTGCTCATAGTTTCAGCGGTGGCGAGCAAGAGGCTAAGGCCTTTGTGAAGCTAGGATTTAAACTAGGGGTTACCGGTCAGATAACCAATACCAATGCCAAAAAACTACGCCGCGCCATAAGAGCAGCGGTCGAAACCTATGGCTTACAGTGCTTAGTGCTAGAGACTGATTGTCCCGACATGACTCCGATATGTTGTCAGCAAGGAGAGGAGCTAACAAGGAATGTACCCGGAAATCTAGGCTTTGTACTTCAAGGCTTGGCTGAGCTGCTTGAGGTTGACGAGCAGAGTTTGGCCAGACAATTATGGCAAAACAGCTGTGAGGCATTAAGAGTAGGCTGGCCTTATCCTGGATAACGTAGGTTATATAACTTTTGCTATACAGTATAATATGCTACTTGGTTTTAATTCCTGGTTTTAATTTAAGGCTCTTAGCTTAAACTTCTTAATTTAAAACCTCTCTCATTCTTTTATTCTCCGCTCTCTTAATTGACAGAAAATAAGGTACTTTATGACCTCATCTTCAGCTTTAGACAATAGCCAGTATGACCGACGCTTTAAAGGCACACAAACTTTATATGGCCAATCTAGTTTTAAAAATTTTGAACAGGCCCATGTGATTGTGATAGGGGTCGGTGGTGTCGGAACTTGGGTTGCTGAAGGGCTGGCACGTACTGCCATTGGCAAAATGACCTTGATAGATATGGATGTGTTAGTGGCCTCTAATGTCAATCGACAATTGCCAGCACTCGACAGCAGCTTTGGTAAAAGTAAAATCGAAGAGATGGGAGAGCGGGCACGTCAAATTAATCCTAGACTAGAGCTGACATTGGTTGATGATTTTTTGACGCCAGAAAATGTGGCCCAATTATTACCTAGCCGAGAGCAGGCGAAGCAAAAATTGCAGCAAGGTGAGGCGACCATCGTTTTGGATTGTACCGATGACATGTCAGCCAAATTAGCCATTGCTTTGCACTGCCGTTTTAATAAGCTGAAACTGATTTGTGCCGGTGGGGCAGGCGGTAAAACCGATCCGTTGCAAATTACGGTCAGTGATTTGAAAGACACTTATCAAGATCCATTGCTGGCACGTTTACGAACCAAGCTGCGTAACGAGCATGGTATCAACAAACAATTAAAGGAAAAATTTGGCATTAAATGCGTCTATTCAACGCAGCCACCCATTGTCAACAAATCAGCCGATGGCAGCGTCCAAACTGGGGGTTTGCACTGTGGTGGCTATGGCTCAGCAGTGGCAGTCACCTCAGTGGTGGGCATGGTGATGGTAAGCGAAACTCTAGCCATGCTAAGCACTAAGTAGATAACATAGATAACTACTCATTTAGTCATCGGATTATTTAGGTAACGGCTTTTGTAAGCTACTACGCTGTGGAGACAGTCTCTCTAGTAGAGATTTTGGCAAAGGCGTATATTTACCAAGCATCATATCGGCGATAACCTCAGCGCATATAGGGGCGAAGGCATAACCCTTTGACCCCATACCACTTAGGGTCCAAATAAAGCCGTCTTCATCGACTTGACCCACTAAGGGATGGTAATCTGGGGTCTGGGCCCGGATACCGACGCGGGCTTGCCAGCCCGCATAATCATTATCTCTATTATTCGTTTTAGTGCTAGCTAGAACGCTATCAAGCTCAGGGACAGCTGTGATTAGCTTGTCATGGTTGACTTGGTGCTCCGAGATACGAATTTGGGTATCCATGTCGTTGCGAACAAAGCTAGCTCCCAATAAAAAACTAGGCGTATCAGCAGAAACAGGATTCACCAGCTCATCATTTTTGCAAGGGGTGAATGCAGCGCAATAACCGCCATATTTAAGCGGTAATTTGGGTAAAGCTGTTAACTGCTCTTGTGTGGGCTGAAACCAAGACAATTGACCACGGATTCTACGAAACTCAAATATCCGAGCATCTAAATTCTGACTATCAAAAGCGGTAGCAATAATGACCGCATCAAAGTTAGTCAGTTCATCATCCCGCTGAGCATCGCTGTTATCATTATGATTATTTAGCACAGCAGATTCCGCAATTAACTGTACCTTCCCAGATGCATTTGCTGAGTTTTTAGACAGCTCTACCTGCTGAATTTTGGCCTGCTTAAAGCTAATATTGGGATGATTCAAAATAGTGTCGGCCAAAGCTTTAGGGTTAACCAAGCCAGCTTGAGGTAAATACAAATTCTCCTCCAAAGCTTGATGCTCTAAGCCTGTGATAGCTCGGGCTTTATCTGCCCCTAAAGTGGTCGCCATTTGCTCGGGATACTCAGCAATTTGCGAACCCCCGACGTTAGACTTCACTAGTAAATCTAGGGTGCCAGTGGCCTGAAATATTTGGCTAGGCGGGTTAAGATTAGGATTTGTCTCAGCTGAGTCAGAAAGCAGCTCATTCTGTCTATCTAGCTGCCGATATATGCGTTGGCTATACAGGTAGCCAATACTGTGTAAATGCTCTGCTACGTGGGCAATAGGCGTCATTTTTGGCGCCAATAAAGCTCTAGGATTACCAGAGGCTCCAGCTAAGGGAGCGGATTGGTCAACTAAAGTGACTTGTAGTCCACGCTGAGCCAGAGACCAGGCGGCCATGAGGCCAGAGACGCCGGCACCGACGATGGCTACTTTTTTATAATGCTCTTTTGTGTGGGGCCCTTTTTTATTAGGATTCTTTTGATTGATAGCAAGGCTATTAGATTCATTGTCAGTAGAAGCGGTGACCTCAGCTTTTCTGGCAGTAAGCATTTCACGCTTACGACCAAAGCCTTTGACTTTTTTTATCTCAAAGCCGGCCGATTCTAAGCCTCTTTTTACTACGCCGGCACAGCTAAAGGTAGCCGCAGTAGTCCCCACATTTGATAGACGCTGCACCTGCTCGAAGATTTGCTCTGCCCATAGTGACTCATTACAAGAGGGCGCAAAACCATCTAAATACCAAGCGTCTACTTGAGCCTGATGAGGCACATTACAGTCTGTGCTAGCTAACTTCTGTAAGCTCTCAGTGGCATCACCTAGCCATAAATCTAAAGTTACATCCTGCTCTAAATGTAAACGATGGCACCCTGAAACTAAGGTTGGATATAGCGCCAATAAACGAGTGATGAGCGGAGTAAGGGTAGGGTCATTGTCTTGCCAGCTTTGCAAGCTACGCGTTAGGTCCTCGAAGGTTAAGGGATGCTTTTCAGTACTGATGAGGTGCAGGCGAGGGGCTTGATAGCTAAGTTGTGACTTAGATGCGTCTTGTTGGCGATGCTGAGAATAAATAGCTTGTTTGGTCTGCTGCCACAGTTGCCAAGTAGCTAAGATGTTAAGTCCAGTGCCAAAGCCCAGCTCAGCGATGGTAAAGCTGTTTGAAACTTTCAAGGTTGAAGTGCTGTCAGTAGTAGCTTTAGTATTAGAATCCGTATCAAGTGATTGTAGATATTGCTCAAAAAGGACCGCAAAGCGTTCAGGTAGATGGTTTTGTTGTAAAAACACATAACGAGACTCTGCCAGACCATCGGCCAAAGAATAATAAACATCACCGAAGACTTCCGAGACGGGTACCAAGTTACCCAACTCATCTTCACGCCATGACAGTTTGGCAGGTATCACCTTAGCTACTTCACTCACGTTTTACTCACTTGTCTTAATTAAAAAGGCAATGACTAACTGATTCTAATTAACTACTGGCAACTAACTAACCCAAGCTAACTATTAGCAACTAGCTACCAGCGATCGCGTCTGCTGAACACGAAACCACCCAATAGGATGCCTAAAAATAAAGAAACAGCCACAGTGACTGCTCCATACATAAACAGCTGGCCACTGCGCTCATTGATTAACACATTAACCCGAGTTTCTAGGTCATTCACATCGCGTTGCAACTGCGCATTACGGCTAAGTAACTCTTGATTGGCAGCGGATAGTTCAGAGTCGCTGGGCTGCATGCCACTGGCCAAACTGTTTGGGTTTTCTAGGGCGTTTGGGGTTTCGCCTGGGTTTGCCTGTTGTTGATTTGGGCTTTGTGGATTAATTTCATTAAAAGGAGTGTTGGGTTGAGAGGCGACCTGTGGATCTTCCTCTGCAGCAGCTGCCTGCTGCTCATTATTAACCACCACAGTAGGTGCTGCAGAAGCAACGATTGGAATGAGTGAGGCCGACAATGACCAAGTGCAGGCAAGTAAGGCAGTACGAATAATTGAGGCATTACTCTTAGCTTTAGAGGGGGTCGCAGCAGTGTGTGCAGAGCATTTTGAAACAGGCATGGCAATGGGTTCCAATACGAATAAAACTGGGGTCAATTAAGCAGAAGGCAAGGCTTGAATAAAGGGCTTAATATCGACATGGCTATAAACCCCTGCCTTTAAGTAAGGTTCTTCGCTGGCCCATTGTTGAACAGCCTCTAAGCTATCAAAAGCGGCGACAACTAAGCTACCTGACATGCCCTCTTCACCATGTTCAATGGGGTTAGGACCGGCAATAACCAGCCGACCTTCTGACTCAAGCTGCTTTAGACGAGCAATATGAGCGGGGCGGGTTTCTTGTCTTAACTGTGTAGAATTAGCGACATCGTGACCAATAATCATAAATAATGGCATAGTAAGCCTCGTATCAATGGGGGCGGGTTTATATTAACTGTCCAGACTAGGGCGTGTCCTCAATTTAACTTACAGTGAATAATAGTACAGGCTAGGTAAAGCATAGATTTAAAATTGCGTGCTAGCTTTTCATAGCGTGTTGCTATACTGCGAAAATGCTTTAATCGAGCGAACATATTTTCAACTAGATGGCGTAATTTATAAAGGTAACTGTCAAACTCTGGGTTAGGTTGTTTCGTATTTTTTCTTCTAGGAATAACCGCTTTCATGCCATGTTCTATCGCTTTATCTCTGATTT
>NZ_FUGE01000154.1 GCF_900162825.1 Psychrobacter piechaudii
GAGTGTGGCACATGGCATGATAGAGATATCAATGCTGCTAAGAACATCCTTGCGGTCGGGCTTGACCGTCTAGCTGTAGGAATCCCCTCGGTTTAGCGAGGGGAGGAAGTCAAAACACATAGACAGCAGCGGTACAGAGTGCAGTTTTAATCTGAACTTTGAGCTATAGTA
Organism: Psychrobacter piechaudii; assembly: GCF_900162825.1. Taxonomy (GTDB): domain Bacteria; phylum Pseudomonadota; class Gammaproteobacteria; order Pseudomonadales; family Moraxellaceae; genus Psychrobacter; species Psychrobacter piechaudii. Next base: position 172 of record NZ_FUGE01000154.1, read on the forward strand.
TTTTTATCTTTAGCTACTTAATTTAATGATATGTGACCTCTAACTCTCAGCAATACTTAAGAGTTGGTATCAGAATGTTGCTATTTTGCGATAGATTTCGATTTTTTCTGTTATTTAGCGGATGAGTGGTTATAATAAGCGCAGTTTGAAGGCAGCTTCTTAATTTAGAAAGCGGGTCTTCATACCCTATAAAAATATATCTTTATTTTATTAATGAACCTTGAGGAGCTTAACATGGCTATCGAACGTACTTTATCTATCATCAAGCCTGACGCAGTAGGCGGCAACCACATTGGCGCTATCTACAGCCGTTTTGAAGAAGCAGGTCTGAAAATTGTTGGTGCTAAAATGCTTCATCTTGATGATGAAAAAGCAGGTGGATTCTACGCTGAACATAAAGAGCGTCCTTTCTACAATGACCTAGTTTCATTCATGACTTCAGGTCCTGTAGTGGTATCAGTGCTAGAAGGCGAAAACGCTATTGCTAAGCATCGTGAAATTATGGGCGCTACTAACCCAGCTGAAGCTGCAGAAGGTACTATCCGTAAAGACTTCGCTTCAAGCATTGATGAAAACGCAGTACACGGTTCAGATTCAGCTGAATCAGCAAAACGTGAAATCGCTTATTTCTTTAACGAAGATGAAGTATTAGACCGTACTCGTTAATTTAAGCTTTTAGAGTTTAAGTTTTAGCCAGTTTTAGATAAATAAAAACTAAGGCTATAAACTAAACGGCTAGGCCTGAGGCTTAGCCGTTTTTCATTATAAATTCACAGCCAAGCTTTTGAAGGCTTGTTAAGATGCTGACACTGACAAAACTCATTTGAGTTGAAAATATCAGTTATAATAGCCACATACTATTAAGCAGTCTTTTTATAGATAACTATTTTATATTTATACATCAAACTGCTTAGCTTTATATGCCTTTAGCTTGAATAATTAAAAAAGCTATCTTTACGCTCTACTGTGATCGTATCTATCAAACCCACATATCCTATTAGGGTAGTTAGTCCTCATGACCAAAATTCCAATGCAGCCTGCTGACAGCATGCCAGCCACATTTAATCCCAAGCAAGATACTCAGACTAAAACCAATATCCTTGGTATGAGTCAGGAGCAGTTAGGGGAGTACTTCAAGCAGATAGGCGAAAAGCCGTTTCGAGCCACTCAGGTGATGAAATGGATCTATCAGCATGGGGTAACTGACTTTGAACAAATGACCAACTTATCTAAGGGTCTACGTGAGAAGTTGAGTGAGCAGGCTTGTGTCGAGGCCCCAGAAGTGGTGCACAGAGAGTTTAGTGAAGATGGGACTCGCAAGTGGGTATTCAAAGTTGCCGGTGGCTCTTTGGTAGAAACAGTATTAATTCCTGCTGATGACAGTAAGGTTAATGGCCGTAAAACTTTATGTATCTCATCTCAAGTGGGCTGCGCTTTGGACTGTAGCTTTTGTAGTACCGGTAAGCAAGGTTTTGAGCGTGATCTGACGCCTGCTGAAATTATCGGGCAACTATGGGTGGCCAATGCCTCTTATATGGAAGGCGTGGACAGCTCGAAGTGGCAAAATAATGTCACAAACGTAGTGATGATGGGCATGGGCGAGCCATTACTAAACTATAAGCCAGTAGTGTCTGCGATGAGCCTTATGCTGTCTGACCATGCTTATGGACTGTCTAAACGTCGAGTGACTCTATCTACCTCTGGCGTTGTGCCAAGAATGTATGACTTGTATAAAGACATAGATGTGGCCTTAGCCATTTCATTACATGCGCCCAATGACGAGCTACGTAATGAGTTGGTGCCTATTAATAAAAAATATCCGTTGAGTGAGCTGATTGCTGCGGCTAAAGCTTATGTTCATGACAATAACCCCCGTCATAAAAAGCACGTTACCATTGAGTATGTGATGCTGGCAGGGGTCAATGACAGTGACGAGCATGCTCATCAGTTGGTAGCATTGCTCGAAGGGTTGCCTAGCAAGATTAATTTAATTCCGTTTAACCCGTTTCCGCATGCGCCTTATGATCGCTCGAGTAATAACCGTATCCATGCCTTTAGCAATATTCTAAATAATGCCGGCTTTGTTTGTACCATTCGTCAAACCCGTGGCGATGATATCGATGCTGCTTGTGGTCAGTTAGTAGGACAGGTAGCAGATAGAACCCGCCGCTCTGCTAAGTGGCAACAAAGTATTAAGTCTCGTCAGGCTGAGCAAGAATCAAATTAGAATTGCTATTGTTGCTAGCAATAGAGGATAGCTTAGGACAAAAAATTTAGAGGTTTTAGGTGCACAAACTGGGTTAGGCCGTTACAATAGCCTGCAGGTGGTGCTATATTTAGCCAAACAAAATCTATTTAGGGATAAAAATGACAAGCATTGCTCAGAACTATTTGACTACTGAGCGTATAAGTTGGCTGACATTATCCCGAAGTTTTGGCTTGGCTAGGACTTACAAGCGTCTTGCTATAGTGATGGCGACCACAGGAGTTATGCTAGGTTGTCAGTCGGTGACCTATCCAGATGCGCAGCATGCGGCCAGTCCCTTATATTCTAGTGGACAAGCCAATGAGATTGCCTATATTAGAACTCAAATGGCGGCTCAATATTTACAGCATAATCAGTTAGATAATGCCAAGCGCCAGCTAGAAAGAGCGTTAGCGGCCAATGAAACTTATGCCCCTGCTTATGATATGATGGGAATTTTGCTGCAAACAGAAGGCAGCCCATTAAATATCACTAAGGCGGAAAGCTACTTTCAAAAAGCTTTAATATTGCAGCCACAGTTGATGAAAGCGCGCAATAATTACGGGGTTTATCTGGCGCAGTTGGGCCGATATGAGGAAGCCCTGACTCAATTTGAAATAGCTGGAGCCGCTTTAGGCTATGAAGGCCGGATAAAAGCCTTAGAAAACTTAGGCGTTACCGCTTTGAAAGTGGATAATTATGAGCTTGCTACTGACACTTTTGTTAGAATCTTAGAGCGAGATCGTAATAATTTCTTGGCGCACTTAGAGCTGGTAGATTTATTGATTTTGAGCAATCAATGGCAACAAGCTAAAATTCTATATGCTGAGATGTTGGCTCTAGTAGCAGAGCAGGACATAATCCATCCTAGAATACAGCAACAAGGGGCTAAGTTGAGTCTTTAGCTTGACCTAAATATAATATAATTAAGCATAAATTAAGTTATTCATGCATAGACATAATTCGCGACAGCTTTAGCTGACTTACCGCATAGTGAAGAAGCCAAAAAGCTAAAAATTTGGATTCGTAACCCAGAGGCATCATGGAAATCGATAGAAAAGACCCGTTGACCCCCACATTAGATACATCAAATCAGAATCTCGGCTCGTTTGGTAATCGACTTAAACAAGCCCGTATCAGTAAAGACCTAACTTTAGACGATGTGGCGGCTGAGTTGTTTATCCTACGTCGCCATCTTGAAGCCATTGAAGCAGAAGATTTTAGATCTTTGCCACAAGCGGCTTTTGCCCGAGGTTTCGTGATTAACTATGCTAAGTATGTTGGGCTAGATCCAGATGAGATTGCAGAGAGCTTCAATCGTAATTATCCTGACGAGTTAAAAAAGAAAAGCGTCGATGATATCGAATCTCCATTAAAGCCCATGGGTACTTTGCAGCGAGAAGGTCGACGCTCTATTCGTATTAATCCACTTTTGGTACTGGGCTTAATTGGTCTGATTATTTTGGCGGTATTTTTAATTCGTACTATTTCAAACGCTAAGGATGCCTCACAGGTTGAAACACAAGACACTGCTGTGATAGATGACTTATCTGACAGTGAGCAGTCAGCGGGGGCTGCAGTGACCTCTACTGTGGTAAGTGGCGGTGATGATTTACAGAGCTCAGGCTCAGCCTTAAATCTTGATGCTGCCAATGCCCAAGAGGCTACTTTAGACTTTCGCGTTACAGACACCACGCCGTTAACGGTGGTTGATGCCACAGGCAAAACCTTATTGACAGGCGAGCAGGCTGCTGGCAACTATAAGCTATCTGGCAAAGCGCCATTTAACGTACAAATTGGCAATGTGTCTAACGTGACTTTGAATCTTAATGGGGAGTCGATTAAGCTAAATGAGTTTGCCCAGAATAACCAGGCCAACTTTAGCTTAGCCCCTTAATAGCTAATTGATTTCGTTTTCTACTTTATCCATTCAAAATTATGGGCTTAGTTATGTTGCTTTAAGTCAGCTAAGAAGTTAGCTAAGCCCTACACGATTAGATAATCATTCTATAAATTTTCAGTCAACTGAGAAATCTTATGTCTACTCCCTCTCCAATTAAACGTCGTCAAACCAAAAAAATCTATGTCGGTGATGTGGCAGTCGGTGGTGATGCTCCAATCAGTGTCCAAAGTATGACCAACACCGATACCTGTGATGTGGAGGCTACGGTCGCTCAGATACAACGCTGTGTTGAAGCTGGCGCTGATATGATGCGTATTTCAACGCCTACTATGGATACCGTTGCTGCTTTTGCAGAAATCAAAAAACGAGTCAATATTCCGTTAATTGCAGATGTCCATTTTGACTATAAGATTGCCTTAGCAGTTGCGGCTGCAGGGGCAGACTGTCTACGTATTAACCCCGGTAACATTGGCAACGATGCCAAGGTTCGAGAAGTGGTTGCCTGTGCCCGTGATTACGATATTCCTATTCGAATTGGGGTTAACGCAGGCTCTTTAGAAAAAGAGATTCAGCGCAAATATACAGAGCCAACTGGCGAGGCTATGGTGGAATCTGCCATGCGCCATATCGATATTTTAGATCGCTTGAATTTTGATCAATACAAAGTATCAGTGAAAGCCAGCAATGTGTTTTTGACTTTAGATGCTTATCGCCTGCTGTCGCAGCAAATCGATAATCCGCTGCACTTAGGGGTAACCGAAGCCGGGGTGTATCGTACTGGTACCGTTAAGTCTGCGATTGCTTTGGGCGGTTTATTATTAGACGGCATTGGCGATACCATTCGTATCTCATTAGCCGCTGAGCCTGAAGATGAGATCAAAATTGGCTTTGATATCTTAAAGTCACTGGGTATTCGTGCCAATGGCATTAACTTTATTGCCTGTCCCAGCTGCTCTCGCCAAGAGTTTGATGTGATTCGAGTGATGAATGAGCTAGAAGCTCGTTTGGAAGATGTGCGAGTTCCGATGGATGTTTCGGTAATTGGTTGTAAGGTGAATGGCCCAGGTGAAGCCAAAGAAGCCGACATTGGTGTGGTAGGGGCGTCTCCTAATTCATTGGTGTATTTACAAGGTGAGAAGAGCCACTTAATCGACACCAATACTGTGGTAGATAATATCGAAAAAATGGTCAGAGAGCGTGTGGCTCAGGCAGAGCAACAAGCGGCCAACGAGATTTTACGTGTGGATGGCAGCAAGTAGTTTGTTAACGTAACAACTGTCTTAGTTTTCCAACTTCTTATAGATTAAGCTGAATAAAAAGTATTTAGGCAAATAGTATGATTAAGTCAATTAAAGGTTTTAATGACATTTTGCACGTGGCTACTTCTAGCAGCCAACCCAGCAGTGAATGGCGCTACTTAGAGAGCCTGTTAAAGAATGTTCTAGATCAATTTGGCTATGATGAAATTCGTCTGCCTATTGTGGAAGAAACTCAGTTATTTGCCCGTGCCATTGGTGATGCAACAGACATCGTCGAAAAAGAGATGTTTAGTTTCACCGATAAGTCTGACCCACCGACACCCATCACCCTTCGTCCTGAAGGCACAGCAGGGGCGGTGCGAGCAGTTATTGAGCATAATTTACTGCGTGGTGATAGCCCTAAGCTGTGGTATATAGGACCTATGTTCCGTTATGAGCAGCCGCAAAAAGGCCGTTATCGCCAGTTCCATCAGCTAGGCGTAGAGGCTTTTGGTAGCGAGCTTGCTGATGTGGAAGCTGAGCTGATTGCGATGACATACACGATGTGGCAGCGTCTTGGCATTGACCATGAGCTAACTTTAGAAATTAATAGCTTAGGTGAGCTAGATGAGCGTTTGGCTTATCGTGCGGCTTTAGTCGAGTTTTTAAATAACAAAAAAGACTTACTAGATGAAGACAGTCAGCGCCGTCTAACTACCAATCCACTGCGTATCTTAGACAGTAAAGATAAAGAGACTCAAGCGATTTTAGAAAATGCCCCTAAGCTGGCCGACTACTTGGGTGAAGACAGTAAAGCCCACTTTGAGCAGTTAAAAACCTACTTAACAGCGCTCGGTATCGATTACGTGGTCAATCCAAAATTGGTACGTGGCTTGGATTACTATAACAAAACGGTCTTTGAGTGGGTGACAGATAAGTTGGGCTCACAAGCTACAGTTTGTGCTGGCGGTCGTTATGATGGCTTGATTGGCCAGTTAAAATCTATTGGTAAGTCGGCAGATAAAGCCAAAGCGGTTAAGTCAGATCCGGCGGTAGGTTTTGCCATGGGCCTTGAAAGACTGTTGCTATTGGTACAAGCGGTCAATCCAATGCCTGAGTTTGCATCTTGCGATGTATTTGTGGTGGTTCACCCTGACTTATACGCTGAAGGATTGCTATATGCCCAATCATTGCGCGAAGCCCGTCAAGATTTACGCATTAAGATGTCTAGTGCCAACAGTATGAAGGCACAAATGAAAAAAGCCGATAAGTCAGGGGCTAAAATAACGGTTATCTTAGCGCAAGACGAAATAGAAAACGGTAGCATCAGTATCAAGACGATGGAAACTGGGGAGCAAGTAAGCCAAGATAAGTTATGGCTACACAGTTCTGAAAACTTTAGTTTATAATTCAAAACTTATCTTAGATTAAGCAATTGGCAATACATTTTTGTTGCATATTCGGTAATTAACTTTTTAGGTAGATTTATGGCCAAGATTCCCTCTTCTAATTCACCACAAATGAATAATCCCAATGGTGAACCCCAGTCAATGGAGAAGCTCAAGCAGGCTTCTGGCTATATCATTGGTGCTATATTACTGGCGCTAATAGGCTATTTTGGTTGGAACTACCTGCAAAACTCAGGTATGAAAGCTGACACGGTAGCCGCAGATAAATATGCGGCCATTGAAGCGGCCAATGATGAGCTATTGGGTCAACCAGAGGGCAATGCCGAAGCCAGCAAAAAGCTAAATTCTGATATCGATGCTTTAGTAGCAGAACATGGTAATACCGTTTATGCGTGGCAAGCGCTTATGATTAAGTCGCGTAATGCGGTGGATGCCAATGATATGAAGACCGCTTTAGCGGCTTTGAAAAAGGCGTTAAAGATTGATTTAAAGGACGCAGGTCTGCATTCTATTACCCAGCTTCGTTATGCCACAGTGCTATTGGCCAGTGGTGATGTAGACGCTGCTTTAACTCAAGCTTCTATTGATGTACCTGTTGCTTTTGAAGCCAGTCAGCAAGAGCTGTTAGGTGATATTTATTTGGCCAAAAAAGACAACGAGAAAGCGGTACGTGCTTATGAAAATGCATGGAGCTTATTGTCTAAGCGTCATGAAGAACGTCCTTTCTTGCGCTTGAAGCTTGAAAACTTAGGAATAAGTCCTAAGCCTATTGAACCTGCTGAGCAAGTTGTAGACGTTGAAGCTATGCAGCAAGCCCAATTGGAAGGAAGTAATGAGATTAATCCTGAGCTAGAAGCGGCTATCGCTGAAATGGAAGCAGCTGCTTCTGAAGATGCAGCGCAATAAGGTGACAAGCTGCTATTTAGGTAGCAGCTACTTTATGATTGCGACCTACGAGCCAAGCTAAGTTACAATAAGTAATTACAATAAATAGCCTTTTGACTTTTTGTTTATAACCGAATTTGTTATAACATACACAACCATAAGATTAGTTCCAAGAAGGCTCACAAGCTTTTTTCGGCACTATGATTTTTAACCTGATTGAGCTGATTCAACTATGTATAACAATAAACCGCTATCTACACCAGCAAGCCTTATCGCTAAAGCCTCAAAGATTACTGTTCTGTGTGCTTCCATTGCCTTGGTTGCTGCTTGTGGAAAAACCATTAAACCTGAAGAGCATAAGCCGACTAAATTAGTTCAGCTTGAACAAGCTATCAATGTGGTTGAACCAGTATTTCAGACCTCAATTAGTGACCGCTCGAAACTGGCGGATGTTAACCGTTTTGAAGTAGGCTTTGATGGCAAACAACTGGTTGTGGCTTCAGGGGCAGGTAAAGTCCAAAGTTATGGTCTAAATGGTCAGACCCTGTGGAGCGTTGACTTAAAAGAGGACATCGTAGGGGCGGTTGCTTTTGACAGCATCAGTCAGACTGCTGTGGTAACCACCAAGTCTGCCCGAGTGGTTGCACTTGATACTAATAACGGTCAAGTTAAATGGGAAAATAAGATAAGTGGTACCGTCCTGGCGCCTGCCTTAATCCATAATAACCGTGTAATACTGTCTGCCAATGATGGGATTATGCATGGGTTGTCATTACAGTCGGGTCAGTCTATTTGGCAGTTTGCAACTCAAACCCCAAGCATTAGTGTCCGTGGTAGCGCTAAGCCCACTTTATTAGACAATCAAACTGCGCTTATGGGCGGCGCCGATGGTCGTCTGCATGCAGTTGAAATCGAGTCGGGTATTCCTAAATGGAACCGCCGCGTGGGTATTCCTTCTGGTGCCAGTGAAATCCAACGCATGACAGATGTTGATGGTACTCCCACTGTGGATCGTGGTCAGCTATTGGCCGTTAGTTATAGTGGTCAGTTAATGTCTGCAGATTTGGCCAGTGGTCAGATTACTTTCTTACAAGAAGCGGCCAGTAAAAACAGTTTGGCGGTTACCGATACCGCAGTAATCACCACCACCCTAGACGGTATAGTGAAAGCCTTTGATCGTCGTACAGGTGAGCCATTATGGGAAAACGAAGCTTTGGCTTATCGTGAGTTAAGTAATCCTGAACTTATTGGTAACTACATTGCTATCGGTGATTTAGAGGGGGTAGTCCACTTCTTATCACCCCAAGATGGTCGTATTGTTAGCCGTACCCAAACCAAAGGGCCTATTGTCAAACTGACCTCTCAAGGGGGTTACTTACTGACCCAGACTAAATCAGGTCAAGTAAGTGTGTGGCGTTTAGCGCGTTAATTATTTTAGGCTAATTAATCTAGATTACTTGCTCTAGATTAATAGTTGCTAGATAATAAAAAACTAGACCAAAAAAACGCATTAGAAAAGACTAAAATATAAAAAAGAAGCCTAAGTTATTGGGCTTCTTTTTTTTGTAAGTGTTAAAGGATATTAATCACCAGAAATTATTTTGCGCTATCTGATCTATCGCGAACCAACACCACAGGTTCACCTTGATTAAAATATAAGTTGGTATCGATGTCCTTAAGCTCAAGTGGCACATAAGGCCACTGCGATAGACGGTAGCGACGTCGACGCAGCTCGTCCTTATCTAAGTGGGGGTCTAAGTTGGTAACGTGGCTTTGGGTCAAAAACTTAGCATCATAAAAAGGCCGATGGGTGAGCCATTCAATATAATGTGCTGGGCGTAACTCAGGCATCTGTAAGGCCTCAAAGTCGCTATGACTGTCAATGTGGTGCCAACTATGGATGGGAAAAGTATCGTTTAGCCAGCCAGGGCTAGGCTCATTACTGTTGCTGTCTTTAAAGAACCTACCTTTCATTACCATATAGCGTTTATCAATTTTTATTTGGTTATAAAAATCCAAATCGATCCAGATACTTCGAAAAGGTTTGGTTTGCATATGCATTAATTTGCGTTGCAGGGTGTCACGAGCGTTAATACCCACCCAATTCTCGAATCTATCATAGGGCGCTGAGCCTAGATAAAACTTTATGGCCAATTCCCAATGTTCAATTTCATCGGTTTCATGATTTTTCAGAATAAAGTCTAACTCACCGGTGGTTTGCATGCCACTGTATAGCTGTACGTTGTGAGCGACCACTTCATAAGGGTGTACTTCTAACTGGAAGCCATCTTCTAGCCAAAAGTGAATCAGCCCTTCAAAGTGAAAGCCTAGACGGTAAGGACTGGGGCGTGACATTAGATATCGAGTCAGGTCTTGATAAGCAGCGCTATTATCCAATTGTTCTAAACGCGAGGCATAATTTTGATATTGGGTCAGCCAAAACTGGGGCTCATGCACAAATATCTGCTGTGATATCAAGTTGGGATCAGCAGATATCCATTGTTTCAAAGCATCAGGACAGGCAAGGGCGAAGGCCAAGTCTCGGACAAACGGGCGCTTGTATTGTAGCCAAGGTTGCGACTTATCAAGGGGCATAGGATATTCAAAAATATAGTTTGTGGATTGGTGATAGTAGGTCAACGAAGAGGTATAGCCTACAAGTATATCGTTTATAGCCTGTAAGTATAGCAACAGTAGAAGCCTTAAAGGCTGGAATGAAACTTAAAGACTGAGATTGCAACTTAAAACAAACTTAGCTTAACTTTAGTCTGACATCTAGCTGGTCTTCTGGCGGTATACTTAATGGTTATAATCTCAAATGAATAGTTATAAGCTTAAATAATCATAAACTTGAGACCAAACCCTAATAGGCAAAAAATCCTAACTCAAAGAAATAAAATTTAAAGAACCGATGCCAAATAATTTAGATACTCCCACCGCGTTAGTTATTGACACAGAGACTGACCAAGGCCGAGATCCTAGGCCAATTCAAGTGGCCACTATTGAGGTATCCACAGGTCATGAGTGGATGTCCTATTTTAATAGTGGGCGTTCTATTTCACCTTTCGTAACTAAAATCCATGGCATCACCGACGCCGATGTGGCAGGGCTTGAAGCTTTTGATTTGGCTAGATTTGAGCTAGGCGATTATCTCATCGGTCATAATGTACGTTTTGATTGGGGGGTTATTGGTCGTCCCAAAGTTAAGCTGATATGTACGGTGAGACTGGCTAGAGCTGCTTTTCCTGAGTGGCATCGATACTCTCAGTCCAAGTGCATCGAACAATTGGTTGGTAAAGAACAAGCGGCCTATATGACAGCAGCAGCCCATGATGCGCTTGGTGATGCTAGGATGTGCTATTTATTGTATAAAGCCTGCTGTGAGCGCTTAAATTTTGACCCTACCGATTTTGCCACTGCGCACAGAATCTCCAACAGCGCTAAGCCTGTCAAAAAAATGCCTTTTGGTAAATATAAAGGTCAGAGCATTGATCAGCTACCTATGCCTTATGTTAAATGGATGTTAGCCAATATCCCTAATTTGACGCCTTCACTATATTCAGCATTACAACAACGTGTAACCAATGAGTCAGAGCCATCAAAGTAGCGATTTATATGCGCAATGTGGCTCAGCCCAAACTTTTGCAGTAAATATAAGCTGGCAATCAAAGGCCAGTTGCGCTCGGTAATGAGGGTTAAAGTGATGGGTGGGTTATTGTCATTATGGGTAGGCCTAATCACTGTGATTCCCCTATAAATAGGATTATAAAACTCGATAGATTAAGGTATCGTTTTTAAACCAAAACGAACATAGCGAAAAGGTTTGAGGCTGTTGACTATGTTATGATAACAACATTGTGTTTTCACAACCTAGTTATAACTTTCTAATAGTTCAAGGTGATATTTATTTATGACTCAAAAGTTACAAGCTGAGACCAACTCAGCAGCACAAACAGTTCGTACAACCATTACCAGTAAAGATGTTGAGCATGTGAGTGACGTGGTAGACAAGTCCACTATCAAGCAACCCTTGGTCGCCGTTTATTGTGGCTCACGTATGGGTAATAATCCAGTTTACGAAGCGGCAGCTAGAGAGTTGGGTGAGGCTTTGGCAAAAAATGACATGGGTTTGGTCTATGGTGGTGCCAGTATTGGGCTTATGGGAGCCGTGGCCGATACCGTTATATCAGGTGGTGCCCACGCAGTAGGGGTAATTCCTACCTTTATGTTAGACCATGAGATTGCTCATGAAGGCTTAACCCGTCTGCACCTAACCGATACCATGCATACTCGTAAAGCAATTATGGCAGAGTATGCAGATGCCTTTATTACTTTACCTGGAGGCTTAGGTACCTTAGAAGAAATCATGGAGATCGCCACTTGGCGTCAACTTTATCAACACGAAAAACCCATGGTTATTCTAAACATTAATGGCTTCTACGATCCTTTGATTGAGCACTTAAAGCACACTGCAGCAGAGGGCTTTATGAAGCAAGAAGATATTGAGAGATTGGTGGTGTGTGATGATATTGAGTCAGCGGTAGCTTTGCTTGATAAACTGGTGCATATCGATGATCCAGTGGCCACGCATAAAATTTAAAGGAATGCTGGATTAGTATTCTTTGCAACCAAAAAGAGCTGTCTTATTTAAAGGCAGCTCTTTTTCTATTCAATTAAATAGCCTGGTGTTGATCCAATGGGGTAACGACCCCTGACATGGGTGCCGGAAAGGCACGTTCAGTGGCAAGTTGCCGTGCCAACTCATCCACATCCTGCTTGCTACTTTTACTCAAGTAACTCCATTTATGATGCTGGCGAGTCGCGTTTTGTTGCGCTGTTGATTCAATGAATTGTTGTGATTCAAGCAGTGCCACAATATCGTCAGAGGCCTCTAATGCTGAGGAAGCCTTTACATTCTCAGCACGAGCATAATTCAGCTCAGGATAAAGACTGACATCTGCAACCCGTAAGGTGTCATTGTCTCCAGGTATCTGCTGGCCGCCATATAGGGCATTTTTTGTGGGGGTTGCAGTCGCAAAGTTGGGCACAAACTCACTCACCTCATCAATGGCTCTTTGACTGCGTTCATGCAAAGTGGCTGGATTCCAGCCCTCTTCAATATAATCTAAATATTTTGGTTTAAGCTCGGGCTGGGCGTCGTCATCTTTGGTCGCCACCAAACCATCTTTGAACAAAGTGACGGCTTTGTTCATACTGTGGATTTGATAATAGCCGTCAGGGTAAGGGGTAAGCTGGACCATACCTTGAGGCGTTCCTCTTTTACCATGGATAATAATCTCCGGCAACCTAATTGAAGGGTGGATCAAGTCTTGATTAACAGAGGCAGAGGACGCTTTTGGTGCACGGTTCCAATGCGTCACATAGGAGGCTTTAAATTCAACCATACGCTGCACAGGAACACCAATCATGTTATCAATAATGCCTGTTTTAAAGCCACAAGCATTAATTAAGTAGTCCACAGTAATAGTCTTAGTTTCGGCTTGCTCAGGCGTCACTGATTGCTGGTAATTGATCACCCATTTTGGTCCCGTAGCTTTACTATTACTATCTCTATTATTGCTAATATTGGCGTCAGCATTTGTCACATCATCGGTATCATTCGCTTCGGTGACATCAATAACTTGGGTATTAAGTAGTAAGTGAGCATTAGGATAAAAACCTAGAGCAATCTGAGCAGAGGCCGCCAGACGGAAAATATTCCACCCATATTCTTGCACGGCAACGATAGGAAATTTAAGTTTGTCTAAGTCTAATTGCTTCGCTGCATTGACTACCCAGTGATCTAGGTTTTGAGGAATTTGATCTTCAGGAAATAAAGAGGGGTCTGAATCATTGGCATCAAGTAATGCCTGTACCTGTTGTTTATCATAGAAGTGATAGTAGTTCTCAGCTTCTCCCAATACCTTATTGGCAGGGTCAGCTGCAATCATGGCTTTATATTCACGAGTAAGTAACTGCAGACGAGGCAATAAGTCTTCAGGGTTACCTTCATCTCGCTTAGGGATGGCAATCACGGTGGGTCTAACGTCGATACTGTGTGGATACATGCGTAGCATGTCTATCGACTGTTTCAATAGCTCTACGCAGTCCTCGTCAGGTATTTCACGATATAAATTACCGCCCGCATGAAGGTGACACATAGGGGGACCATCGATTAAGCTGGCTTTAACTTCAAATAAATAAGTTTCAATGCCTAAAGCCGCTAAACGAATGGCAATGGTTGACCCTGCAACACCGCCGCCTATAATACCTACTTTCAAACGTTCTCCTCTAGACAACGGTCTGGTTGCCAGTAAGTGGTTCAGATTTTGTTTACTGTTATTATCAGTTTTTTTAGTCATTATATTAAAATCAATAGTTATACTTAATAGAGGTTTGTGTTAATTTGATACTTAATTACAGTAGCAAATTTTGGTAAAAATCACTGTTGTGTCAAGGTTGTAGCATCGTAAAGTTTACCTGGGCTTTATACTATAAGCTTTATACTGTAAATGGTGATGATGAGTGGATTATGCAAGCACTTTTAAGTTTAGGCTTGTAAAGACAGTTATAAAGTCTGTTGTAAAACCAAGCATAAAATAAAGTATAAAAATCAAAGCTATTTTTAAGAGAGTATCATGAAAAAAAGTCCCCTAAGAAGATCCAACAAACCAGTTGATTTTCAGCAAAAACAGAAGCAACAGCTTATGCTAGCCGTGGGCTTTTATGCGGTTCTAGTATTAATTGCTGCTATGGGTAACCTTAGTTGGAGTATCGTAGGTTGGTATGCATTAATAGGGGCAGTTACCTATTTGGTTTATGCCAAGGATAAGCACGCTGCTCAGCAGGCGAAGTGGCGTACGCCCGAGGCCACTTTACACTTGCTTAGTATACTTGGAGGCTGGGTGGGTGCCATGATGGCTCAAAACTATCTGCGTCATAAAACCAAAAAATCAGAGTTTAGATTGGCATATTACCTGACAGTTCTAGTGAATCTAGCGACGCTGCTGTATCTTATTTCGGGAGGCGACTTATCCCAGTTTTAAGTGCCGAGAGCCATAGACAAAACAAAGCCCGTGAATGACGGGCTTTGCTTATTTTAAAAATTTGCTATTGAAAATATATCTAGCTTAAGCTTGGTATTTCGCGTTACGTTTGCCTTCCAAAAACAGCATATCAATCACCACAATGGCTACCCCAACACAAATAGCAATATCAGCTACGTTGAAAATAGGGTAGTGCCACACATCGGCATAATGCACATGAATGAAGTCAATGACTTTACCAATGCGTACTCGGTCAATTAAATTACCAATAGCACCGCCTAGGATTAAAGCCAAACCAACATTTAGCAGTTTGGCTTGACGCGGAGCTCGAGTAAGGTACCACACTAAAAACAAAGACATCGCTAATGACAGGCCAGCAAAGAACCACTTTTGCCAACCGCCTTGGTCTGCTAAAAAGCTAAAAGCAGCGCCATAGTTATAGGCCAAGGTCCAATTTAGAATAGGCTCAATAACCGCCACTGGCTCATGGAAGTTAAGCTTTAGCTCAGCCAACCATTTAGTCCATTGATCCAGCCCAATCACTACTAAAGAGAGCACATACCATAATAAAGCCTGCTGTCTATTAGGCGTAAGCTTAGGCCGCTTAGTTAAACTAGGCGACGCGGTGGCATAAGCAGGAGCAACGGTCTTGTCAGCCAAGTTATTCGAGCCATTGTTTAAGTTGTTGCCAGGGTTATTGCCTGCAGTATTAGGCATAATGACGAACCTCACCTGAGCCTTCGATATTGCTCACACAGCGGGTACAAATCTGTGGGTGCTTAGGATCTGAGCCCACATCATCACGTACGTGCCAACAGCGGATACATTTAGTACCTTCAGCAGAAGTCACTTCAACGCGAAGATTGTCTAACTCAGTGGCACTGCCTAATTGTGAGTCACTCAGTTTATTTAAGCTTGCTGAACTGGTGATTAATACAAAGCGCAGCTCATCTTCAAGCTTCGCTAAGCTATCGTAAATCTCACCATCAGCATAGATAGCCACTGCTGCTGATAAGTTGGCATTGATTTGTTTCTGCTCACGAGCATGCTCAATAACTTTGTTAATGGCATCCTTGGCTTCTAAAATAACCGTCCAATCTGCCTCACTGATTTTGTCCATACTAAAGCCAGGTAGTTCGTACCAGTCTTGAGTGAAGACATAAGCGTTCGCACCAGTAGCCGACTCTTTTAGCAGCGCTTCCCAAGCTTCTTGAGCAGTAAAGCTTAAGATGGGGGCTATCCAGCGTAGTAAGGCATGAGCAATATGGTACATTGCTGTCTGTGCTGAGCGACGAGGCTTGCCCTCTGCCATGGTGGTGTATTGACGGTCTTTAATGATGTCTAAGTAGAAGCCACCCAAGTCTTGAGAACAAAAAGCCGTTACTTGCTGGGTGACTTGGTGGAAGTCCATCGCATCATAAGCCGCAATGATTGATTGCTGTACTTTCTGGGCGCGTAGCATGATGTATTTATCTAAGCTCACCAGCTCATCCATGGCCAAACTGTCGGTTTCTGGCTTGAAGTCATCGGTGTTGGCTAATAAGAAGCGTACCGTGTTACGGATACGGCGATACATATCTGTCGCACCCTTAAACGCTTGTTTACCCGCATTCATCTCATAGCGATAATCGCTTGAAGCAATCCACATGCGCAGCATATCGGCGCCGGTTTTATTAATTTCATCTTGTGGGTTGATGATGTTGCCCAATGACTTACTCATCTTACGGCCGTTCTCATCAACCACGAATCCATGGGTTAATACTTGTTTGTAGGGTGCTCTACCATACATAGCTTCAGAGGTGAGTAATGAGGTCTGGAACCAACCGCGGTGTTGGTCTGAGCCTTCTAAGTACATATCTGCAGGGTTGGTCTGGTTTTCGTCTTGCTCAAGCACCGCAAAGTGGGTGGTACCTGAGTCAAACCAAACATCTAAGGTATCGGTTGATTTCACATACTCTTTGGCATCTTCGCCAATGAAGTCTTCAGCTGAAGCGTCAAACCAAGCTTCTACCCCGCCTTTTTCGATAACTTGAGCGATGTCTTCCATCAACTCTAAGGTATTGGGGTGCAACTCATCGGTGTCTTTATGGGTAAAGAAAGGAATGGGCACGCCCCAAGTACGCTGGCGAGAGATACACCAGTCTGGACGGCCAGCAACCATAGCTTCGATACGGTTTTGGCCCCAAGCAGGTGTCCAAATGACATTAGGGATATCCTGCATGGTTTGCTGTCTTAAAGTGTTACCGCCTTCAGTAACTTTGTGATCCATGCGGATAAACCACTGCGGAGTAGCTCGGAAGATAATGGGAGACTTATGACGCCAGCAATGCGGATAGCTGTGCTCCATTTTGTAATGCTTTAATAGATGGCCACTGTCATTCAAAGTCTCAATAATTTTTGGCTGAGCTTTGTAAATGTGTTCCCCAATAAATACTTCAGCCGTCTCTAAATAGACCCCATTACCGCCCACTGGGTTAGTCACAGGTAAGTCATAACGTAAGCTTACCACATAGTCATCTGCACCATGAGCAGGGGCGGTGTGGACTAAACCCGTACCGCTTTCAGTGGTCACGTGCTCGCCCAAAATAATAGGCACTTGGCGTGATTCGATTAATGGGTGCTGGGCTTTGACCAATTCAAGCTTATCACCAGGTAGGGTAGTGATAACGCCTTCGTTTTCTAACCCAAGCGCCTGTAGAGCATCTTCTACTAAATCAGTCGCTAGCAGCAGATTGCCTTTGCTGGTTTTGACAACGCTATATTCAAAGTCTGCACTAACAGCGATGGCTTGGTTGGCTGGCAAGGTCCAAGGGGTTGTGGTCCAGATAACTGCTGCTGTTTTTTCAGTATTGCCTTCAGGTAAGATTTGTGAAGGATCAACCAGATCGAAAGCTACGTAGATAGCGTCTGAGGTTTTGTCCTCGTACTCTACTTCAGCTTCGGCCAGTGAAGAGCCACAATCTAGACACCAATTAACCGGCTTCATGCCACGAGTGACATACCCATTGGCATAGATTTTACCTAGAGCACGTACGATATTGGCTTCTTGTTGGAAGTTCATGGTTAGATAAGGATTGTCCCAATCCCCAAACACCCCAAGACGTTTAAAGTCAGCCATTTGTAAGTCAACTTGGCTACGTGCGTATTCGCGGCATAAACCACGAAACTCAGTCGCTGAAACCTTTTGACCAACTTTACCTACTTTGGCTTCTACCTTCTGTTCAATAGGCAGACCATGACAGTCCCAACCAGGCACATAAGGAGCATCGTAGCCTGACAACGTTTTTGATTTAACAATAATGTCTTTTAGAACTTTGTTTACCGCATGACCTAAGTGAATTTGACCGTTGGCGTATGGAGGGCCATCATGCAAGATATATTTTTCACGTCCTGCTTTGGCTTCACGAATTTTGCCATACACATCATCTGCTTCCCAAGCTTTCAACCAATCTGGCTCACGTTGAGCTAGGTTGCCTCGCATTGGAAACGCGGTATCGGCAAGGTTTAACGTATCTTTGTAATCTGGAGTTGAGTTAGTCGAATCAGTCATAGAAGCCGTCTTATATGTTAAGTTAAAACAAAAATGAAAGTTTAAAAACTAGATAAAATGCTGCGATACTAAAAAAATAACAAGGAATAAAATTAAATAGTAATGAGGCTAAAGTAAGTCTAGCAATTTATAAAATATTTAAGACTTACAAAAAATAGCTATAAAGTAAAGCACAATATTCTCATTATAAAATAAAAGCTTCCTTAGAGGGAAATAGCTACCACAGTTAGCAGCTATTCAGCAGTAGATTGGCCATCAATTCTTAACCAGCGTCCCATAACTTCTGCTAATTCGTCTACCCCTTCTTTTTTTAATGAGGAGAACAGTTGAATAGAAAAAGGCAAATCAAGCTTTTCTAATTCACGTTTGGTTTGCAGTAAAATATTTTTAGCTGGACCATATTTAAACTTATCGGATTTGGTCAACAGCACATGCACCGGTAACTCACCATCTTTGGCCCAGTGTAGCATCTGCTCATCGAAGAACTTAAGTGGGTGGCGACTGTCCATTAACAGCACTAAGCCTGCTAAGCTTTCACGCGATACCAAATACTCTTCCAGCTCTTTTTGCCAAACCAGTTTCATCTTTTCAGGAACAGCGGCATAACCATAGCCAGGTAAATCCACCAAACGGGCTTCTTCATTACCAATAGAGAAGAAGTTGATCATTTGAGTTCGGCCTGGTGTCTTTGAGGAACGCGCCAGCTGACGCTGATTAGTTAATACGTTAATAGCAGAGGATTTACCTGCGTTAGAGCGTCCTGCGAAAGCCACCTCATAACCCGTATCAGCTGGGCATAGCTTAAAGGTAGGGGCTGACATCAAGAATTCAGTTTGCTCCAAGCGTTGGCGAGGCGATAAATGGGATAAGTCTGCTGCAGATTCTGGAGCAACATATTGTGGTGCTTTGGTCTTTTTGGTCTTTGGTGCATTAGCCATAAGGGTCTCAAGTTTAAACGGTATAAAATAGATTTGACGGCTAGGCTATTAGGTCAATAATAAAGTTACTTTTTATGAAAATAGTTTCATAAAAAACACCCTCATAAAAAGTGCTTTTATAAATAAATAGTAGGGCACGAAATAGGCACACTTAGGATAAGGATAAAAGTAACGTTAAATAGATGCCTGTCATTTCTTCCCATTATAACCAGTCTTGCTTGTGAAAGATAATGGCGTGAGTGAAGCTTTGTGTTTCAGTGTGAAATGGTAAAGTAAAAAGGGTGCATTACTATTCATCAAGACGGTCTATTAAAGGGGTAGAAGTTCAAAACCGCATTGATTAGAATTTATTAATCTAAATGATAGATAGTTTATTGCTGTTTAAATGTTTTAAATTTATACCTTAACTCTTTTAACAAAACGGCATTTACAAAAAACTAGGCATATTGGCATTGAAATAGAGATAAATGCCTTCATAATAGTAATTAGGTGAATGGGTGTATACTGAAATTAAGGAAAGTAGTGGCTGTTAGCTATCGATCACATTCCATCTTATTACAAATAATATCATTACCAATAAAGTCAGTCGCCCAAAAAGTGCCAAGCTATTTTTTATTATAAGTTAACCTATTTTTATTAATTGTACGACACCTCGTTATATTTACGGCTCATACAGAGCCCTTAATGCTTAAGTCTTTTCACACGCATTTCATCATGTGGTGTTAAGAAGCGACGAAGGTAAGGAGAGTATTAATGAAGTTTAATAAAGTGCTATTACCTGTGGTTGCTACCCTAATGCTAAGTAGTATTCCCATCTTGGGTAATGCCGATGTTGCCAAACGTTATGAGACGAGCTGTGCTACCTGTCACTCTAGTGGGGCCTTTAAAGCCCCTCAAAAAGGGGACACCCAGTATTGGCAAAAACTCAAATCTGAAAAAGGCATGCCCGCTTTGGTTGAGTCAGTGAGAGCTGGTGGTAAACAGATGCCTGCTGGTGGCTTATGCGGCGACTGTAAAACCAGCAAAGACTATGCTGAATTGATTGAATATATGTCTAAGTAAGATTTGATTTGGAGTCAATATTACTACTTTTACCTACATCGTTATGTCGCAAAGCCCTGATTAAATCAGGGCTTTTTGTCTTTATAAGTCAGATTAAGTAAGACTTATTGCTACGTATTGACTAATATGTCACGGATAGGTAGCTATTTTTACAAAACTATTGATATAATAATGGCATTAATTATTCTCTGTGAGTAGTTATAACTGAACCATGCACTGATAGCTTGCCCCTATATTTGGGTTAAGGGATACCTTATAGTTAAGGTTTGGGTATCATCATTTCAGAGTTAAAGTTATAGTTGCTTAGCTACCGCCTGAAAGATTTAGTAGGATTAGACTACAATGAAAAAATTGCTCGTTGCCACCAGCCTATGTGTTGCCAGTATCAGCGCCAGTGCAGTTATCACTGTGCCTAAATATGATGCTGCAGCCGGTCAAAAAATTGTTGAAGAGAACTGTGCTGCCTGTCACGGCATGACAGGGACTAGTGTTGTCCCTACTCAGCCTAACCTTGGCGGTCAAAATGTTCGCTATATTTTCAAACAATTGAGAGATTTTAAAACAGGATATCGTATTAACGGTATCATGCAAGGTCAGATCGCTACTCTAAACGAACAAGATCTAGCAAACGTTGCTGGTTATTACTCAGAACAAAAACCATGGGGCGCTTTCGCAGGTAACCCAGCCACTGCTGAAGAAGCAGGCAAGTTGTTCTTGGGGGGCGATAAAAAGCGTGGTGTTATTGGCTGTGCAGGGTGTCATGATCCTAAAGGCGCAGGTAACGCTTATGCTGCCTTCCCACGTATTGGTGGTCAGCATGCTGAATACATTGGTCTACAATTAAAAATGTTCCGTGCTGCAGGCCGTGAAGATGATGTAGCTAAGGATCAAAAACGTATTAACGATGCTGCCAAAGAAGGTGAGAAAGGGATGATGCAAGTGGTTGCTGCGAGACTTAGCGACCGTGACATCAAAATTTTATCGCAGTTTGTTAGTGCCGTTCACTAATTTAACGGCTAGGTAACTTTATCGGCTGAATCTTATTGGATAAAAGCTAATAAAGCTACCTTAGTTAAAGTAGCTAAAGAGATTTAATAAACAAAAACCCCGTTCTTCGGGGTTTTTGTTTATTAGTGGCTTTAAATCTAGGGTAGGTGTTTAAAGTTTATAATTTAACCCAATATTTTAAATAAGCGTTGTGGATACGCGAATACATTTGATTTGGCTGTTCAAAATCAGTTAGATTGTCATTACCTATAACTTTAACCTAAACCTAAACTATAATTTCAACCCATGGATATCAGCATGCAAAATCGTTTTGCCTCACTATTTATTGCTGCCTTACTGCCTCTACTTTTATTTAGATGGTTTATTCCTACGCCTGTTGGCCAACTGGATTTCTGGCTAATGTGGCTATTGGCGATGGTGGTCGTCGGTCTGCCTCTATTATATGCAGAGATTGGACTGGCACATCGTAGCCAAAAAATACCTGCTAAAGGCATTCAAGAGCTTACTAGAGAGGCAGATACCAGTACGATCTGGCGCAGCTTTGTGTGGCTCACGGTACTGCTGTCCTTGGTGGTTGCTGGATTAAGTATTGATGCGGTTAGTGCCAATCTATTACAGGCTACCCAAGAGCTAGGTTTATCACTGCAGGTGCCTGATTATGCCTTGGGCGTAATTATGGTGATTATCGCTGCGATGCTGAGCTTATTGGGCGGCAGCACCTTAGTGGCCTCTTTGGTATTGATTGCTATAGCCTTTGTGATGGCAGCAGTCACTAATATATCCTCAATCAGTCTTATCATGACTGAGCCTAGCTTAGGGGAGTGGGCAAGAGCGGTAACACTGGCGTTAGTGAGTGTGGGAGTGGGAACCGGTTTATTCTGGTTTAACAATCCATTGGTCAGCCGTGACCCTAATCACAGTGCAGAGATTGGGCGTAATACCCGTGAGATTGCGACAAAAACGGTACTGCCTATTTGGTTGACGCAGTTGGTCATTGGTAGCGTGGCTTTAATATTTACCACGGGAAGCTTTGCTCCCATTACTACGATCGTATATGCCTTTGGAGTATTAGCGGCTTCAGCATTTTTTATGCATTATGCCAGTGCGCAAATTGCCAACATATTCCAAAGATTTGGTATCTGGATTGCCACTGCCATTAGTATGGTATTAACTATATTATTGGTGGTTATTGCTACCCCTCAATCTTTGGCTGTGCTGTTGGTTGTTGTTAGTGTTGTAAGTGCATTAGTATTGGCTATTTTCTCAGGTTGGCAAATGAAAATTAGCCACATGCGCAAATCATTAAACTTCAGTTCAGAGGGAGTTTATAACCTTTGGCGCGTGGCCATTCGTATCTTAGTGCCTTTACTGATTATTGTGGCTGTGGCAGGTTGGATATTGTCATGATTACAAGCACACTCAATGTTCTGGAGAAAACTCAGGCGGGCTTACCTATAAGCTTAGCCTATGCCCCATCAGCCACAGAAAGTCTGTATTTAGAGATGACGGTGGCTCAAGGCACGACTTTATTACAAGCCTTGCAGCAGTCAGGATGGTTGGAGCAATACCCTGGCTTACAGCAGTGGTGTGATGAGCATGCTCAAAATGAGCAAATCAATAATAAGAGTTGGGCTGTGGGAGTGTTTTCCCAGAAGAAGCTATTAAGCTATGTATTACAAGCTCATGATCGTATAGAGATTTATCGGCCGTTGACTATCGACCCGATGCGTAAACGCAAAAAGCGAGCTGTTAAGGAAGGGTAGCTGTATATATAAGCTAAGATAACCCTCGGAAGTACCCTTCAATTGCTTTTAGAGGGAGCGGGGGTTATCTTATTGCAGTCAAAAGACTATTTATTAAACGTGAGAGGCTAGAAACTGACTAACGGTTTAATTACTAATACAAGTTACTTACTAATACAATAGTAGTTATTTACTGCTAGCAGGAAGGCTCTCAATGCCTTCTACATTGACCACAGTTTCCGACTCATCAAAATAAATGATCAGATGCTGACTGGCATTAGTAATTACTTCTTTGCCTTCTCTTTTTCCATAAGTTCCTGGCGCATAGTCGTAAATATAATCCCAACGGTTAGGCGCTAGGGTGTCACGCATGGCTGGACTACCTAGCAGATACAGTACTTGGTTTTTGCTCATACCAGGCTGAATTTGCTGTGCTTGAGCTTGAGTGATTGGAGTCCCTTGAGGTAAATCAATGGTGTAGACGCCAAAAATAGAACAAGCTGATAGGGTAAGCGTGGCGGTAATAGCAATAGGATAAAGTAATTTTTTTAATATATTCATAATTTCACGTTTTAGAATTACCTAATGTAGCCTTTAGAGTAAGCCTCTAAGGATTTAGACAGTTATGAAAACTACCAAAGTTCTGGTAATTATAAACTGATAATAAAGTTTTGGTAAGATAACCCAGTTAAAGTGATGGGCTATTCCACGAATTTAGTCTAAGCTAGGCTCAACTGATTTTCATAAATGATACGTCAATTACTTGCAATTGCCTACCACTTACGAGAGTATTTAACTAAATTTTATATTATTTAGTAGTTTAACACGGGTTCCACTCATAAATTATAAAGTTATAAGGATTACAATGAAAATCATCAATCAAGAGTTACGTAAAGCGGGTTTGAAAATTACTTTGCCTCGTATCAAAATCCTTGAGCTATTAGAGAGTGCTGAAGACCACCATATGAGTGCTGAAGAGGTCTATAAGGCTTTAATAGAGCAAGGAGAGGATGTGGGCTTAGCCACAGTGTATCGAGTGCTAACCCAGTTTGAACAAGCCGGCATTGTTGAGCGTCATAATTTTGAAAACAACTTATCTGTCTTTGAGATTACCCAAGATGAGCACCATGATCATATGGTCTGTGATGTGTGTGGAAAAATTATTGAATTTCATAACCCAATCATTGAGCAAGAGCAGCTAAAAGTAGCTGAAGAGCATGGGTTTAGATTATCTGGCCATTCTTTAGTGCTATATGGTTTATGTGAAAATGAAGAGTGCCAAGATTCAGCCAAAAAGCCATAACAAGGAAATTGACAGTTTTGTTAGCATGACTCTAATGGCAGAAAGACTATAAGCTGAGTTAATTATTATTACAAAACCCGTTTTAGACGGGTTTTTTTGTGGGTAATTTTGGGCTCTAAAGGGGTAGGGTTATTTTTTAAGGGTTAGCTTAACTAACCTGAGTTCGGGATAAGAGCTTGCCTAAATCATTGAAACAGCTTAGTTTTTTGCGACCTGTCCATAAGCGGACACGTTTTTGAGTGTCGGCTTAAAGGGAAACCAACAGTAAGCAATGAGTCCTGCTAAAAGATTAGCAGCGAACCCTGTGAAGCTTCGATGCCTTGAGTGTTCAATCTGACACAGGTTTTTAAGCTCATCAAAGACAGTTTCAATTAAAGAGCGTCCGTTAAGTAACGCCTCATCAATAGGTTTAAGAATCTGCTGTTTCATACTCCTTCGAAGCTTGGTTATAAAATCGATATTGAAGTCATTAAAGAGTTTATCTTTTAAATCTTGACTGACATACCCTCGATCACCAAACAGTTTACCGAATACATCATTTGCTAGGCCCTGT
>NZ_FUGE01000001.1 GCF_900162825.1 Psychrobacter piechaudii
CCCTTTAGACAAGCAAATAAAGTCTCAATTTCCCAACGCTTAGCATAGCTTGTCATCGCATCCACTGTTTCTAGTTGATTGGTTGCGACAATCACTAAACCATAGTCTTTATCACGCTTGGCAAATACTCGAACCAAACAACCATCGACAGTCAGTATTCGCCCATGTCGATATGTTTCTTGATGGCTAACATGGCGCAATAACTCTTTAATCTGTACCAACTTGCCATGATGATTCTTAACTTTACTGTTCTTCTTAATCCGTATGGCAAAGGGTATGTGATTATTGGTGAGCCAGTTAAACCATTTTTCGCCAACAAACTCTCTGTCCGCTACTATCATCTCAAGGTTATCTTTGCCAAATTGTTTGATAAACCGCTCAATAAGTTCACAGCGTTCAAGATGGTTTGTATTACCTCGCTTATCTAGCATTTGCCAGTATAAGGGGATGGCTATCCCTTTATATACCACTCCTAGCATAAAGATGTTGAGGTTACTTTTACCCCATTTCCAGTTGGTGCGGTCAATGGTTAAGGTGACCTTGCCTAGTCCAAATAGTCGATATATCATTAAAGCCAGTTGATCGTAGTCTATCCTCGCTTCGGCAAAAAATCGCTGTAGTCTGCGATAGTGACTGTCGGTTTTACCACCCTTAGGAAGGTGTCTTGCTATTTTTTTTAAGATTACTGCTTTGAGCAGTAATCAGGGCTATTATCATTAGGCTCAAACAATTGATTCTTGCCTTGTTCATACTCAGGT
>NZ_FUGE01000060.1 GCF_900162825.1 Psychrobacter piechaudii
TAGCTAAATATTATAATAATAAATTAAAATTCCACCCTCTTTCGAAACCTCCTCTTATTATTCATCATCATCTTTATCCTTTTATATCCTATAAATTAACTAATAAAGCAAATATTGAGGGATATAAATATGTTTTAAACAGCCCAAAAGTAAGAGGTATAAGCTACGCCAGTCATCTTGATAGTGATATTTATGCTTATTATTCTAGGTTACTAGAAACTCCTTATGAGAAATTTCTTGTTGATAATAATCTCGAAGACTGTTCTTTAGCCTATAGGAAGGTCGAGCGAGTTATTGACGGTAAGTTAGTTTCTAAATGTAATATTCACTTCAGTAAAGACGTTTTCGATATTATTCGTACTAAAAAAGACTGTATAGTGCTTTGCTATGATGTTGAGAATTTTTTTGATCGTTTTGATCACCAGATTTTAAAGAAAAATTGGTGTGATTTATTACAAAATACTCAATTACCACCTGATCATTATAAAGTTTATAAGTCCCTTACAAGGTTTGCTTCTGTTGATAAAGAAGAGCTTTATAAAGAGTTAGGATTATCGCTCAATTCCAAAACGCTTCACAAGCGTTATGAGGTGCTCTGTAGCTCTAAAGATTTTAGAGATAGAATAAGAGGGAAGAGGCTAATTAACGTCAATAAGTCTGGTAAAGGCATCCCACAAGGCTCTCCAATTAGCGGTCTACTTTCTAATGTTTATATGATTGAGTTTGATAAAGAAGTAAATAGCTACTTGGCTCAGCTGGGTGGTAAGTACTTCAGATATAGCGATGATATGATTTTCATCATAGTGTAGTGGTCAAGATTTTTTAGACAACTCATAAGAGGTTTTGTTGAAATAAAGTCTCTCTTTAGCTAATGGTGTTAAATTATTATTGAAGCGATGCGGTCTGACGCTTTGATAATAATCCCAAATATAAGCGCTTACTGCTTGTTTTGCTTCATCAATATCTTCATAGCCATGCTTAGGCATCCATTCTGTCTTAAAGCTTCTAAAGAATCGTTCTGTAGGCGCATTATCCCAACAATTGCCACGTCGGCTCATGCTGTGTGTCATATCATCACAACTTTCTACGAAATCAGAAAATGCCTCACTAGTATAATGACTACCTTGATCTGAATGAAACAGCACGCCTTTAGGCTTAAGTCTTATGTGATATGCCATTTTTAGTGCTGATGTGGTCAGATTAGTATTCGGGCTATCTGACAAAGAAAAGCCAACGATACGTCTGGCATATAAATCCATAACGATAGCTAAATAACACCATCCGCCTTTGATACGAATATAAGTAACATCACCTGTCCACACTTGGTTTGGTACAGTAGGCGAAAAGTTTCGACCTAAGACATTATCATGTATTTTATGAGCCTTCTTACAGTATTTGTACTTATGTGATTTTATCTGCCGGCTGATCAGTCCCATTTGCTTCATAAGCTTACTCGCTCTGTAGCGGGTAAGCTTTATACCTTGTTGCTGAGTGATGATAGTCGCTATAGTTCTGGCGCCAGCAGAGCCATTTGAAGTATTAAATACTTCTCTAATTAAGGCTTTGAGCCTTACCAATGCAATGTCTATTGGTTTGTCTTTAGCATTGTAATAATAATTGCTCCTGACAACGCCAAACAGCTCACATAGCTTGTGTTTGCTAATTGTCTTATGATGCTCTGCAAGCTTAGCTATTAGCGATATACGTTCAGATTGTCTTGGGCTAGCAGAGCAGATGCCTTTTTTAGTATATCTCGCTCCATCTTTAACTGTTTGACCTGCTTTTCGAGCTCTTGTATACGTCGTAATTCAGGCGTTAGGGCTTTGCCTTCTGTTGGCATAATACCTTGTTGTTCTTTACGGTATTTATATACCCACTTTTCTAAGGTTTTATTGCTTATACCTAGTGAGTTGGCAACTTCGCTGATTTGTCTGCCTTGCTCTTCTATTAGCTTGATGGCTTCAAGCTTAAATTCGTTGCTGTATCGCCCTCGGTTGTTGGTCATACTTATTCTCCTTTACTTTGAGTTTAGTATAACCTCTTATTAACTGTCTAATTTTATTATGCCACTACATAGATAAAGAACAAGAACAGCAGGCTATAAGCTTTATTAAGTGTGCTATACAAAAAATTAAACTTAATATTAATAATAAGAAAACTCAAAGAGTTGAGTTCAAAGATGGCTTCATAAATCATGATATAAACAATAGAAGCTTCAACAATCCAGATAAACTTCAATACTTAGGATTATTATTTGATGGTAAGCAGGTTTTTCTCAGAGAAACTGGTCAGACTAGATATAGGCGTAAGTTACGAAAAGCAGTAAGAATGCGTACGGCACATTATAGGAGGCTTAAGGAGAAAGACAATCTAAATAGCCCTAATATGTATATGCGTACATTGCATACAAGATTTACTTATATAGGTCAAAGAAATTATGTAAGTTATGCTTTTAGGGCATCTAGGATTCATGAGTCAAAAAATATCAAAAGACAGGTAAAAGGGCATTACAATTTATTTAATGACTATTTAAATAAAAAAAAGTGAGCCTTAACTAGGTAAGACTCACGTTCTATTCATACTCAACTAAAGTTTTGGCTTATTATGCCTATTAATTAGCTATTCAGCAGCCAAAAAGTCTGGCATATCGGCAGCGGTTTTCTCAATTTTCTTCAGCTTCTTCTTACCCAGTCCGCCCAATACTTCTACAGCATGACGCAGGCGAGCCATGGTCATATCAGCACCGATGATGTACATAGAGTTCATCACAGGCGTAGAGGAGGTGCTACCGGCAATAGCCACAAAGAAGGGGGCCATCATGTCACGCAGTTTGATGTCCATGGCTGCGCTTAAGCCTTTTAGGGTCTTAAAGATGTTGTCTTCGGTCCACTCTGGAAGTGTTTCTAGCTTCCAAGTGGCGATTTGTAAGATTTCCACGATTTGCTCAGCGCTTAGTGACTTATGCTCGAAGTCCTCAGCTTTAATATCCGGTAAGTTTTGGAAATAAAATCCGCCCCAGTTTACCGCGTCTGATAATAGATGAATACGAGGCTGAATGGCCGCTGCAATGGCAGTCAGTTTATCTGAGTCATTAGCCCAAGCTAAAATTCTTTCTTTTAGCTGCTCTGGCGATAATTGACGTAAATACTCAGCGTTTAACCAGTGCAATTTTTCGATATCGAAGATAGGCCCGCCTAATGACACACGAGTGATATCAAAGCTTTCAATCATCTCATCTAGTGTGAACTGCTCTTCTTCATTTGGCATCGAGTAGCCCATACGCCCTAAATAGTTCAATAACGCTTCAGGCAACACGCCGGCATCACGATAATAGGTGATAGAGGTTGGGTTTTTACGCTTAGACAGCTTCGATTTGTCTGGGTTACGCAGCAGCGGCATATGGCACAGTACTGGCATTTCCCAACCAAAGTATTCGTATAATAACTGATGCTTAGGCGCCGAGTTTAACCACTCTTCACCACGAATCACGTGAGTGATTTGCATTAAGTGATCATCCACCACGTTGGCCAAATGGTAGGTTGGCAGGCCATCGGTTTTTAGCAGCACTTGCATGTCCACTTGTTCCCAAGGAATCTCGACCTCACCGCGTAGCATGTCTTGAACCTTACACACGCCTTCGGTAGGCACTTTCATACGGATAACGAAAGGCTTGCCTTCAGCGGCTAATTTGTCAGATTCCTCGCGAGATAAATTGGCATAACGGCCGTCATAATGAGGGTTCTCGCCACGTGCGATTTGCTCTTTACGCATCTCATCCAACTCTTCGCTGGTAGCGAAACAGCGGAATGCATGGCCTTTGTCTAATAACTCTTGAGCGTGCTTTTTATAAATGTCGCTACGCTCACTTTGACGGTAAGGGGCGTGTGGACCGCCCACATCGGGACCTTCTGCCCAATCAAGACCGACCCAGCGCAGGGCATCCAAAATCATTTTTTCAGACTGTTCAGTAGAGCGGCTCTGGTCAGTGTCTTCGATACGCAAGATAAATTCACCGCCGTTGGCTTTAGCAAAGGCTAAGTTGAATAGAGCGATATAGGCAGTACCCACGTGTGGAAAGCCCGTTGGAGAAGGGGCAATACGGGTACGAACAGGACGATTTTCAGTAGTCTGTGTCATAAGGTTTCTCTTATAATCTGTTTATATTAAAAATGGGCGAAAAAATCGATAGTAATTACAATAAAAGGGATAATAATAAGAATTAAAAGGCAATGATAATTTAAAAGACATTATAACAGGTTTGGGCTACAGCTCATAAAACACAGATAGAGGGCCAACAAAGTTTTTAAATCCCAAAAAAAACTGTCAAAATTTTTGTCAAAACAAAGC
This sequence comes from Psychrobacter piechaudii, assembly GCF_900162825.1. GTDB lineage: Bacteria > Pseudomonadota > Gammaproteobacteria > Pseudomonadales > Moraxellaceae > Psychrobacter > Psychrobacter piechaudii. The sequence goes on from NZ_FUGE01000060.1 coordinate 4,348, forward strand.
TAGATAACAAAAAAAGCATATAATAGCGCTTTGTTGGTGTGGCTACCTTGACAAGCAGGTGTGACTTGCGATAATGAGGTCGAGGCTATTTAAACTTAGGTATTAACAGCTACTGATGTATTAATAGCTACTGTATTTACAGATTTTGTTTGGATGGCTTTTAGGGCTAGCCATTATTTTTATCACTGCTTATTGTATTTTTTACTCCATATTGCTTACTCCATTAAGGGAGCCTATTTATTGTGACCGATGCTCAATCCTCAGCTACACAGACCACCCCTTTAGCAAAATCCGATTTTAGCCACGAAACCGTGCTATTGTACGAGACGGTCGATGCTGTTTTAGGTAAAACGCCCACCAAAAAACAGAGTAAAAAAGTCACTGGGTCACAAGACAAGGTTTCCGGCATATTTGTTGATGCTACTTTTGGTCGAGGCGGGCACAGTAAGCTGCTTCTTGAGTCATTAAGTGATGATGGTCAGCTATTTGTCTTCGATAAAGACCCTGAAGCCATCGCGGTGGCAGAAGAAATAGCAAAAAGTGACAATCGTGTGACAGTTGTGCATGATAGTTTTGCCAATATAACCCACTGCTTACATCAGCATGGGGTTTTGCAAGTTAATGGCATTATGGCGGATTTAGGAGTCTCTTCTCCGCAGTTGGATGATGGCAGTCGTGGCTTTAGTTTTATGCGCGATGGAGCGATTGATATGCGCATGGACACCAGCCGCGGTCAGTCGGTAGGAGAGTGGCTGCAAACGGTTGAGGAAGAAGATCTGGCCAATGTGCTATTTGACTTCGGTGAAGAGCGCCACAGTCGCCGTATTGCCCGAGCGATTAAACAAATGGACAGCTATACTTCAACCTTAGAGTTGGCAGAAGTAATTAAGCAAGCCCACCCCAAGTGGCAAAAAGGCAAGCATCCAGCGACTCAAAGCTTTCAAGCGATGCGTATTTTTATTAATAATGAGCTTGGAGATATTGATAACTTCTTACAGCAAAGCCTGTCGCTACTGGCACCCGGTGGGCACTTGGCAGTGATTAGCTTTCATTCTTTAGAAGACCGCCGTATCAAGCAGTTTTTACAGCGTCACAGCCGTGGGCAGTACCCAGAAGATGAAAATCTGCCTATGCCGCCAGTGCGCCCTCGCTATTTTAGTAAGCCCATTCGTATCGCTCCGAGCAAGGCAGAAGTCAGTGTCAATAATCGCTCTAGAAGTGCTTGGTTAAGAGTGGCAACGCGTACCGATACCCCATATAATACCGACCCTGACGAGCTTCATAGTTAGCTTGAAAAAATAAGTAACACAATTTAGTCCTGATAAATAAAGCCACTCTATAATTGAGTCCTTTTTTACCCTTAAAGACCGCTCCGGTCATAACATCAGTCACCATATGGCAAATAACAAATCCCAAAGCTCGAACCAAATAGATAGAAACTCGCTGGAGATCAGTGAGTTTTTAACCAAGCGTTATCGTGGTGTTAGCGTCTACGGTGCTGTCATGATTTTGCTCGCAATAGGCATTATCTGGACGGCTATATTGACCGCAGAACAGGTGCAACAGTACCATGAAGACTATATGGCTTTGCAAAAAATGAAAGTTGAACATCGTAATTTACAAATTGAGAATCAGCGCTTGGTTATCGAACAACAGACCTTTAGCGCCACGCCGCAAATTGCCAGCCGTGCGGTGACTCAGCTAGGCATGTATTCTCCCTCAACCAAAGACAAACTGATATTGCAGCCCATGGCCGCCAAGCCTGGTGATAGACTAAATATTGAACAACCGACTGAATCTGACGAAGCAGAATTGACCATCCAGCAGCAAGGAGGCGAACATGACTAAGAAGCCTTCTACCCCCAGAAAAAAACCCAACACTCAAAAGACCAATGCTAGCAAAAATAGCGCTAGTAATAAGCCCATGCACGGTAAAGTCACCGAGCCTTTGGTGAAGCCCAAAAAAGCCTCTGCTGCAAAGTCAGGTAAAGCAAAAGGGGGCAGTGATCCAGAGGGCATGGCTAAGCTGAAATTCTGGAAAAAACCAAAGGAAAGCAGCGGCGCTTATACCAGTGTCAAACACCGTGGCGGCAAGATATTTAAGCCAGCAACGGTGGGGGCTTCAAATCGCGGCGGCGCAGAAAGTGACTTAATACGGTTTAAGCTTGTTTGGTGGGCGGCTATTGGTATCTTAGCGCTCTTGGTACTTCGTGCGTTTTATCTGCAGGTGTTTAATGCCGAAAAGTTCATCGAAATAGGTAATCAAATCATTACCAGTGAGCGTACTCAGCACTCTTATCGCGGTATGATTACCGATCGTAACCATCAACCTTTGGCGGTGAGTGCGCCGTTGTCTAGTGTGTCGTTTAGTCCTTACGACTATGCGCAGTGGTATTACGATATCCAAAAACGCATTAAAAGAAACGCCGATAACCCAGAAGCACAGCAAAGATTGCTACAAAAATTAAAAGAGATGGATTTGGCTCAGCTCGCTAGCGTGTCGGGGGTATCTGTTGATCGTTTGCAGCAAGCTGTGGCTCTTGATCATACGGTAGATGTTAGTAACGATGAAGCGGTAAAAGCAGTCCTGCCCAAAGGTTCAGGCTCGCATTATTTACCGTTATTGAACAAAGTGACGCCAGAGATTGCCGACGCGGTTATGGTGCTCAACTTCCCAGGCGTGTATGAAAAACAAGAGTTTCGCCGCTATTACCCACAGCCTCAGCCTAATGCGCAGTTGCTAGGGTTTATGGGGCATAATGCCAGCGATCCGAACAGTGGTTATGAAGGCCGTGCCGGTATTGAGCGTCAGTTTGAGGCGAAGCTGGCGGGAGAGGACGGCAAGGTTCGGGTATTAAAAGACCGTTATCAAAACAGCATTGAAGAGCTTGAGCAAATCAAGCCGGTGGTGCCTGGAGAGGACGTTACCCTATCTATTGATTCAAGACTGCAGTATTTATTATACAAAGAGCTTGAGCATGTTGGCCGAGTGCAAGAAGCCCGCTGGTCGACAGGGATAGTGGTCGATGTACACACCGGTGAGGTGTTAGCACTGTCTACTTGGCCTTCGTTTAATAACAACAATTTAAATGAAATGACGGGTAACAACCAACGTAACCGAGCAGTCTTAGACGTCTTTGAGCCTGGGTCAGTAATGAAGCCCTTTACTGTGGCTGCGGCCTTACAGTCTGGGAAATATACTGAAAACTCGTTAATTAATACCAGCCCCGGATCGATTAGAGTCCGAGGTTATACCATTCGAGATCACAATAACTTAGGCTCGATCAACATGTCTACCTTGATTCAAAAATCAAGTAACGTGGCCTCGACTAAGATTGCTTTATCTTTACCACCAGATGGTATTACCAATGTGCAAAAAGAGTTTGGGTTTGGCAAAAAGACCGCGCTGAATTTCCCAGGGGAGCAAGCCGGTATTATTCCGACGCCCAAAGAGATTGAAACCTCTCGCCGAGCCACGGTAAGTTATGGTTATGGCTTGCAGGTGACTTTAGCACAGATTGCACAAGCCTACGCTGCCTTAGGCTCAGGGGGTGTGTTGCATCCGCTCACTTTAGAGAAGCAAGAGCAGAAGCCTGTCGGCAAACGAGTGCTGGATGAGAAGCATGCGATGTCTGTGGTGAAGATGATGGAGACCGTTACTCAGCCCGGAGGTACCGCAACGGCTGCAGCCATTGATGGCTATCGCATTGCTGGTAAAACCGGGACTTCACGCCGTGTTAACCCTAAAGGCGGCTACTATACTGATCAGTACCGTACGGTCTTTGCAGGTATCGCGCCGGCATCAAACCCACGTTTGGCAACGGTTATCTTAGTAGAAGACCCACGTAAGACTTATTATGCAGGGGTTGTGGCTGCGCCGGTATTCAAGAGTGTGATGCAAGAAGCTTTACGTCTATATAACGTGCCACTCGATAAACCATTAAAAGCTGAATAGTAGCCAAGCAATACTTAGCTGAGTACAAAGTTGAATACAACCGAAGAAGGCCAATAGGATGACAGCGAACCAAACAACAGCCATAGACAGTGAGGCTTCAGTATTAACCTTACGCCAAGTTGCTGAAGTGGCAGTAAAAATTTTACCGCAGCAGACGCAAACCTTACAGCAGCTATTGTCTCAGCCGCAAGGGCTTGATTCAGAGTTTTCGAGGTTTGTGTTGGACAGTCGTCAACTGGCAAATGCAAATGAGGCAGAGTCGACTGCACCTGCCGCTTTTGTGTTGTTAAAAAGTCATACCCAGCCTATCGAAAAGAGCCAACAGTACGCCAAAGCAGCTTCTAAGCAAGCCGCTTTTATTTTGACTGAGATTGATCCTGAAGCATTGGGATATAACGCACAAAGCTCAGACTATGCTTGTTCCGTGCTTTACGTTACTAATTTACGTGACATTCTGGGTAGCCTAATTCAAATTAGCCTGTTGCTTACCAACTCCTTATCTACTATAAACTCTGCTGATGACATGCTGTCTTTACTACCCCAAGTCATTGCGGTGACCGGCACCAATGGTAAGACCACCATTAGCCAGTTAATTGCACAGCTGTGTCAATTCTCTAACCTATCTCAATTACAAAATAGCGCGGTAATGGGGACAGCCGGTAATGGTCGCCTAGACAGCTTGGTTCAAGCCAGTCACACCACAGGCGATGCGTTGGCGGTGCAAAGCTTCTTGCGTCAAATGCACGATGAAAAGGTGGATGTGTTAGCCCTAGAAGCCAGCTCTCATGGTCTGGATCAGCAGCGTTTACAAGGGGTGCCCGTCACCGTTGCAGTTTATAGCAACTTAAGCCGTGATCATCTGGATTATCACCCAGATATGCAGGATTATGCCCGAGCTAAAGCGCGTCTATTTGATAAAGCCTATTTCCCGCAATTAACTCACGCAGTCATCAATGCCGATGATGAATTTGCGCCATTGATGATTGAAACCGCGAAAAATTCTGGCGTTAAGGTCTGGCTATATAGCTTACAAGCTGATTTTTCAGAAAATAGCAATATGGACTGTGAGGCCTATTTCGTTGCTAAAAGCATTGAGCCCAGTTTAGAAGGGGTAAAAATTGAGATTGAGACCAGCTTTGGCCCGCTAACCTTGCATAGCCCCTTATTGGGCCGCTTTAATGTGGCCAATCTATTGGCTGCTGTGGCTGGAGCTATGGCGTTGGGTGTTGAGCTTGAGGCGGTACCAGCGTTGGTTGGTCAATTACACGGTGCCAGTGGTCGTATGCAGCGCGTGGCTTTAGATGAGCAAGGTTCACAGCCTGAGCAAGGGGTATTTATTGTCGATTATGCGCATACCCCTGATGCCTTAACTCAAGTGTTAACCAGTTTAAAATCGCATTGTAGCGGTAATCTCTGGGCTATCTTTGGCTGTGGTGGCGATCGTGACAAGGGCAAGCGTCCGCTTATGGCACAGGCTGGCTTGGCCATGGCGGATAAAGTGGTGCTCACGGCTGATAATCCACGCAGTGAAGACCCAGAAATGATTTTGCAGGACATGCAGCAGGGCATGACTGAGCAGCAACATGCCAAGACCACAGTCATCGCCGATCGCAAACAAGCCATTCAATATGCGGTTGAGCAGGCTGCCGCAGACGATATCGTGGTCATTGCAGGTAAAGGTCATGAGACCTACCAAGAGATTAAAGGCGTGCGCTACGACTTTGATGATCGCTTGGTGTTGCAACAAGCCTTGATTGAGGCGAGTCAGAATAAAGCTTAAAAAAGCCCTAGCTGATAATTTCCTCTTATTTTTATAATTCTATATTCAGATGAGACCCAACCGATGAGCCAATCAACAGTAAAGACAGCCCAAAGCAGCGGATTATTTATTTGGACAGCTGAGCATCTCAAAGCGGCAACCGCCCAGCTTAAAGGTCAGTGGATTGGTTTAGAGACTACAGATAATGAGCGTCTTACCGCCACACGTATTATTACTGATACCCGAAAAATTGAACCAGGTGACATCTACTTGGCCATTGTTGGTGAAAAATTTGATGGGCACAGTTTTGTTGAGGCCGCAGTAGACAAGGGCGCTGTTGCCGTCATTATCAGTCAGCCTGTCGCGGATTTAGGCGTACCCCAATTACAAGTAGAGGATACACGTTTGGCTTTTGGTCAAATTGCAGCCTATCGTCGTCAACAGCATCCTAATCTAAAAGTTATTGCCCTGACAGGGTCAAGTGGTAAGACCACAGTAAAGGAAATGCTGCGTCATATCTTTACCCAAGTAGAAGGGGCTCACTCATTTGAACAAAACACAACTCTAGTTACCCGTGGCAACCTAAATAACGACTTTGGGGTGCCGATGATGTTGCTTGAATTAGAGCAGCAGCACCGTTACGCGGTGCTTGAGCTGGGCGCCAACCATGTGGGCGAGATTGCTTATACTGCCGCAATGGTTAAACCGGATGTGGCTTGTATTCTAAATATTGGCACTGCGCATTTAGGCGAGTTCGGTGGTCGTGACAATATTGCCAAGACCAAAGCTGAGATTTATCAGCCACTAACCGAAGCAAGCACCGCAGTGGTTCCTTTCGACGATGACTATACCCAGCAGTTAACAGCTGCTGCCAAAAAATACACTTCAAATGTGAGTCACTTTGGTTGGCAGCAGCTTGAGGGCGCGAAGCTACCCGAAGTTTATGCTACTGAAGTTAAGACTACGGCGCTACAAAGCCGCTTCAAGCTACATTTTAGTAAAGAAGCAACAGAGGTGGAAGTTACGTTGCCAATGTCTGGTGAGCATAATGTGAGTAATGCTTTAGCGGCTGCTGCTTGTGCTTATGCGGCAGGCATCACTACTGAAGTTATTGCCTCAGGCTTGAGTCAAGCTACCTCGAGTAAAGGCCGATTGGGAAGACAAACCTTAGGTAAGCATCAAATTATTGATGACACTTACAATGCCAATCCCAATTCTATGCGTGCTGCGGCTGATGTGTTGGCGGCTCAGACAGGCTATAAAATTTTAGTACTAGGTGACATTGGCGAGTTGGGTGAAGCTTCGCGTGACGAGCATAATAAACTGGGTCAGGCCATTGCCAAAAATTCAGTGGATTTGCTGCTGTGCGCTGGCGAGTTTGCCAAAGACACGGTAGCAGGGGCGAAGAGTCAGGGTATGCAGCAGGCGTATGACTTTGACACTAAGGCAGAGCTGTTACCCAAACTGCAAGCTGTTTTGACCGAGCATAATGAACAGCAGCAGTCTTGTACTTTGTTATTTAAAGGATCACGTAGTACCACGATGGAGACTTTAATTGACGACTTGCTAAGTGCTGAAGGCTAAATCTAAGCCGGGCATTTTTGAAGTGGGCAATTTACAGAGCAATTTTTAGGTCGGGTGATTTTAAGGTGAGTCATACAGCTTTTTAGGACGGGTAAGGTAGCTTATTAATTTGAGCCAAATGGTTTAAATGACTTCTGCAATGTGCGTTTTTGGTGAAAATTCACATTAATCCTGTTTTTAGCTGTCATTTTTGCGATAATTCGACCCGCAAAGCTCATTTTGGGCTTAAAAAGAATTCATAGTAGCCGTCACAGTGTGAGCTGTGGCTAGGCTATTTTATTTTTATTGCTATTTAATATTTTTAAATAAATTTTCAGAAAGTTCATGAGGAGTAGGCGGTGTTATATTGGTTATTTGACAGTTGGTTGAGTCAATTCTACTCACCGTTTTCGGCGGTATCATCACTCACTCTAAGGGTACTGCTCACTGTCATAACCTCCCTCGCTTTTAGTATCCTGCTCGGCCCTCGTACCATAGCTTATCTGCGCAGTGTCAAATATGACCAAGCAGTCCGTGATGATGGCCCAAAAACTCACTTAGCAAAAACAGGTACTCCGACCATGGGTGGGGTGCTTATTTTGACTTCCATTGGTTTTTCAACTTTGTGTTGGGCTGACTTGACCAACCCTTATGTCTGGATCTTAATGGTAGTTATGGTTATCTTTGGTGCCGTGGGCTGGGCAGATGACTGGCTAAAAATTAAGTACAAAAATCCAAAAGGGCTGATTGCTCGTAAGAAGTACTTTTGGTTGTCTGTGGGCGCTTTATTCGTGGGTAGCTCGTTATATTATATTGCTAGCCAGCAGCCTGACCCTATGCAAACCAAAGCGATGGTGGACTTATTAATTCCGCTATTTAAAAACTGGGTTATTCCTTTCTCTGCCGTTCCTTTTGGCTTAGCGTTTATTATCTTTACCTACTTTGTGATTAATGGCTCATCTAACGCCGTTAACCTGACCGATGGTTTAGACGGCTTAGCCATCTTGCCAGTAGTCTTCGTCGCAGCAGGTCTAGGGGTGTTTGCCTATGTATCAGGCGACGTGCGTTTTTCTGAATATTTACATGTGCCCTACATTGCTTATAACTCTGAAATAACCATTGTTTGTGCGGCTATGATTGGCGCAGGTTTGGGCTTCTTATGGTATAACGCGCATCCCGCACAAGTATTTATGGGTGACGTGGGTGCCTTGGCTCTAGGTGCGATGTTGGGTACTATCGCGGTAATGACCCGTCAAGAGATTGCCTTTGCTATTATGGGTGGTCTGTTTGTGGCTGAAGCGGTATCGGTGATCTTACAAGTAGGGTCGTTTAAGTTACGTGGAAAGCGGGTGTTATTGATGGCACCACTGCATCACCATTTTGAAGAGCTGGGCTGGAAAGAAACCCAAGTTGTGGTGCGCTTTTGGATTATTGCTATTTTGCTTGTGGTACTGGGCTTGATGACTTTAAAATTACGTTAATAGCGAATCGGCATTACAGCAACTCAGCGAAAATTATGATAAAAGGGTGTCTTTAGGCACCCTTTTTACGTTTATTAGATTTAGGTTTCAATTAGTCTTAATTAGTAATTCATTATAGCCAGTTACAGGATTTCCCCATGCCAAGCTCTGAGCAATTTGATACGCAATTACCAAAATTGTTATGTCCCTACTGCCAATCACCCTTGTTGCCAGATGCCAAGACCTGGCTGTGTGATGGCAGTCTAAACGCTAAGGGAATGCGTCATCCCTTTGATGTGGCACGCCAAGGTTATGTCAACTTATTACCAGTACAAAACAAAAAATCAAAAGATCCTGGTGATAGCCAACAGTCTATAAATGCCCGCCATCGTTTCTTAAGCCAAGGCTTTTATCAGCCTTTACAGCAGGCGATTGCCGGTTTGGTTAACCAAAATTCAGAGTATTTAGCAGAAGTAGTTCAATCTAAATTGAATATCCAAACTTGGTTAGATGTGGGCTGCGGGGAAGGCTATTATACCGGTGGTATTGCTGAAGCTCTAGCGACAACAAGGGCTAATAACTCTTGTTTAATCGCCTTGGATATCAGCAAGCCGGCGGTCGCTACCACTGCAAGAGTGGCCAAACAAAACCAGCGACTTTGGTATCAGGTCAAAGAATATAAATCGAATACCAAAACCACCGCTATTTATCCTATGGTGGCTAGCGCTTCACATTTACCGCTTGTTGATAATAGTCTAGAGGCTATTAGCACGATTTTTAGCCCTATATTGCCGGAAGAGTTTGCGCGAGTCTTAAAGTCAGGAGGGCGACTGCTTATTGCCAAGCCGGATTCTGGGCATTTACAAAGTATGCGTGAGGCATTGTTTGATGAGGTGCGCCCGCACGATTCCGATAAGTTTTTGGAGGAGCTAGCCCCTTACTTTAAGGAGGTGGCAACGCATAAGGTATCAGCAGATTTGGTGCTTGAAAAACAAGCCTTAGCTGATTTATTAACTATGACCCCGTATTCTTATCGGGCTAAAGCTGAAAAGCGTGAGGCGCTATTGACTTCTACTGAGCATCAGCCGTTTGAGACTACTGCTCGTTTTGCGGTTTATGAGTTGGTTAAGCTATAGACAATAGCTGTCACTACTACTCACTTTATTTGAAAGGTAGAGAAGCAGCTTTCTAGAGCTTCCTTTCTTTTCAGCAGCTAGGGAGGATCTATTAACCCCTCGGATGATGAGCCTCATGAAGTTGCTGCAGGCGAGCGGTAGCGACATGGGTATAAATCTGAGTGGTAGATAAGTCACTGTGACCTAATAGTAGCTGCACACTACGTAAATCAGCACCGTGATTCAGCAAATGGGTAGCAAAAGCGTGGCGCAGAGTGTGTGGAGATAAGTCGCTTTCTATGCCGGCTTGTTTGGCATATTTTTTGAGCATATACCAAAAGTTTTGCCGGGTCATATAACCACCTTGAGTGGTCAAAAATACCGCTTGGCAGTTGCCTGACTTTAGATGGGGCACTAACTCACCACGGGCATGGCTTAGGTAATCATCCAAAGCTTCACTGGCATATTCCCCCAAAGGTACTAATCGGGTTTTATTACCTTTACCAGTGATTTGTAGCCAACCTGCATTTAAGTTGACCTGCTCAAGAGATAAATTCATTAGTTCACTGACCCGCAGTCCGCAAGCATAAAGCACCTCAAGCATGGCTTTATCGCGTAGCCCCAAAGCAGTGCTGGTGTCTGGTGCTGACAGTAAGTTTTCCACATCGCTTTCAGACAAGTCTTTGGGTAAGGAGCGACCAATTTTAGGTGTTTTAATACGCTCACAAGGGTTGTCTTCACGGCGCTCATTACCCACCATCCACAAATAGAACTGACGTAGGCTTGATAGCATACGGGCTTGGGTGCGTGGGGTTTTACCTTGTTTGTTAAGGGCTGTCAGGCATTGCATGACATCGATATCTTCCCACAGCGTCAGTGCCTTGGTATTGGTGGTTTCGCAGTGCTTTAAGTCACGCACATAAGCATTACGAGTCCGAGTAGACAAACCGCGTGCTAGCATTGCCTGACGAAACTCAGTGATATAGGCTGGCTCGTCATCCACAGCGAGGGCTTTGGGGTGTCTGGGTTGTACAGCGCGATCACGACTCATGGGGGACTCTCAAAACACTTAACGGATAAAAGTATAATAGTAACAACAGCTTGGCCATAGAATATAGCATAAAAGCCAGCAGCAGTTATAGTACACGCTGTGGCTATAGAATCTGGGTCTTGACCTCCTCCCCTCGCTAAACCGAGGGGATTCCTACAGCTAGACGGCCAAGCCCGACCGCGAGGATGTTCTTAGCAGCATTGATATCTCTATCATGCCATGTGCCACACTCAGCACAAGTCCATCCTCTTATTCGCAAACCTGCTCTACCTTTCGGACTACTGTCACTTATTTTGTGGCAGCACGAGCAGGTCTGGGTAGTGTAACTCTCATTTACGATCTCAAGCTGACAACCTGCATGCTTGCATTTGTATTCCAGTTGTCGTTTAAGCTCAAACCATCCGGCATCGTATGTCGATTTAGCTAGATTGGTTTTTTTAGTTGTAAATGAGCGAGATTTAACATCACCAACCACAATTAAGCTGTTATCTTTAACAAGCTTGGTGGTGAATTTATGAATTAAGTCTAATCTTGTGTTTTTGATTTT
>NZ_FUGE01000021.1 GCF_900162825.1 Psychrobacter piechaudii
CAACCGTCCTGATGCAAAACGCAAAACACTGGGCTGGATACCTTTTAAAAAGTCTGCTATCACGTATCTAAGCACAAGACAAACGGGAAAGAAAGCACTTAAATCAACTATTCAGCTATCACTATCCAAAGGTCAAAAGCTTATTATAGATGTATTCGATAGCTACAACCTAAGCCTATATCAAATTAACACGCTTGAGATAGTACAAGACAGTCGTAATCGTTGGTATGCGTGTATTACTGTTAAAGACTTTCCTAAGCAAGCAAGTGGTAAGGGCAGCGTTGGTATTGACTTAGGTTTAAAAGAGTCTGCCACTACCTCAAATGGTGCCAAGCTAATTATTAAGCAAACGCAAAAGTGGGCGAATAAATTAGCAGTAGCCCAGCGTGCTAAGAATAAAAAACGTGTTAAAGCAATCCACGCCAAAATCAAAAACACAAGATTAGACTTAATTCATAAATTCACCACCAAGCTTGTTAAAGATAACAGCTTAATTGTGGTTGGTGATGTTAAATCACGCTCATTTACCAATAAAAAAACCAAGCTCGCTAAATCGACATACGATGCAGGTTGGTTTGAACTCAAACGACAACTGGAATATAAATGCAAGCATGCAGGTTGTCAGCTTGAGATCGTAAATGAGAGTTACACTACCCAGACCTGCTCGTGCTGCCACAAAATAAGTGACAGTAGCTTGAGGGTAGAGCGGGTTTGCGAATAAGAGGATGGACTTGTGCTGAGTGTGGCACATGGCATGATAGAGATATCAATGCTGCTAAGAACATCCTTGCGGTCGGGCTTGACCGTCTAGCTGTAGGAAT
>NZ_FUGE01000067.1 GCF_900162825.1 Psychrobacter piechaudii
GAAGAAAGACGGCCTCCTAGTGGGTCGTCAATCAGTATAAGAGTGTATTTCAGCTATGGGTATAGCACTAATTTGTTTCAATAAAATTAATAATAACTAGCCTAAAGATGCTTGTGCATAGGGTAGGCTTATAGGAAACACTGAAGACACTGATTAATTCATTCACCAACAAAGGATCATATGGTATGAGTAACTCTGTTAATAACAATGAAAATCGCGTTCAAAAAGGCATCTTAGCCATTGATAGCCAACTTTATAATTTTATTGAAAATGATGTGCTACCCCGTGTTGGTGTGGAATCAGACGCTTATTGGTCTAACTTTGAAGAGATTGTTAAGAAGTTCACGCCACGTAACAAAGAGCTTTTGGCCAAGCGTGATGAGCTACAAGCCAAGATTGACCAGTGGCACTTAGACAACCCAACCAAAGATGGCGAAATCGACTATCCAAAATACAAAGAATTCTTAACTGAAATTGGCTACCTATTACCAGAAGGCGATGACTTCGAAGTTTCAACAGAGAATGTTGATCCTGAAATCGCTAGTATCCCTGGCCCACAGTTAGTAGTACCTGTACGTAACGCTCGCTACGCACTTAACGCAGCCAATGCTCGTTGGGGCAGCTTCTATGATGCCTTATATGGTACTGACGTAATCGATACCGCTGATGGTAAAGACAAAGGCAGCAGCTATAATCCAAAACGTGGTGAAGCGGTTGTGGCTTATGCTAAAGCTTTCTTAGATGAGAACTTTGCACTGGCGCAAGGCAGCTACACAGACGTTACTGGTTTTAGCGTTGAAGGCGGCGAATTAAAAATTGCTCAAGGCGATAACACCACTACATTGGCTGATACTGCTCAATTTGTAGGCTATGTGGGTGAAGAGAGTAATCCAAAAGGTATTTTATTAAAGAACAATAACTTACACGTTGAAATCCAAATTGATGCCAGCCATCCAGTAGGCGAAACTGACCCAGCTCATATTAAAGACGTGTTATTAGAATCAGCTATTACTGCTATTCAAGACTGTGAAGACTCAGTAGCGGCAGTAGATGCTGAAGAAAAAGTAGAAGCTTACCGTAACTGGTTTGGTTTAATGAACGGTGACCTAACTGAGACCTTCTATAAAGGCGGTAAAGAGTTAACCCGTAAACTAAATCCAGATCGTGAATACACTACGCCAGACGGTGGCAAGCTGGTATTACCAGGCCGTGCGGTATTGTTAATCCGTAACGTAGGTCACTTAATGCAGAACCCAGCGGTATTGGTAGATCTAGGCGAAGGTCAAGAAGAAATCTTCGAAGGCATCATGGACGCCTTAATAACGCCACTATTAACCATCAATGACATTAAAGGCAACAATGAGCGTTCAAACTCTCGTGAAGGTTCAATGTACATCGTTAAGCCGAAAATGCATGGTCCTGAAGAAGTTAAGTTCGCTAACGAATTATTCGCAGCAGTTGAAGATGCGCTAGGATTACCACGTAACACTCTAAAAATGGGTGTAATGGATGAAGAGCGTCGTACTACTGTGAACCTAAAAGAGTGTATCCGCCAAGCTAAAGAGCGTGTGATCTTCATTAACACCGGCTTCTTAGACCGCACAGGGGATGAGATGCACACCAGTATGAATGCCGGTCCTTTCGTACGTAAAGGCGACATGAAGTCACAAGCTTGGTTACCTGCTTATGAGCAGTGGAACGTAGATGTGGGTATCGAGACAGGTTTAATTGGCCGCGCTCAAATCGGTAAAGGTATGTGGGCGAAGCCTGATGAAATGAAAGAAATGGTTGAGACTAAGTCTAACCATCCTCAAGCGGGTGCTACCACTGCTTGGGTACCTTCACCAACTGGGGCAACGCTACACAGTATCCACTACCATCAAAACAACGTTAAAGAGATTCAAGAGAAGTTTAAGGGCCGTGAGCGTGCTAGCCTAGATGATATCTTGACCATTCCATTAGCCAAAGACACTAACTGGAGTGAAGAAGAGAAGCGTCAAGAGCTTGATAACAACGCACAGGGTATCTTAGGTTACGTTGTACGCTGGGTTGATCAAGGTGTGGGTTGTTCAAAAGTACCTGATATCAATAACGTTGGCCTAATGGAAGACCGTGCAACGCTACGTATCTCAAGTCAGCACATCGCTAACTGGTTACACCATGGTATCGTAACTGAAGAGCAGGTTATGGAATCTATGAAGCGTATGGCTAAAGTTGTTGATGAGCAGAACTTAGGCGATTCAAACTACATGCCTATGGCTGATAACTTCGACAACTCAATCGCTTTCAAAGCCGCTTGTGACTTAGTATTTAAAGGCCGTGAGCAGCCAAGTGGTTACACTGAGCCATTACTACACGCTGCCCGCTTAGAGCTAAAAGCGCGCTAAGCTGATTGGCGAATAAAATAGGCTTTATATAGCTTAGTCTTTATTATCCGTCCTAATTTCCCTTTGGCGTATTTGATATACGCCTTAGGGTTTTTTATTGCCTGTAGAAAAGTGCTGTGACCTATCAACCTAGGATTCTACAGGAGATGCATATTGGAACTAAAGATTAATAACCGTCATTTAGCTAGCCGAAGATGCAAGAAAATAGCAAATATAAGCCCAAAATGTATCTACGACCGGTTCTCAATAGGCGGTAAAT
>NZ_FUGE01000201.1 GCF_900162825.1 Psychrobacter piechaudii
GAGTGTGGCACATGGCATGATAGAGATATCAATGCTGCTAAGAACATCCTTGCGGTCGGGCTTGACCGTCTAGCTGTAGGAATCCCCTCGGTTTAGCGAGGGGAGGAAGTCAATCTGATATTAACGTCTATAATGACCCTAAATAAAAATTTATAATTATATAAAGAGTATTCTTATGCAGTTATTTGACTCGGATCAACCACAAAAAAGCGAAGCTGAAAAGCAAGCCATCTTAGCACGAGTACAAATGCCTGAAGACTGGAAGTTGGCACTGGCAGATGAGCTGACTTCGCAGAATATGGATAATTTACGAGATTTTTTAAGGCAAGAATATGGGTCTGGTAAGAGTATTTATCCTAAAGCCAGCCAAATGTTCAATGCGTTTAACCTCACCCCCTTATCAGAAGTAAAAGTAGTCATTTTAGGGCAGGATCCCTATCATGGCCCAGCTCAGGCAATGGGTTTGTCTTTTTCTGTGCCTAAGATGATTCCGATGCCGCCCTCACTACGTAATATTGTAAAAGAGATGGCAGATGATATTGGTACCGTTCCGCCCAAGCATGGGGATTTAACCCATTGGGCAAAGCAAGGCGTACTGCTTTTAAATGCTTCTTTGACGGTACAAGAAGGTAATGCGGGCAGCCATCAAGGTAAAGGCTGGGAGCAGTTTACCGATGCCGTAATCGATGTGGTAAATGAGCAAACCTCAAATACAGTATTCATCCTGTGGGGTAGTAAGGCCAAACTTAAAGGCAAGTTTATTGATACCGAAAAGCATTTGATATTATCGGCTGTGCATCCCTCTCCTTTAGCAGCCAATAGAGGGGGCTTTTTCGGTTCTAAGCCTTTTTCAAAAGCTAATGAGTATCTAGTACAACATGGCAAAACGGCTATTGATTGGCAACTGCCATAATAACTTTGGACATAATAACTCTAGGGAAGCTTAAGTCTGGTTTTAATATAAAACCATTTTAATAAACGCTCATTAAAAGTCAGATAAATGATTAATATAAACCGCTTAAAACCCCAGTTAAAACCTAGTAGTTATATCGACTATTTGTCCGAAGCCAACTACTGGCCACTTAGTGACGTGGAGTTTATGCAAGCGGCTTTGGCTTTGGCCAAAAATGGGGCAGCCAGAGAAGAAGTTCCTGTTGGGGCAGTGTTGGTGCATGAGGGCCAGATTATTGGAGAAGGGTTTAACCAGTCCATACTGAGCTGTGATCCCACCTCTCATGCCGAAATAGTGGCGCTTCGAGAGGCCTGTAGCGGCATACAAAACTATAGATTGCCGGCGAATACAACGTTATATGTCACTTTGGAGCCCTGTACCATGTGCCTTGGGGCCTTAATACATGCAAGGCTAGCAAGGTTGGTATTTGCCACCCAAGAGCCGCGGGCAGGAATGGTAGGCAGTCAATTGAACTTAGCAGAAATGGATTTTTACAATCATAAAATCGAGGTAAGCTCTGGTTTATTGCAGCCTGAAAGCCAAAAAATATTGAAGTCTTTTTTTAGAGCTCGACGCAATAAAAAAAAGAAGTCAAATTTGTGTATAAATCGTTAATATTATCTAGTGGTGCGCTTCTATATTTGTTATAATCTTGCACTATTTGCGTTTGCAGAGTTATTAATAGGCTTGTATTTAAACTATTAACTAAAATTCTAATTTGAAAAACGCTAAAAACGCATTTAATTGGCAACAATAGCCAGTTGTAATTAGTAAATAAACTTAGAGCTAGCAAACTTAATATAGCAGTAGGTGGTAAAAAGATGAGTTTTCCTGTTATTACAATTGATGGCCCAAGCGGCGCAGGAAAAGGCACCCTTTGTTTGAAGCTGGCTCAAGCTTTGAATTACCACTTACTAGATTCTGGCGCTCTTTATCGTATAGTCGGTTTAAAAGCGTTTGAAGCCGGCTTGCTAGCGGATCAAGAATTGACCGCGGTAGACGAAGATAATATTGCCAAACTAACTGCGCAATTAGATATTCAATTTCTTCCACGAGACAGTGGTGAAGTTGATATTGTGGTCGATGGCACGAGTGTCGCCGGCGAGATAAGAAATGAAACCGTGGGCGGTTATGCTTCACGAGTGGCTGTTTTACCTAAAGTAAGATCGGCATTATTAGAATTACAGCAGAATATGGCCAATAATTCAGGTCTTATCGCTGATGGTAGGGACATGGGAACAGTGGTATTTCCTAATGCGGATGCCAAGGTATATTTAACCGCTAGCGCCGAAGCTCGAGCAGATCGCCGAGTGGAGCAGCTCAAGCAAGCGGGACAAAGTGCAGACTACGAAGCGATCTTAAGCAGCATTAAGCAACGCGATGAGCGTGATGAGAATCGCAGCGTTGCTCCGTCCAAGCCCGCTGAAGATGCTTTACTGTTAGACAGCTCCCAATTGGATGCTGAAGAAGTTTATAGAACAATTAAAAAATTCTGCCAAACCAAGGGTATTTGTTTTAGCGAATAAGTTAAAATTAGCAAATAAGGCAGACTCCCAAACTTAGACTCATCTTTTGAGTTATTTAGTTTGGGTTATACCCTAACAAATTTAACGTTTTTTTCAAATGAAGATGAAAAGAGCAAAACCAGCGTCAATCTTTTATCTTCATTAACTTGAACCGTACTGTGCTGGACAGGATACGGCTATATTAAGGTAATCATAATGGAATCATTTGCTGAACTATTTGAAGCGAGTCTAGAAGAGCAGGGTCTTGATATTGAGCGTGGCTCAGTTATCAGCGGTGCTGTTGTAGCAATCGATAGCGATTGGATTACAGTTGACACTGGTTTGAAGTCTGAGGGTGTGGTAGCTCGTGAAGAGTTCTTAGACGAAAATGGCGAGCTTGAAGTAGCAGTGGGCGATAGCGTTGATGTTGTTGTTGAAGCTGTTGACAACGGTATGGGTCAAACCCTACTGTCACGTGAAAAAGCTAAACGTGTTGAAACATGGAATGCGCTTGAGAAACTATTTGAAGGCGATGAAATTGTTAAAGGTATCATCTCAAGCAAAGTAAAAGGTGGTTTTACTGTTGATGTTGGTTCAGTACGTGCTTTCTTACCAGGTTCATTAGTTGATGTTCGTCCAATCCGTGACACTACGCACCTTGAAGGCAAAGAACTAGAATTCAAAATTATTAAATTAGACCAAAAACGTAACAACGTAGTTGTTAGCCGTAAAGCGGTTATGGAAGCTGAGAACTCAGCTGAGCGTGAAGAGCTACTTAATAAGCTTGAAGAAGGTATCGAAGTTGAAGGTATCGTTAAAAACTTAACTGACTACGGTGCATTCGTAGACTTAGGTGGTATTGACGGTCTACTACACATTACTGATATGGCATGGCGCCGTATTAAGCACCCATCAGAAGTGGTTGAAGTGGGTCAAGACCTTAAAGTTAAAGTACTTAAGTTTGACCGTGAGCGCAACCGCGTAAGCCTAGGTCTAAAACAACTAGGTACAGATCCTTGGGATAACGTAAGCGGTACTTACCCAGTAGGTAGCATCGTTAAAGCTCGCGTAACTAACCTAACTGATTATGGTTGTTTCGCTGAGATCTCTGATGGTATCGAAGGTCTAGTACACGTTTCAGAAATGGATCACACTAACAAAAACATCCACCCATCTAAAGTTGTTCAGATTGGTGACGAAGTTGACGTTATGATCCTAGATATCGATGAAGAACGTCGTCGTATAAGCTTAGGTATCAAACAAACTCTACCAAACCCATGGGAAGAGTTCGACAAGAAATATGACCGTGGCGATAAGCTAACTGGTACTATCAAGTCAATCACTGACTTCGGTATCTTTATCGGTCTTGACGGTGGTATCGATGGTCTAGTTCACCTATCTGATATCTCTTGGAACGAAGCTGGTGAAGAAGCTATCCGTAACTACAACAAAGGCGACACTGTTGAAGCTATGGTTCTATCAGTTGACGCTGAAGCTAACCGTATCAGCCTAGGTATCAAGCAGTTAAGCTCTGATCCATTCAATGAGTACTTAGTAGCTAACGATCGTGGTTCAATCGTAACTGGTACTGTTAAAGAAGTAGATGCTAAAGGTGCTACTATCACTTTAGCTGACGAAGTTGAAGGTTACTTACGTGCCTCTGAAATCCAGCGTGATAAAGTTGAAGATGCTACTAAACATCTAAACGAAGGCGATTCTGTTGAAGCGAAAATCATCAGCGTTGATCGTAAGTCACGTGGTATTAGCTTATCAATTAAAGCTAAAGATGAAGCTGAAGAGCGTCAAGCTATTAAAGAGCTGGGTAGCACTCAAGCTGCTCCAGAAGCCCAGCCAAAAACTATTGGTGACTTAATCAAAGAACAAATGCAAGAAGACTAATCTTTGATAAATAATCAATAGCTATAAGCTGTTAAAAAAAAGGAGTACCTTAGGGTACTCCTTTTTTATGGTCAGTTTTTATGGCCAATTATTTGATATTATTCTATAAATTGAAATAATAGTTCCACAGATGCCGTAACTTATGATTTAATATCAACAGGCTATGAAATATGCTGACTTATAAAGCACAAGGTTTTCCTTAGGTTTGAAAGTCCTATTTTTGTAGTTCGTTTAGATAGCCATTATGATATTAGGAATGGTCATTTGCTTATAAGGTTTTTAAAGGACTATAACTTTAAAGGTATTTCAACTAATAATTAAGGTCACAAGGATATGACAGAAGTTATAAATAAATCAGATTTAATTCAGAATGTCTCTGCACGTTGCGACTATATCTCTGATGCAGAGGTTGATGAAGCAGTTAGAGAGATTATTGATTTACTTTCTGAAAAACTAATTGAAAATAATCGCATTGAAGTTAGAGGGTTTGGAACTTTTTGTTTACACCATCGTGATGCCAGACAGGGCCGTAATCCTAAGACTGGAGAAGCAGTTATGGTGCCGCAAAAATCTATTCCTCATTTTAAGCCAGGTAAAGCATTACGTGAAGGCGTTAATGATAAATGGATGTAAACGTAATAGGTTTAATGATATCCTGTAACCCTTACTTTTTATATGTTAATTACATTAGGTGTTTGACTTGAAAGCTCGATTTAGAAGATCATCACGCTTTACCCGTAACACTACTATCCTATTCACTCTTATCGCTTCACTGCCATTAGTTGCTTATGCAGCTGGGGGCAGTTCTGCTGATATTGCTATCCAAACTTCGGCTTACGGGGTTCATGTTGCCTTACTGATATTTTTCGTTGTAATGTCAGTATTTGTCTCTTTTATCTGTTCAGTATCTGAAGCCGCGATATTAACCATGACTCCCTCCTATGTGGCTTCTATCGCAGAAGAGAATCCCAAAAAATCGGCGATGTTAAAAGAGATTAAAATAGACAAAATTGATCAGTCTATTGCCGCTATTTTGACCTTAAATACAGTGGCGCATACTGTAGGGTCTTTAGGGGCAGGTGCTCAGGCTACAATTGTCTTCGGAAGTGAATGGTTTGGGGTATTCTCTGCACTCATGACCCTTTTAATCTTGATTGGTTCGGAAATTATCCCGAAAACTTTAGGAACTGTCTATTGGCGTAGCCTGTCTGGACCAGTAGCTTATTTTGTTAAAGCCATTATATTTTTACTATATCCTCTGATTTGGTTCTCAGAAAAGATTACAAAATTGCTAACTCGAGGTAAAAAAGCTCACACTTTTAGTCGTAATGAATTTGCTGCTTTAGCGAGTGTGGGTGAGCAGTCGGGTCAAATTGATCCTTTAGAGTCGCGAATTATTAGAAACCTTTTAGCCTTTGGGGCGATTAAGGTTGAAGATATTATGACACCAAGATCAGTTATGCATGCCTTTGATCAGTCAATCACAGTGGCAGAACTACTGGCAAACCGACCCAAGCTTATGTTTTCTAGACTGCCCATTTATGATGAAGACTTGGATAAAGTCACAGGCTTCGTTTTAAAATCAGACATTTTATTGGCAAAAGCCAATAATCATATGGACAAACCGTTAGAGAGCTATAAGCGTGAAATTACTTTCGTATTCTCTAAGATGAAGTTGTTTGATTTACTAGATTTAATGCTCAATAGCCGTATTCATATTGCTATCACAGTAGGAGAGTATGGTGAGGTCAAAGGCTTAGTAACCTTAGAAGATGTGTTAGAGACGCTACTTGGCTTAGAGATTGTGGATGAAGTCGATAGAGTAGAGGATATGCAAGCCTTGGCTCGTCAAATGATGCAACGCCGTTCAGCGCGTTTAGGTATGTTGGTCGAAAATGATGACAATAACGACGAGTAATCATGAGTAAAGATAAAGTAACTTACTTTAATTTGTGACTAAATATTACAAGCCGTTAATAATCAGCTAGGATAAGTCTACTTTAAATGTAGTAATATAAATAAGCTAGGCTAAGACATTTACAACAACTATAGCGACAGTCTTCAGCTTAAATTCACGAATATTACCTTAAGGAAATTATGATGAAGAGTTTATTTGGCTCTAGAAAATCTTTAGCTGGTGCTTTGGCTCCAGTAGCTATGATTGCTGCGGTTAGCTTTGTTGCGACTCCTGCCCAAGCAGCAATCAATGAAGCTGCTGTGCAAAATTATGCCACTCAAATGAAGCAAGCCGCTAACAGCAAAAATGTCAGCAAAGTCTCAAGCTTGGTGGCAGATGAAGCATTGATCTCACTATCGCGCCGCGGTAAAACCACCAGTTTAGATAAAGCGGCGTATTTGAAGCTATTACAAGACAGTTGGTCAAAGTCTACTAACTATAGCTATGATATCTCTATCTCTAACATAGTGATCAGTGGCGAGCAGGCGAAGGCCGATGTCAAAACTGTGGAAACTTGGGTAAGAGATGGTCAACAACGGACTATGAGCACCACCTCTCGAGCTACTTTGAAATCTGACAATAATAACGCTGTACTTTTGAGAGCAGTTTCACAAGTTACTATTGAATAAAATACCCTGATTATCCGTTTCGAAAAAGTTTGTAATATTTACAAACTTTTTCGTTTTTTGTATTGATGAAAATACTGATATACTCAAGCGTTGAAAAGCTGTCCATTAGTTAAAGTTATTAGTAAGACCTGTATTTATTAAAAAACTATTATACTGCGCAGCAAGTTGTTTTTTATCTACTTTTAAAGTTTTATCTGCTTTTAAAGTTTATTGTATAAACTATAAAACTGTTTATTCACTTATCACTCTGGGTTGTTATTGTCATGAATTTTAGAAACACCACTATTCAATTTTGTAAGCTACCTTTAGTCATTGCTATAGGCTCAGCTCTTTTAGCTGGCTGTAATAGCACAGCACCGGTACAAGGTACACAACAGGTGACTCGAGTCCCCGTTGCACAAAATGAAGCGGTATCTAATGTTCCAGCTACCCGAGGGTACAGCACTTCTTTATTAGATGATGAAAGCTTGGCAGAGCTAGAGAACTTATTGGAAGCCACCGACATGAAGATGGTGGAAGACGATAAGCTAGCCATTCAGCAGTATGGTAACTTATGGGATAGGATGCGTGCTGGATTCCGTATGAGCCAGAACTATGGTTATGGTCAGCAGCAAAGAATTGATGCCCAGAAGAACTGGTTTATTAGCCGTCAAGAATATATCAATCGTCTAACGGCCCGTGCGAGTCGTTATTTATATCACACTGTGCGTGAAGCTGAGCGTCGCAACATCCCAACAGAGCTGGCTTTATTGCCTGTTATTGAGAGTTCTTACGATCCAACGGGTACCAGTAACGCAGCGGCTGCAGGCTTATGGCAATTCATTCCAAGTACTGGCCGCATCTATGGTCTAACTCAGACCCCAACTTATGATGGGCGCCGCGATGTTATTGAATCAACGCGCGCAGCTTATGACTTTTTAACGTCACTACATAACCAGTTTGGTAGCTGGGAATTGGCTCTAGCTGCCTATAACGCGGGTCCTGGTCGGGTTCAAAAAGCCATTGATGCCAACCGTGCTAGAGGTTTGCCTACCGATTACTGGTCACTTTCATTGCCTACTGAGACCATGCATTACGTGCCTCGCTTTATGGCGGTGGCACAAATTGTAAAAGACACCGGTCAATACAGCATTTATTTACCAGCCATTGCGAATCGTCAGCATTTTAGAAGTGTGCCAGTCAACTATGGCGTAAGTTTAATGGAAGTTTCACAGTTAACTGGAGTGAGTTATGATGAGTTAAAAGCTCTAAACCCTTCTTTAAGCAGTGGCCGAGTTGACAGTGCAGGACCAAACCGTGTCATTATTCCTAACCAAGTTAACGTGGTAGTAGACTCTAAGCTAAGTAGTCTAAATGGCAGTGGTGGCACCATTTTGGCTAGCAACACAAACAATAGCTCTCCTTATAATATCCCTGATTCACAATATCAAGTGCTTTCAAAGTCCCCTGAAGGTTTAGCAGAGTTTGCGAGTAAAGCGCGTGCTCCACAACAAAACAGTAGCTATATTGCCCCAACGCCTTCATTTTCACCTGGGGTGACTATAAGTGAGCCCCCTATTAGTGCCAGTGAAAAGAAAAGAATTGAATCTGAGCTTGCGGCATCAAATACGTTGCCAACTACTTCTGCTCAGTTGACTAAGAACGATACCATCGTCCAAGAGCCGCCTTTATCAGCAGAAGAAAAAAGCTTTATTTCACAACAGATTCGTCAGCAGTCTCCAGAAGTGGGCGAAGTGGTCAGCTCGGTTGATGGCAACATTAAACTTGAAGCCATTCAGACCCAGCAGTCTATCTTAGAAGCGCGCGGTGAAGAAAAGAAAATAAGCTTTGATCGTCCCAGTTCTTCACAACAGCAAACCACCCCACCAAAACCAACGGGCACCCGTAGTACCTATACGGTACAGCGTGGCGATACCTTGGTTAATATTGCCTCACGAGCAGGCTTAAACTGGCGTGATATCGCAGATTGGAACCAAATTAATCCTAACTCTACCTTATTGGCAGGTACCAGCTTATACCTCTACAATGCTAAGCCAATCAAACCGTTAGATACAGCGGTAGCCAAGCCTGATGCCACTCAAGCTGACGCTCAACCAAATACCTATATTGTACGCCCAGGCGATACTTTAATCGGTACCGCCAATCGTGTGGGACTAAGTGTCTCTCGTTTGGCAAGTTATAATGGTTTGCCAACGAATGCTCAGTTGCGTGCAGGTCAAAAGCTGTGGTTAATCCCAGGTATGGTTAAAACCAGTGAGACTAGCAGCAGCTCAAGTAGCTCTTCATCGGTTTATAGCGGTAAGACCCAGTCTTATACCGTGCAACGTGGAGAGGGCTTGATAGGGCTTGCGTCACGCTTTAATGTTCCAGTGACTACTTTGGCGGCAATGAATGACATGAGCCCCAATGAGCAGTTACTGGTAGGACAGCGTCTAACGGTACCTGCAGGATCAACAAGTTCAAGCGGCAGTGCTAGTTCATCAAGCTCATCAAGTAACAGTAAGACGAGCTCTTCAAGCGCTTATAGCGGTGAAACCACTAGCTATACAGTAAAATCGGGTGAGACGCTGATCGGCATTGCTAATAGAATTGGTGTGCCTCATACCCAAATTGCTGAAATCAATAACTTCTCAGCGACCACTCAATTACAAAGGGGTCAACGTATTAAGTTACCTGCTAGTAAGCAGCAAGTCGCTCGTAGCTTGAATAATCAGACCATCAAATATAAGGTTCAGGCAGGGGATTCCTTAACCAATTTGGCTAGCCAGTACAATCTATCTGTTGCTGATCTTGCTAAGGCTAACAATCTAAGTGTTACTTCAAACTTATTGATAGGTCAGGTTATTACCATTCCAGGCAGTGGCTCAGCGGCTACGAGTAGTAGTGCATCGAGTACTGCTCCTGCTACCCCTACACGTACCTCGAGTAGCTCAAAAGCGAACTATACGGGTACTTATAAGGTGAAAGCAGGAGATGGCTTAATTAACTTGGCTCGAGAGTATGGGGTGTCTACTGCTGAGTTGGCTGAAGCTAACAATATCAGCCCGACAGCAGGATTGTTTGTTGGTCAAACCTTGAAGGTTCCAAATACCAAAGCCAACACTAGCAGCGCCTCTTCTAGCTCTAATACCAGTAGCAGCGCTTCTAGTTCTAGCTCATCACCTGCAGTGACGACGAGTGGTAATTACACCGTCAAATCTGGTGATTCATTGACTCGCTTAGCCAATCAATACGGTATGAGCGTTAGTCAGCTAGCCAGCGCCAATGGCTTAAAGAATAATGCTGATCTAAGAGTGGGTCAAAAGATTACTATTCCTGCTACTACCACCAGCTATAAGGTGAAATCTGGTGATAGCTTAATCGGTTTGGCGAAGAAGTATGGTATTACCCCAGAGAAATTAGCAGAAATGAACGGAATTAGCAGTACTGCCATGTTGCAACTGGGCCAAACCCTTAAGGTACCCGTTCAATAAAGTGCTATTAAGTCAATAAGCTTTCATTAAGCGTGTAAGCCATGACAACTTAGTAGGGCATGAGGCATAAAAAAAGAGCTCAGTTTAAAACTGGGCTCTTTTTTTATTTTTAACGGTATAAGGTATTTATAATGGCGAGAAAATGCTTAATTAAACCGGTCTGTTTCAATAGGGCTGATATCAACTCCTAACCGTTTAAACAGTTTGCATCTTTAAGGACTCTAAATAGCTACGTATGTTGGTTACATAGTCCATGCATTGAACATAGCGAGAGTTCTGACTGGCATGGTCTGACATATAGGCGTATACATTTGACCAACTATTTGGGTTTTTACCGTCTTTCTCAATTTTTTTCTGAATGCTTTTGATTGCATTAGGACCCATGTTATAAGAGGCCAAAGCAAACCATAGGCGATCTGGATTGGGCACTTCTGCAAAAGCCTCTTTCATTTGCTCTAGATAACGAGCACCACCACCAATACTTTGATACGGGTCTACTCGGTCTGATACTCCCATGGCTTTAGCGGTATTATTGGTCAACATCATCAGACCACGTACGCCAGTGGGAGAGATGGCATTGGCATCCAAATGCGACTCTTGATAGCCCATGGCCACTAACAGCTGCCAGTCATGATTATAGGCGCTGGCTTGCTGCTGAAATGAGGACTTATAGCTTGGCAGATTAGCTGTTAAAGTCTGTTCAAAATGCTTACGGTTATAATCGTCTTTTAATAAAGTTTGATCATAAAAATTGGCAATTTTGGTGGTATTGATTAACTGACCATCGTCACATAAGAAGTGACTTGCTTTTATAGCCAAAGGGTCAGTGCTACTTCTAAAGCTCCAATTGGTTTTGGGGTGAAGTCCATTGGCGACCAAGGTGCTGTCAAAGCCACAGCTAATATTAATAGAGGCCACGCCAGACTCTGTGCTTAGCTTGGTGCTGGCTGTGGTTAAAGCCATATCAGCCTTACCTTTGCGTACTGCAGCTAATGCGTCAGCATCAGAATCATATTGTTTTACTTGTAAATCAACGCCTAAATCATGAGCGTAGGAGCGAGCGATATCAAAGCCAAACCCATGCTCGAAGCGGTCTGTTGAAAAATAAGTACTATTACCTTTTACCGAAGCTAGGGTTAAAGTTTGCGAGGCCATAACGGTCTCGTAAGCTTCCGCCTGAGTGGTGAATAGCGCTGTGGTCAGACTTTTCGCTGGCAACGATAACAGAGCAATGCCAGAGATTTGCGCTAGCATTTTGGTCTTAGCAAACTTCTTGTTCGCTGCAGGACGTTTGGAATTAGGTAGACTACGATGTAGGGGAGTTAAAAAATGACGAACATTTTTTGAACGGTTTGAAGGTGTGGTAAATACATAAGATGAAATAGAGTGGTTGTCTTTGCGATTTATCCAATTCGATAGTCGTTGCATGGATGGCTCCGTTGTCCAACTATCCATACTGTGTAGAGTTTAATACACCATTGTATTAAAGTCTCTTTAAGCCACAGTCATGAGCAATATAGACGTTATATACAGCTTTTAGCCATCAAGCTACCTAGGGCCATTCAGCATCAATAAAGGGGGGCAAAAACACAAATAGCCCTTATTATTGATCATATAACGCTTGATTTATCAAAGACAATATCTGAGTAAAGCTAAAGCTTATACCCTCTTGAAAAATCAAAAATATTGCTAACAAGACGAATTAAAGCACTCCTAAGCTAAATACCATAACTCATATTAATTTATGGTAAAGCCCATCCAAATATAAAGTAGCCGCTGTCTTGTCTCAACAAACGGCTAACTTCATAAATATAGGGCTTATGACCCAGTATTGAAGATATTTAAATAAAAATATGTCTTTTTAAATTTACCAATAC
>NZ_FUGE01000096.1 GCF_900162825.1 Psychrobacter piechaudii
CAAAGAACTCTCTTGGATCGTTGAGCATAATAGCTCCCTCTTATGGATCGGGTGCTATATTTTACTCCTTCTTTGACTTTTTGTAGTGCGATTGCCCTGGGCGACAGGTGAGAGTGTTGGACTTGTTCTACCCTATGTGAATAAGCAAGCCATGGGATTGCATATGGAGGAAATCAGTAAAGCTGTTCCTGAAGGTCGGCATGCCGTGGTGGTTATGGATGGGGCGCTATGGCACCAACCAAGTTTGGATCAAGACAATGTGACCATGCTTAAATTGCCTCCCTACTCACCTGAGCTTAACCCTGCTGAACAGGTATGGCAGTACCTTAAACAGCATTGGTTGTCTAATCGCTGTTTTGAGAGTTATGATGCGATTGTCGATGCGGCATGTGACGCTTGGAATGCATTGTGTAATGAGACTAACCTAATTAGGTCTATCACTCAGCGGGAGCGGTGCGACTTGAGTGTTATTTTTTAGAATTGGTATGAGTTAGCTTCGTGGATATGGCAGTTATTACCGGCCAAAAAAAACCCAGTTTAACCGTCTGGAGAACAGCAACTGGGCAAAGGAAAGCGAGTTATCGTTTTAGTGCTTTAGTTTTTATTATGGAATAGTTGTTGTTATAGTTTTAATTAGATAACTTTTCACGACCATGTGGCGTCATAAAGTCAATCTCTGGACCACGAGGCACAATCAAAGTTGGGTTAATGGTGTCATGGCTACCATAATAATGCGATTTGATATGGTCCATGTTCACCGTTTCGGCCACCCCTGGCACTTGATATAGGTCACGTACGTAGCCCCAGATATTTGGATAATCTACAATGCGTCTAATGTTGCACTTAAAGTGAACCACATACACAGGATCAAAGCGAACCAGGGTAGGGAATAAGCGCCAATCTGCCTCGGTGATGGTGTCACCTGTTAGATAACGACGGGTAGCCAAACGCTCCTCAATCTTATCTAGCGCGTCAAATAAATTAACGACCGCTTCATCATAGGCTTTTTGGGTAGTAGCAAAGCCAGATAAATATACGCCATTATTAATATTGGGATAAATGAACTCATTTAACTCATCAATTTCAGCTATTAGCTCTTCAGGTAAGAAGTCTACTTCTTTATTGGCACCGACTTCATCAAACGCTGAGTTAAACATACGGATGATTTCTGATGACTCATTGCTGACGATGGTGTTTTTCTTTTTATCCCAAAGTACAGGCACAGTGACTCGGCCACTATAATCAGATTTGGCTGCCGTGTAGATTTGATACATATAGTCAGCATTTAATAGGGGATCGGCAATCACGCCTTCACCGGGCTGAAAGGTCCAACCGTTACTGTGCATTAAAGGATGCGCCACAGAGACCGAAATCATATCCTCTAAGCCTTTTAGCTTACGATAGATTAAGGTGCGATGTGCCCAAGGACAGGCCAAAGAGACGTATAAATGGTAACGATTGGGCTCAGCTTTAAAGCCATCCGTGCCAGAAGAACCTGCACTGCCATCGACAGTTACCCAGTTTCTAAAACGAGAGATGTCACGTTCAAAGCGTCCTTCATTGGCTTTGGTGTCATACCATTGGTCGTGCCATTTGCCGTCTATCAATAGTCCCATTTTGATCTCCTTGGTAATAAGTAGTCGTTATTAATAAGTAAAAGTTTTTTAAGTGAGTTAAGATTATTTAAGTGAGTTAAGATCTGATGCGACTATACTAAGACTTTATTAAGTAACAATAAACAGGCGTTATGGCAATATATTGTTCTTAATTTTAGAACGCTGGCTGTCAATGGCTCTTATTTCATTGCCGCCAGTTGATTTAAGATACTTTTAAAGTTCTCCGCCCCTTGTGCGCCGCTTACTAAATGACGCTGATTGAAGATAACCGCTGGCACGCTTTGAATGCCTTGTTGCTGCATTTGTTGTTCAGCAGTGCGTACCACTTCAGCATAACGTTGATCAGCAAGGACGGCTAAAGCTTGCTCACGGTTTAAGCCCACATCTTCTGCGATATCTGCCAAGACTTCTTCATCAGAGATATTACGATTATCAGTGAAATGAGCGGCAAATAAGGCTTGTTTTAGCTCATGCTTAAGGCCGTAGTCCGCTGCCCAGTGCAATAATTGATGGGCTTTGAAAGTATTGTGCATTCGGGTGTCATCGGTAAAGTTAAATTCAAAGCCCACCTCTGCACCAGCTTCAGTGATTCTAATACGGCTGGCATCCGACTCTTGCTGGCTTGAGCCATATTTCTCCATGATGTGCTCACGTAGGTTTTGCCCTTCGGTTGGCATATCTGGGTTCAGCTCAAATGGATGCCAGTGTATTTCGTGAGCTGTGTGGGTTTGTTTTAAAGCTTCGGCCAATTGACGGTAGCCGACCACACACCAAGGGCAGACAATGTCAGACACAATATCGATGCGCAGGGCAGGTATGGTTTCACTCATGATAGTTCCTTATGAAAGTTATATTTTGTTGAAAGATATGTTTATTTAAAGACTTATTGATTTAAAGACTTATTGATTTAAAGACTTATTGATTTAAAGACTTATTGATTTAAAGACTTATTTATTAAATGGTATGTTCTATTAAAGGTATAAGGGGTTTATGTCTAGAATTTAAACAGCCTAGATTTTAAATAGCCTAGAGTATAGATAACAGCATGGTTTATATCCCCTGTAACTGTCAAGTTAGTCTATGTTGTATAACTACACGAAACTTGAGTAATTGTAAGCTTAGCGGTTGGTTTTTTGATGTTGGTCATGTACGATAGCGCCTTACAAGCAACCCCCTTTGATATGAGATAGCTCCTATGTCACTTAATGAATCTTCTTCAATGGCCTCAGCGCAAATGTCTAATAAAAAATCATTGCTGCGTATCCGTGGTCTAAGCAAATCTTATGACGACACGCAAATTCTAAAAGGCATTGATTTAGATATTTATGATGGCGAATTTTTAACGCTACTAGGACCATCTGGGTGCGGTAAGACCACTTTATTGCGCTTAATCGGTGGGTTTGAGATGCCAGATACCGGCTCAATGCAGCTAGATGGCGTTGATATTACTAGCCTGCCTGCAGAAAAGCGTCCGATTAACACCGTATTTCAGCAATATGCCTTGTTTCCTCATATGAGTGTGTTTGACAACATTGCTTATGGTTTAAAGTTAAAAAAAGTACCCAAAGATGAGATCAAAACACGGGTAAAAGAAGCTTTAGAAATGGTGCAGCTGGAGCATACCATTAATAGACGGCCACAAGATTTGTCAGGCGGTCAGCAGCAGCGTATTGCCATCGCTCGCGCCGTGGTTAATCGTCCTAAGATGCTATTACTTGATGAGCCATTATCGGCATTAGATGCCAAAATGCGGGTGCAAATGCAGTCAGAGCTTAAGCGTTTGCAGCGTGAACTTGGGATTACCTTTGTGTTTGTGACCCACGACCAAGAAGAAGCGTTATCCATGTCAGATCGTATCGCGGTCATGAAGGCCGGTGAGTTTCAACAGATTGATTCGCCCATTCGTATTTATGAGTCACCTGCTAACTTATTTACCGCCAACTTCATTGGTGAGACTAACTTATTTAAAGCCCGGGTGCTTGAAATTAGTGATAGCCGTATTAAAGTTGAGGTCACTGAACAAAAAGATGGCTTCCATCCGGTACGTGATTTGCCCCGTCCGAAATTTGAAGTACAAGTGGGCCAAAGCATTAACCTACTTCTGCGCCCAGAGGACATCCGCGTTTATTATCTCAATGAAGGCTATGATGGGCTTGTGGGTTACGTGGTCGACAGTGCGTATAAAGGCAGTACGCTTGACTCGGTGATTAAGCTTGAAAATGGCAATATGGTTAAGGCATCAGAGTACTTTAACGAAGATGACCCCAACTTCAACTATAAGTTAGGTCAAGAGGTTAGAGTGGACTGGGTTGATGGCTGGGAGTGGATCTTACCTGATGAATAAGTCAATTGTACCTGATAATTCAGTAAATACGGCGACCCATACGGCTAGCAGAAGTCCGCTGTTTCAGCGTGTGACTTTGTTTGTTATTTGGGCCTGGTTAATTGTGTTTGCCCTCATCCCCAATATTTTGGTGGTGTTGGCAAGTTTTATGACCCGAGATGAAGACAGCTTTTTGGCATTGCCGTTAACTGCAGAGAGCTACTTACGCTTCATTGATCCGCTGTATGTCAAAGTATTTTTGCATTCGCTGAGCATGGCCTCCATCACCACTTTAATCTGTCTGATTTTGGGGTATCCTTTTGCGTGGTTGGTCAGCCGGGTGTCAAAAAAGTGGCAATCTTTTTTGATGTTGCTATTAATCATTCCGTTTTGGACCAACTCTTTGGTGCGCTTATATGCGGTTAAGCTGATTATCGCAGCCAATGGTCTATTAAGCTCAGCCTTAATTGGCATGGGGCTTATCGATGAGCCATTACAGATTTTATATACCCAAAAAGCGGTGATTGGCGGATTGGTTTATCTGTTATTCCCGTTTATGGTATTGCCTTTATATGCTGTGTTTACTGATCTGCGCGATGATATTGTTTTGGCTTCAAAGGACTTGGGTGCCAATAAATTTCAGACCTTTTGGCATGTGATATTACCCTTGACCACACCAGGCATTATATCTGGAGTGTTATTAGTGCTATTACCGGCAATGGGTATGTTCTACGTGGCGGATATCTTGGGTGGCTCACGAAACTTATTGGTAGGTAATATTATTAAGTCGCAGTTCTTAGATGCTCGTGATTGGCCATTTGGAGCGGCAGCAAGCGTATTGTTGACGGCAACTATGGCGATATTAATCGCGGCTTACTACGCCAGCAGTAAACGTATCGGCAAAATCGATCATAACGAAGTGGCTTAAGGGGGTGAGTATGAGTAATACAATGAAGTGGCTTTCTCGCCTTTATTTAACCTTTATCTACCTAGTGCTGTTTGCGCCCATCTTAGTGATGGTGGTGTTCTCATTTAATGCCTCAAAAGTGGGCTATACCTGGGGCGGCTTTAGTCTTGATTGGTATTATGAGCTGTTTAATAATGAGGCGATGATACAAGCGGCCATTAACTCGGTGTTATTGGCGGTAGTGGCTGCCACGGTAACTACGGTCATTGGTAGCCTGACCGCCTTGTCATTTCAGCGTTATAACTTTAAGGGTAAAAGCGTACTACAAAGCTTGCTGTTTGTGCTGATGATGTCGCCTGAGATTGTACTGGCTATTTCACTACTGGCGCTGTTTTTGATGATTGGCATTGAGCTTGGATTTGTGACCTTATTATTGGCGCACATCACCTTTTGCTTACCCTTCGTGGTGATTACCGTATCGGCACGATTGGCTAGTCTGGATAATAGTATTTTAGAAGCGGCTCGTGATTTAGGCGCCAGTGAATTTACCATGATACGCACTGTTTTATTGCCAACGATTATGCCGGCGGTGCTGGCAGGTTGGGTATTGGCCTTTACGTTATCGCTCGATGATGTGGTGGTGTCTACCTTTAATACCGGCGCAAGCTTTGAGATTCTGCCTTTACAAATTTATTCTATGGTTCGTGTTGGGGTGAAGCCAGAAGTCAATGCAGTGGGGACTATCTTATTGGCCATATCGCTGGTTGGCTTGGTTATCTCACAGCTACTGTTGCTCAGAAAACGTTAAGGATATTGTTATGTCAAACACTAAGTTTCTCACTCGCCGACGTTTTTTGGAAATAACAGTGGCAGGATTGGCCGCGCTATCAGGTGCGGGCGCTCTTAGCGGTTGTCAGCCCACGGTTTCATCTGATGAGACAGAGGCTGAGTCTACTGCTATAAATATGGACGGTAAAAATGTGGTCAAGGTGTATAACTGGACCGAATATATTTCGGACGATGTGCTAAAAGCCTTTACTAAAGAGACCGGCATCGAGGTGGTGTACAGCACCTTTGACTCCAATGAGGCCATGTATGCCAAGTTGAAGTTGATGAGCAATCGCGGTGATTACGACATTATTTTCCCGAGTACTGACTTCGTGGATAAGATGCGTAAAGAGGGCATGCTAGAGCAGATTGACCACAGCAAACTTCCCAACTTTAAGCACCTTGGTAAGGCTTTTTTAGATGCCGGCTTTGACCCCGAAAACAAATTTAGTATTCCTTATCTGTGGGGATCATCAGGTATTGCTGTCAATAAGAATAGAGTAGATATTGACACGATACACTCCTGGAATGACTTATGGCGTCCAGAGTTTGAAGGTCGGGTCATGCTGATGAATGACATGCGTGATGTGTTTATCATTGGCCTGTTGGTGCTCGGCTATCCGGTCATGACCGAAGACCCACAGCACATTAAAGAGTCGTATCAGATCTTATCGAAGATGATGCCAAACGTGCGTACCTTTAACTCAGATGCGCCGCGTATGCCATTTATTGAAGGGGAAACCTATTTGGGTATGGCCTGGAATGGTGAGGTCATTATGGCTCAAGATCAGGGCATGCCAGAGCTTGATTTTGTCTATCCAAAAGAAGGCGCGATTATGTGGATGGATAACATGTGTATTCCAAAAAATGCCAAAAACCAAGACAATGCGCATGCGTTTATAGACTTTATCTTGCGTCCAGAGAACTCGGCTATTATCAGTGAAGAGATTGGTTATGGCTCACCAAGTGAAGCGGCCAAAGATTTACTACCGCCTGAAATAGCCAATGATCAGATTATTTATCCGCCGGAAGAGCTGTTGTCTCTTGCGACTTTCCGTGGCGATGTGAGCGACTCTACTATGGCGCTGTATCAAAAGTATTGGGATAGACTCAAAGTCGATATGTAGTCTTATGCACTAAACTATCAGCCTATTTATAACCGCTTTAATTACTTCTAAATTGCATGAAGTAGCGGGTTATAAATAGGCTGTTTTTAATGGGTTAATCTGACTTACTTTAACTTGAGGCTTAACGGTTAAGCATCCAATGCCTGCTGGCAAGCTTGAGCCAAATAAGGATCGATACTGTCTTGGGTCAGCAGCCATTTTAGATAGCCGGCGCCATCTGAGGTAGCAGCCAGCTCTTTAATGGCCTGACCTTTGTATTTCCCAAAGCTTAGGTGAGTTGGGATGCGCGCCATTTCACTAAATTGGTATAGGCTCTCAACGTCTGTGATGTTATGACCTTGGCTATTGGCCAGCTCAATTAAGCTGCCCAGTACCAATTGGGTGAAATAAATATCATAGATAGCGGCGTGTGCGTGTTTGGCTTGTTCACGTGCTACTTGGCGGTGAAAGTAATACAGTAAAGATACCAGTTTGTGGCTCTCAAGCGTGGGCAGCAAATAGCTTGACATGGCTTTAGTGCAAATAAGCTTAGGAGTGTGAGTTACACCAGCATTTTTGAGCACCGCCATATCAAAGTCAATGTTATGACCTACTAAATACTGCACACTGCTGGGTAAACGAAACTCTGTGTGCGGCGGCTCTTGGGCCACATCTTCATCACAAATATGAGAGGTTGCCATAGATCCCAAGCTAATGGGCTTTAGTGGGTTAAAGCGCTTGGATCTTGGGGCTTGAGTAACCTCAATTTTCCCGTTATTAACCTCAATAATGCTGTAAGCCGCTTCTGTCATGTGAGGCTCAACAAGCCCAGTGGTTTCGGTATCTAAAATATAAGTGGTCATAATAATAAGCCTGTAACGCCGCCGCTATTTAAAACGGGCATAAAAATATCAGTATCTAACAACAATGTACAAATAATCGCAAGTAAAGTCGATTAACCTTTGGTTTTGTCCATTATAATGACAAATTGGGTTAAGGTGATGAAATCTTTATCAATTTATTAGATGTGATTGCAGGTTTTAACTAAGACAAGGTCATACATTTAAGGACAGTTTATGCGAATTAATGCCGATTTTAGTCAGCGTGCTGAGCTTTGCGCAGAGCAGCATCAATGGGTGCACTCTCCACAAAGTGGGGTACATCGCGTGATGCTGGACCGTATAGGTGCCAAAAAAGCTCGGGCCACAAGCCTAGTGCGTTATGCACCCGATTCTTATTTTCCGCATCACTTGCACCCTGGTGGGGAGGAGATATTGGTACTGCAAGGGGTATTCTCAGCCGATGACAAGCATTATCCTGCGGGCTGGTATCTGCGTAATCCGCCAGGCTCAGGGCATCAGCCTTATAGTGATGAAGGCGCGACAATTTTTGTCAAGCTGCGTCAGATGACAGAAGATGAAAAGCAGTATGTGGCGATAGATACCAATGATGCAGAGCATTGGCAGGCTCAAGGCAAACGGCAGGTTTGTCCGTTGTTTTCATCAGAGTATGAGCAGGTTAGTTTACAGCGCTTGCAGTCAGGTGAGACTGTATTTGATAGTCGGCCAGAGGGTGGGGCAGAGCTGCTTGTAGTGAGTGGGTCTTTGGTTGAAATGAAATCAGATCAGCTATCAGATGAGTATAGCGCCGGCAGTTGGATTCGCCTGCCAGCTGTGATTGATGACAATACAGACGAGGATATAAATAGTGAATTAAATACCCGTTTTGCAAACTTCAAAGCGGGGAGTGATGGGGTGACACTTTATTTAAAAACTGGGCATTTGGCACAGGTTATTGGAGCGGATAATCACTCCGACAGTTAATACGCTTAGTTGTTTTTGGCAAATAATATCAAGCCCAATATGATAATCACCACGCCCAATAGACCCAGTGCTGAAGGCATGGGGTTATTTAACAAAACCATGCCACCGACTAAGGCGAAGATAACTTCACTTGCTTGAGTGGCATCCACGCCAGCCACTTCACTTGAGGTTTTGGCTTCTTCACGGGCATATAAAAATAATCCTGTGGCTACTACACCTGCCAATAACGCCACCAAAAAGGTATTAAAAACTTGCGAGGCAGCTGGTAAAGGTGGCCGTATAACTGTTGCTAAAATCAACCAAAAAGGCAAGCTGCCTAAAGTCATTAGCCATATCTTATTAAATGAGCTTTGTAATAGTAGGGTTTCAAATGACGGAATTTTGGCGGTAAGATAACGAGTTACTCGGCTATCAGCGACGTTGTTAGTATTTGCAGTGCTGTCCAAAAGCTCTTCTGTCGTCATATCTGGATTAAAAGCGGCTGAGGATTTAGCATTAGAGGAAGCTTGCCATACCAACTGATTACCAAGTGGATAACTAAAGGCAGCGATTAGCGCTGGCAGAGCACCATACAATAAGATTTCAAACAAAGGGGCTTGGTCGTGAATATCGGCATTTAGGCCTTCGCTTAAATTCACTAAGACCACTCCGGTGAAAATTAAAAAAGCATAAAAGAATATCTTTTTTTCGAAGCGTTGACCGAACGCCATTAAGATAAATAAGCTGCTCACCACAGTGAACATAAAGGTGGCCGCGACCACCCAACCACTGACATGGTCGGCTGCATAACAGATGCCGGCATAAAATAAACCAAATCCAATGCCACCAGTGACACACCAAAATATAGGGTTTTGTGCAAATAAAGCACTCAGCTGTTTAATTCTTCCTATTCCATGTTGGGCTATGATAATAAGAGAAACCAACAGCAGCATAAATACATAGCGCAGACTGGCCGACCAAAACCAATGACCGCCCACACTGCTCATCAACTCGTTAAGCACAAAAGTTGAGCTAAAAAATGCTCCTGCTAAAAGCCCTAATAAAATCAATTTTACCACTGTAGCTCATCCTAGTTGCGCCCTCTGTTTACCACAGTTTACCTAGGTTTTTTTATAACTACAATTTTTCTCGCATCTGAAATAAAAACACCAGTCAGGATACTTACTTTAAGCTTTTAACTTATCGTGCGTAATTCTCCACCTATAATCTTTGATTTAGGTGGAGATGTCAGCACGGGCGAGCTAGTCAGGACGTTCTTGTTTTTCGATATATTGCCTAATTGTATCAATAGTAGCACCGCCAGTGGTCAGCAAACAATATGCTCTAGTCCAAAGTACAGGCTTCCAGTAAAACTCTGCCAAATGTTCTGCAAATTCTTTTCTCATCAGTCGGCTAGTGACTGTTTTTAGACTATTGATGAACTTACTTGGCATGATATTGGGGTGCATATCAAGCAGTAAATGCACATGGTCGGATGCGCCTTGAAACTCTAACAGCTCAACCTCCCATTTTTAACAAAGGTCAGTTATGAATTATTCTAGCCTATCAAGCATAGCCCTAGTGAAGCACTCTCTGCGGTATTTAGTCACCAATACTAAGTGATAAGTAAGTTTGTAGACGCAATGATAATGCGATTTAGGTTTATTACTGATAATTGATGCTAAATACAAATAATGCTAAGTTATACCTACACTCAAGTCGACTAAAAAGCCATGCTTAAAGCCTATAAATATCGCATTTACCCAAATCGTGAACAGCAAGTGCTAATTGAAAAGCACTTTGGCTGTAGCCGTTTTGTGTTCAATTGGGCGTTAGCATTGCAAAAACGCTACTACGCTATATTTGGTAAGTCTTTATCACGAACCAAGATTCAAAGTCACTTGGTTAAGAAAAAGAAAAAGGCTAAATTTTCATGGCTTAGTGAAGTTAATAGCCAGTCGTTACTAAATGCCTTGCTCAACGTACATACCGCTTTTACTAATTTCTTCAAAGGTCAGGCTAAGTTTCCACGTTTTAAATCTAAAAAAATCCCTCAACGTAGCTACCAATGCCCCCAACACTGCACGGTAAACTTTGAGCAAGGCATGATCAACCTACCCAAACTTAAGGGCATTAAAGCGGTGTTTAGCCGTGAATTTATTGGTAATATTAAAACCGGTACCATTACTAAAACTGCCACAGGCAAATACTATGCAAGCGTACTGGTTGATAATGGTGAAGCACTGCCGACACTAACTACCATTGAGCCCAGCTTGACGGTGGGTATTGATTTAGGCATCAGTCATCTACTTGTTCTGTCTGATAGTAGCAAGTTTGATAACCCAAAGCATTTAGCCAAAGCCAGTCAAAGACTTTCTATACAGCAAAAAATATTTGCTCGTAAACAAAAGACCAGTAAGAACTATCAAAAACAAAAATTAGCTGTTGCTCGTATTCATGAAAAGGTACGCAACCAGCGCTTAGACTTACACCATGAAGTCACGTATAAACTGATTTGCGAAAACCAAGCTACCAGTTATGCGATTGAAGATTTAGGTGTAAAAAACATGGTAAAGAACCGTAAACTTGCCAAAGCCATTAATGATGCCGGTTGGGGGCAGTTTGTTACTCTACTTACTTACAAGGCGAATTGGTACGGCAAAAAT
Organism: Psychrobacter piechaudii; assembly: GCF_900162825.1. GTDB lineage: Bacteria > Pseudomonadota > Gammaproteobacteria > Pseudomonadales > Moraxellaceae > Psychrobacter > Psychrobacter piechaudii. The sequence continues at coordinate 11,249 of NZ_FUGE01000096.1, forward strand.
GTTCTAAAAGTAAATCGGTTTTTTGCCAGTTCTAAAATTTGCTCGCATTGTCATCACAAATTAGACAGTCTGCCGTTATCGGTGCGTCATTGGGTGTGTCCTAACTGTCAAACACAGCATGACAGTGATATCAATACAAGCAATAATATACGCCAACAGGCGTTAGCTGATGTAGCAGGACTTGCTACTGTGTAAAGAGTTCCCCCAGTACGTGACTTTCAGCGTAAGTGTACTGGCGAAAGATGGTAGCTTAGGTTGCTATGGGTCGCAAAGACTCCCGCACCATAACCGCTAGGTTTGGTGGTGGGAGTATGTCAATGAAGGTGCCACTGTATAAGCGAGTGTCCATAGAGTAGAGCGACAATGCCAGCAAGGGCCAGATAGGGACCAAAGGCAAAAGGACGACTTTCGGCTCGCTTACGCATTAAGATGATACCAATAATAGAACCGAGAAGCGAAGATAGCAAGATGATAAACGGGAGTAGCACAGGGCCCAACCAAGCCCCTAGTGCTGCCAATAACTTAAAATCTCCTTCGCCCATGCTTTGTTTTTTGGTAAAAAGATAAAAGATTTTGACTACTATCCATAAGCTGAAATAGCCCAGCAGTAGGCCCCATATTGACTCCGAGGCGGTGACAAATACCGAGTAGCTATTCAACGATAGGCCCAAAGCCATCAAGGGAAAAGTCAGCTTATCAGGTAAATACTGACTGATAAGATCAATACCAGTTAGGGCGATGAGGGTCCAGACAAAAAGCAAAGCAAATAGCCCTTGTGCTGTTACCCCGAGCCGATAGATGACTAACATAGATAGCAGCGCCGTGCTTATTTCAACCAAGGGGTAGCGCCAGTGAATTTTTTGGCCACAGCCATAGCACTTACCCCCTAGAGCTATCCAGCTCAATACAGGAGTATTGTGATACCAACGCAGTGTCTGATTACAGCAGGGACAATGCGAGGCAGGGCTAGCTAATGACAATGAAGTATCTTGCATCACAATTTTTGCCACAGGCTGTAATAAGTTTGGCGCAATGTCTGACTGAGACTGGAGGAGCTGAACCGAGCCCACCCGCCACTGCTGCATCATAATTTTGGGGGTGCGATAAATGAGCACATTTAAAAAGCTGCCGACACATAGCCCTAATACCCCAAAGAAGGGCAGTGCTGTTGCTAAGCTGTGTTGGAGGATTTCAATAAACTGCCAAAGCTGCATGAGATAGCCTGTAAAAAGTAATCCAAAAAATGTGAATAGCCATAAAATCAATCCACTAGCCAATAACGGACCCTAGCTGAAAGATAGGCAGATACATAGCAATGACCAGACCGCCAATGAGTAACCATAGAACCACCATGATGACTGTTTCCATCAAGCTAGTGAGTCCTTCAGCCGCATTATCCACTTCATTTTCATAGTATAAGGCGACTTTGTCTAACATTTCATCCAAGCATCCGGAGTGCTCGCCAATACTAACCATTTGAATGGCCAATGTGGGAAATAACTGGCTACTGAGCATGGCAGAGTTCAAGGGCTGACCGGTGGCAACATCTTGTCTAATCTGCTGAGTGGCTTGGAAAAATAACTGGTTGTCAGTGGCCGCTGCCGTGGACTCTAGAGCTTGCAATAAAGGAACGCCAGCTGCATAGGTGGTGGCTAAGGTACGAGAAAACCTAGCAATAATCGCTTGATAAGTAATAGGCTCTACTATCGGTAGCTTTAACAAAGTTCGATCAAGGAAGCCGACAAATTGGGTGCTGCTGTTTTTGGCATGAAAAAAACCAAAAACGGCTAATATGATGAGTACCAACATCACTGCCCACCAACGTTGCACGACTATAGAAATAGAAACTACAAATTGGGTAAAAGGGGGGAACTCAGAACCAAAAGAGGCAAATAAGTCACTAAATACCGGCACCACCTTTAATAAAATGAGACTGACTATCATTGCTACTAGAATTACTGCAATAGGATATTTGATGGCCTTTTTTATTTTGCTTTTTAGATGTTCGCTTTTTTCTTTATCACCAGTCGCCGTAAAACCACCCCCTGAAGTGCATAGGTATCTACACAAATTTACTAGCGGCATCAGCGAATTCACGTAGTTTGTCAGGGGGATAATGATTTACCAGTTCGGTAAAATTAAGCCACTGGAACAATCCTGCCATCACAGCAGGTGCGGTTATTGGTTTGCTGCGTTTCATTTGTCGACCTGAGAGGCGCACTAAAAACAAAGCAAACTCTTGTGATTGTTTATCAGATGCTTGCATAATACGCCACACGAGCGTACAAGCCTGAGAGGCAATT
>NZ_FUGE01000168.1 GCF_900162825.1 Psychrobacter piechaudii
ACACTGTATTTTATGGCTACCACCTTATAGCCCAGATTTAAATCCCATCGAAAAAGCCTGGGCTTGGATCAAGCGTAAACGTAAAGACTGGCGTCTGCAGTGTATCGATACTTTGTTCTTTTATTTTCTTTGGCTTTGTAACAGTTTATAAGTTCTTTCACTATACAACTGAGCAATAAGGACAAAACCAGTAGCAATTTATTTTTATTAGGGCTTAACATCATAATGTGTTTACTTATTCTATGAAAGATAAAGCGCTGCAAAGGCACCCAGGTGTAACATAATCGTTTAAGCTTAACACCAATCTATTTGTTAGCTATTGAGACTAAAATCATTTGTATTATAAAGGATTATATTGCAATACTACTACATTATCACGACATATATAGATTAATATTCAACAATGAGTAACAATTAAATTTAACACTAAATACAATATTTTTAATAAATAGGAGTAATATTTATTTTATATTAACTCTTAAAAATAGCCTGTACTCAGGACAGAAACTAGATAGTAAAGCAGACAAAAAAAGCAAGAGACCCATGAGCCCTTGCCTTTATGTAAATCAAATAGTTATCAATATTCATTATTAAATCAGTATTAAAAATCTTATATCAAAAGTCATTAACTGTTTAATAGTAGACTGCCTCTAAATTAGTGGCTGTAGCTGTATAAGTGGCTGTAGCACTTCACCTATGGTGTGAAATGAGCCGCAAACTAAGATTAGGTCTTCAGTATCAGTCGCTGCTATCACTTTCTCACCAATACTTTCTAAATTTTCATAGCTAACAATATTGTGTTGATTATTTTTTTGTAGCACTGCAATTAATTGCTCTACTTCTGCTGCTCTAGGGTGGTCAATCATTGCCACATGCCAGGTCTTAATAGGTAGCTTTGAGTCTACCAGCAACTCAACTACATGGTCGATGTCTTTATCTGCCAGCATAGAGAATACAATATGTAACTCGGCTGCCGGATGGTCTGCTTTGTGCTGTTGCCACATAGGCTGGAACTGACTCAGTAAGAAAGTCATGCCACGCTCATTATGCGCCACATCAAACAACCATTGACGCTGTGCAATCTCTCTGGCATCAAAACGTCCTGCTAACTTAACGGCTTGCAGTCCAGATTTAATATGCTCAGGAGTGATGGTTAGCTCACTAGCCAGCACAGCAGCTACCGCATTATTACTATTAATCAAAGACAGTTTGGGCTTAGGTAATTGCATGCTTATGCTGGCACTACTAAACTGCCAGACTTCATCTTGTTCGATAAAGTCATAATCTTTACCTACATGATAATAAGGGCAGCCCAGCTGTTGGATCTTATCCATCACAGACTGCGGCATATCTGGCTCACCATAGATTAAGTGTATGCCCTCTCGTAAAATGCCAGCCTTCTCAAAGCCAATCTTCTCTCTAGTATCGCCAAGCCAATCAACATGGTCAATGCCAATGTTGGTGATAACGGCCAAATCAGGATTGATGATATTGACCACATCCAGTCGGCCGCCTAGCCCCACCTCTAGAACCCAAACATCACAGTCTGCTTGGGCAAAAATAAGCATCGCAGCCAAGGTGGTCATCTCAAAAAATGATAACGTTAAGTCACAGGCTAAACGAGCTTGTTCGACCTCATAAAAAGCCTCAATTAATACTTCGTCTCCCACAGGTTGTCCATTAATACGCACCCTTTCATTAAAGTCTATCAGGTGTGGCGACTGATAAAGGGCGGTCTTATAGCCGGCTTGTTGGCAAATTTCACTAATAACTGCGGTGGTAGACCCTTTACCATTGGTGCCTGCGACAGTGAACACATAAGCATCATCTTTGGCAGACTGTATCAAACCTAAATGATTGGCCACAGGCAGTACCCGAGACAAGCCCATGTCTATTGCTGAGACATGTATCTGCTGCATGTAATAAATCCAGTCCGATAAAGGACTGGATTCGTTTGGGGGATTGACAACTGTTGTGGGGGTTGAAGGAGTATTAATCACGATGCCTCTCAGCAAAAAAATAAAAACCAGTTAATCTAAATAAAAAAGACAAGTCGATTCAGCTTAGCTTTACATCAGCTTAGCCAATAAACGATGCACGGTATCATTTAGCTGGTGACGGTGAACCACTTGGTCGATCATCCCATGCTCTAATAAGTACTCTGCCCGCTGGAAGGGTTCCTCTAAAGTTTGTCTAACCGTCTGCTCAATGACGCGTTTACCGGCAAAGCCAATCATGGCTTTCGGTTCAGCAAGGTGGATATCGCCCAGCATGGCCAAAGAAGCAGTCACTCCCCCATATACAGGATTGGTCAGTACTACAATATAAGGCACCCCTGACAGACGCAATCGTTCAATAGCGGCCGCAGTTCGAGCCATCTGCATAAGGGACAGTACCCCTTCTTGCATACGGGCGCCACCAGAGGCTGCGAAACAGATTAACGGTATTTTTCGTTCAAGGGCCACTTCTGCGGCCTCAACAAAACGATCACCAACCACAGACCCCATTGACCCTCCCATAAAGCGGAAGTCGAAGGCACAAGCCACCACATCCATCTCACGCAGCTTACCTTTAAACACAATCAAGGCTTCACTTTCACCGGTTTTTTGTTGCATTTGCTGCATGCGCTGCGGATAAGGCTTACTGTCTACAAAGCTTAAAGGGTCACCGGTATGAAATTGCTGACCCAACTCTTGCTCGATCTGATCCAAGAAATCAGCCAAACGCTCACGAGCAGTCATGGCTAAGTGATGATCGCAGTGAGGACAGACATAACTGTTAAAAATCAAAGCAGTATTGGTGGTCATAGAATGACACTGCGGACACTGAGTAGAAGGCTCAGTCTCTACCGCTGTCAATTGCGGTAGCGTGTGACGCTTCACTCTGGGCACAGGACGAGACAGCCAAGTCTCACATTTAGGCTCTGTGGTAGCCGTCTTCTTATCAGACTGAGATCCACAGTCCATAGCAGGGTCAACCGCTTTTTTATTGGGCTGAGTCTTGGTCGGCTTACTATTGTTTGTCATAAGTACATCAAATTAATATTAATAAAAAAGTATTTACAGCAAGCTTTTGGGCTAAGCCAATTGATTTAAAGCTTGGCGTAGCTCATCCATTTTATCCATAATTTTGGCTTGAGCAGCTGAAATCTCATCAGCACTGGAGTTACTGTCTAAACCTGTAAAGTTCTTCACCAGCTCACTACCCACGATTACCCCATCCGCATGCTTCCCAATGGCAGCTGCTGACTGACCATCACGAATACCAAAGCCCACACAAATAGGTAGGTCTGTCTCTTTTTTAATGGCCTGAACCTGTTCTCCAACCGCTGCTGTATCTAGACTTGCAGAGCCGGTAACCCCTTTTAGCGAAACATAATAAATATAACCGCCACAATGGGTCATGACTTGCTTACGACGTTCAGGTAAAGTCGTGGGCGATAATAAGAAAATCTTATTCATATTATGCTGTGCCAGACGCTGTACGAAGTCACCTGATTCAGCAGGCGGTAAATCCACTACCAATACCCCATCTACGCCGCAGTCGTCACACAATCTAATAAATTCATCATAACCAATAATCTCAATAGGATTTAAATACCCCATTAAAATCACCGGCGTAGTGCTGTCAGTTTTTCGGAATTTTTTTACCATCTGTAAAGCTTGATGGGTACTGGTGCCGCCTGCCAGAGCGCGCTCGCCTGCCAATGCAACTGTCGGTCCATCAGCCATCGGGTCTGAAAATGGCAGCCCCACTTCAATCATATCCGCTCCATGGGTCACCAAGTCGTGCATCAGGCCCACAAAGCTGTCTGGAGAGGGGTCCCCTGCCATTACATATGGAATAAGGGCTTTTTTATTTTGTTGTTTTAAGTTTTTAAATGCGGTTTCAATTCGGGTCATGATATTCCCTTAATAAATAAACGGGTCGATACTCAGTAAAACTGAAGGAGGCTGACAGTCTTTAAAACCTTTAAGGTATTAAAAGCTGCCACTTAAGATAAATAAAGCTTAAAGCTCAATACCCTCAGCTTTCATCACAGAATGTAGGTCTTTATCTCCACGTCCTGATATGTTGACAATAATACTCTGATCTGGGGTCATGGTTTTAGCCAACTCTAAACCATAATACACAGCATGAGCCGACTCTAACGCAGGGATGATACCTTCTTTACGAGTCACTTCATGGAAGGCGTGCAAAGCTTGCTTATCAGTACAGCCCACATATTCAACACGCTTAATATCCTTTAAGAAACTGTGCTCAGGGCCCACGCCTGGATAATCTAGACCCGCTGAGATTGAATGCGTCTCTAAAATTTGACCTTCATCATCAGCCATTAAATAAGTACGGTTGCCGTGTAATACCCCAACACGACCTTTCGCCAGAGGAGCTGAATGGCGTCCTGTTTCTAGACCATCACCGGTGGCTTCCACCCCATAGATTTTTACGTCTTTGTCATTTAAGAACTCATAAAACAATCCAATGGCATTTGAGCCGCCCCCGACGCAGGCCACTAGCGCATCTGGCAGTTTTCCAGTTTTTTCTAAATGCTGAATGCGGGCTTCTTTCCCAATAATGGCCTGAAAATCACGGACCAGTAGCGGATAAGGATGAGGTCCAGCAACGGTTCCAATAATATAATAGGTGGTATCGACGTTGGTGACCCAATCCCGCATCGCTTCGTTCATAGCATCTTTTAAAGTGCGTGACCCTGACTCAACTGCTACCACTTTAGCACCAAGCAAACGCATACGATAGACGTTCATCTTCTGACGTTCTACATCGTCTGCACCCATGTAAATGATACACTCAAGGCCTAAACGAGCAGCAATGGTTGCGGTCGCTACGCCATGTTGACCAGCACCTGTTTCAGCAATGATGCGTTTTTTTCCACTCATCTTCGCCAGTAGCGCCTGACCGATAGTGTTATTTACCTTATGAGCGCCAGTGTGGTTTAAGTCTTCACGCTTAAAATAGATCTGCGCGCCGCCAATCTCATCACTAAGACGTTTGGCATGATAAAGTGGCGTTGGACGACCCACATAGTTCACCAGATCATTGTGGTACTCTTCCCAAAACTTAGGGTCTTGCTTCACTTTATAATATAAAGTCTCTAGCTCTTCTAGAGCGGCCATCAGTGTTTCAGAGACGAAGCGGCCGCCGTGAATACCGAAGTGACCACTGGCGTCGGGATACTGATTGAAATCGGTAATGCTTTCTACTTCATCATTGTGTGGTACATTATCAAAGGTTTTCATATTTGGTTTTACCCTACTTATATAACAATTACAACAATGCAATGAGCTGTCTTGTTAATGATTTATTGTTAACTGACTTTTTTACATTAGTTAGGTACTTGGAATGTGAAGTTAACTGGGCCATCGGGTGCTTTTTACAGCGCGGATAAAGGCTGCCATCTTGCCAGCATCTTTTATGCCTTTGGCAGATTCAATACCCCCACTGACATCAACGGCTTGAATAGGCAGTTTTAAGGTATCACCAATATTATCAGGCGTTAATCCTCCCGCCAGAATAATAGGCAGCGCACTGTCTTTAGGTATTAATGACCAGTCAAAGCGCTCTCCAGTACCACCATAGGCGTCTTTATGATAAGCATCTAATAAGATACTGCTTGCTCCGGCCTGAGCGTAGTCTTTAATTTGAGACTGAATACTTTGTAAATCATGGGTGTCTTGATTGATACGAAGCGCTTTTACCCAGCGTTTATTGACGCTTTTTGCCAGTTGTTGACACTGCTCAGCAGACTCATCTCCATGGAACTGAATCACATCAAATTCCACGCTATTGGCCAAGGCCACAAGCTCTGAGGGCTGCATATTTACCACCAGTGCCACGACACTCACGAAGGCTGGTACTTGCTGCACCAAACTCTTGGCTTGCTCAGCAGTAACAGCGCGAGGGCTGGGAGGATAAAACACAAAGCCAAGTGCATCAGCTCCTAGCTCAATCGCTTGCTGGACATCACTGGCTTGGGTGAACCCACAAAATTTAACCTGCATTGACCCCGTAATCCTTTTACCAAACTCAAACTGCCAAATCAAACTTATCGTAGCATACTTTTTGGCAAATTTAGCAGTGCTTACACTAACTTACCCCATTTAAAGCCGATAACTGCCAATATTAATACTTATCAAGAATATAAGCCCATGAAGGATGCCCGATGCCTGCCCTTGCCCCCACTCCCCAAACCTCCTACCTTATTTGGTTTCGACGTGACCTGCGCCTCGAGGACAACACCGCACTCTCTGCTTTAACTGAGATGGCAAATCAAGGGGCAGATCAACCCCATATAAAAGCCTTATTTATGGTGACCCCTGAGCAATGGCTTGAGCACGCTATGTCTTTGGCTCAAGTGGATTTTATTTTTCGCAGTTTAAAGGAATTAGCAGGGGCTTTGTTGACTCAATTAAACATTGAGCTACACCTATTACAAGCTCCTAATTATAGCCAGTGTGTAGATGCCATAGATAATTTTTGCCAGCAGCATAACATTAGCAATATTGCTAGCAACTATGAATATGAAGTTAATGAGATGGCGCGAGACCGCGCACTTGAACGGCAGCTAAGCAAGAAGGGCATCACGTTCCATCGTTACCACGATCAATGTATCTTGCCACCTGGCTCAGTCACGACCAATGATGGCACTATGTATAAAGTGTTCACCCCTTTTTATAAGAAATGGCAAAGCATTTTAGACACAGGCCTAGTAAATTTGCACCCGCTTGCAAAGCTTAATCATAATAAGCCAGATTCGGATATTTTGCCGCAGATTTTAGACTCTATTGAGGATTTGTATCAAAAAACGCTTAGGCTATTTTTAGAAAGGCAATTTGATCAAGAAACAACTGCTCAGTCGTTGCTACAAACCACACGTCAAACCTATCCTGCCGGCGAAGATCAGGCTTATAAACGCTTGCAGCAGTTTTTAGCAGAAGATGTGCAACATTATGATATCGCCCGCGATCAATCGGCACTAGAGGCCACTAGCCAATTGTCTGCCTATCTAACCATAGGGGTCATTAGCCCACGTTTATGCTACCTAAAAGCCAAACAAGCGGCTCAATCTGCTTATGAAGCCAAGGCTTATAACTTAAATGAGCCAAATGAAGATTTTGGCGCTGAACAAGACATACAGCGCTGGATTAGTGAGCTGGCATGGCGGGATTTTTATCGTCACGTTATAGTAGAGAATCCAGACATCGTCAAAGGAGCTGCTTTTAATAAGGTAGCCGACCAAAAGGTAAATTGGTCTTATGACTTATCAGATTTTGAGAAATGGTGTAGAGGACTAACCGGTGTGCCTTTGGTAGATGCGGCCATGCGCTGCCTGAACCAAACTGGCTTTATGCACAATCGCCTGCGCATGGTAACCGCCATGTTTTTAACCAAAAATTTATTTATTGATTGGCGCTTGGGTGAGCGCTACTTTATGCAAAAGCTGATTGACGGAGACTTTGCGTCTAATAATGGGGGCTGGCAGTGGAGCGCTTCCACCGGCACCGATGCTGCGCCCTACTTTCGGATCATGAATCCGTTTAGCCAAGCCAAGACCCATGATAAAGACGCTATTTTTATTAAGACTTGGCTGCCTGAATTAAAAGATATTCCGGCCAGTGTTTTACATGATGAGGCGAAGCTCAGGCAGGCTTTAAGCAAAAAAGGCAGCTTTGCTCAGGTTGACTACCCGCAACCTATGGTAGACCACAAGCAAGCTCGCCTTTATGCCATTGAGCAGTTTAAGGGCTAAAGCAGTATTGGTAAGGGCAATCTATACATCCTAATCTAAACGCCCTAATATAAACATCCTAATCTAAACACTTTAGTCAGCAGGCTGACATGCCCCTGCCCCTTGAGTGGTTACACTAACTTCTGCCCCAGTCATGGCAAATAACTGCTGCATCTCTTTTTTGGCATTGTCTTCTGCTTGCTGCATCACCCCATCAGCACAGGCACGCTTAAGCACTTCCTCTTTAGCGCTGGCTTGAGCTTGCGCTAAAATCTCAGGCTCGACTTTTTTCATGCCAAATAAGCCGCCAGACTGCCAGTCATAAACATCAATATCTTGCAAATACACAGTGAAAATCTGCGCAGGTGGCAAAGTAACCATGATATTAGGCATTAAAGTTATCGGCATATCTTCATTGCCTTGTGCTTCAGCATTGGCCTGTGCTGTCGCGATTTGCTCCTCGGTGGGGTCTGTGACCTGAACCATCTCTGGACTTAGCTCACTTAAGTCTACCCCAGCGACTACTCGACCACGAGCAATAAACAAGCCTTTTTGTTCATCTTGCCATAAACGCTGCCAACTGCCTGGCTGCTCACTGGTAATTACTGTATCGACATTATAAGCCACAGTTTCTAAGCGATTCAGCTGCTGAATTTTACTGACCACGCCTTCTCGGCTAACGGTTTGAATTTGCGGTGAATTGTCTTGATTAAACTGCTGCCACAGCAAAACACTAAGCAGAATCAAAACCAGTAAAAACACCAGCTTGAGTAACACACCACTACTTTTAGCGGTGGGATTAGAGTTATTGCCGGGGGTTGGCCCAGCTTGCTTCATATTATTCATGTTTCGCCCTCATGTGATTATTATTTTGGGTTTAATATAGCTAATAAACTAGAAGTTGTCTGTTGGATTCAAAGGGTAATAAATCAAAATTTAGTCAATCTGATTCTATATGGCTTAAAATTGGTATTAAATTGGGCCTAAATCCAGTAAGAAGTCAAAAAAGGATTGCGTCAAAGGCCGACTTTACCTAACATAGTCAGGTTACCACTATTATTTTTTCTTACTATTATCATTTAACACCGTAATAACCGTCTGAATACTGATTAGCAGCACATTTAAGACGGGCCTTATTGACGGTGCTTTTATTGTTTCAGTGAGTTTTTTAAAGTTAATTTTATCGTTAACCACCCTTTAACTACATTGAGTAAAGTCGAGTCAGTTATGAGAGCCAGCCAGTTTTTATTTGCTACCTTAAAAGAAACCCCAAGCGATGCCGATATCGTCTCAAGCCAACTTATGGTAAGAGCCGGTCTTATTCGTAAGCTAGCGTCAGGCCTATATGTTTGGTTACCGATGGGTCTTAAGGTCCTGCAAAAAGTTGAAAGAATTGTGCGTGAAGAGATGGAAAACATCGGCGCACAAGAAGTCCTCATGCCTATGACTCAGCCTGCTGAGTTATGGCAAGAGTCAGGACGCTTTGAAGATTATGGTCCTGAACTTCTACGTTTCACCGACCGTCACAATCGTGACTTCGTACTAGGCCCCACTCACGAAGAGGTCATCACTGATTTGGCCCGTGGTGAATTACGTAGCTACAAACAGCTGCCTGTTACTTTCTTCCAAATTCAAGGTAAGTTCCGCGATGAGATTCGCCCTCGCTTTGGTATCATGCGTGCCCGCGAATTCACCATGAAAGATGCGTACTCTTTCCACGTAGATCAAGAGTCATTGGAAGTAACCTATCAACAGATGTATGATGCCTACACCCGCATTTTTCAACGTCTGGGCTTAAACTTCCGTGCTGTATTGGCCGATACTGGCTCAATCGGTGGCTCAGCTTCTCATGAGTTCCATGTATTGGCTGGCAGTGGTGAAGATGCCATCGCTTTCTCTGACGGGTCAGACTACGCAGCTAACGTTGAGCTTGCAGAAGCAGTCTGTACCGATGAGCGCGCCGCTCCTACTCAAGAAAGACAAGATGTAGCAACACCAAAGATTCAAACCAACGAAGATTTGGCTAAGTTCCTAGACATTCCTTTAGAAACCACAGTAAAAACTTTAGTGGTTAAAGGTCATCGCATCAATGAAGATGGCTCTGAAGGCGAAGAACAATTGGTAGCCCTAGTAGTTCGTGGTGACCATACCTTAAATGAAGTCAAAGCTGAGAAAATCGCTGAAGTAGCCACACCGCTTACTTTCGCTACTGAAGAAGAAATGAAAGCCGCTGGTCTGAAAAAAGGCTTCATCGGTGTAGACTTAGACATCCCTGTTTATGTTGACCGTGCAGCAGCTGCCATGAGCGACTTTGTATCAGGTGCCAACGAATATGACATGCACACCACGGGCATGAACTGGGAGCGTGACGCTCAGATCACTGAAGTGGTTGATATTCGTGACGTGGTAGAAGGCGACGCCTCACCAGACGGTAAAGGCACGCTAAGCATCAAACGTGGTATCGAAGTGGGCCACATCTTCCAGTTGGGCGATAAATATTCAAAAGCGCTAAACTGTACGGTTATGGGTGAAGATGGTAAGCCAGTGACTCTAATGATGGGCTGTTATGGTATCGGGGTTAGCCGTATCATCGCTGCTGCCATTGAGCAAAACCACGATGACAACGGTATCATTTGGGCCAAAACACCAGATATCAAAGACTCAATCGCGCCTTTTGACATCGCCATTGTGCCAATGAAATCAAAAGAAGACACGGTTATGCAAACCGCTGAAGCTTTATATGAAGAGCTAAAAGCCAAAGGCTTAAACGTTATCCTAGATGACCGTAACGAGCGTCCTGGTGTGAAGTTTGCTGACCTTGAGCTTATTGGTATTCCACACCGTATCGTGGTATCAGACCGCAACTTAGCTGAAGATAAATACGAGTATGTTGATCGCCGTGAAGGGGAAAAACAATTACTTAGCCGTGAAGAAGTTCTGGCAAAAGTTAGTCAGTAATTTAGTTGGCTAATTTTCAAAGCTATTAAGACTAAGCCACTAAAGCCATGACTTTAAAAAGAGAGCCTCAAATTGAGGTTCTCTTTTTTTGTTCTTTTTTAGTACCTTCTAATTGTTGGGCTTTTCTTATTGTTGGTTTTTTGGCTGCACAAAAAAAAGCCCCAATCATAAAGATTGGGGCTTTCGAATTTGGTAGGCGTAACTAGATTCGAACTAGCGACCTCTACCATGTCAAGGTAGCGCTCTAACCAACTGAGCTATACGCCTATTGAGGTGATGTATTTTAGCAAGTTTTCTAGCTTTTGCAAGCCTTTATTTCTACAAATATTTAAAGTTAAGACTTAACACAATTGTTCTACTCGTAGCCTATAATTCACCTCCACCTATCTTCTATTGTAACCCTATATTTTAGAGCACTAAGAGCAAAGCATGGATAACCTACGCACTTTATTAGAAACTCGACAAATTAGCATTTACTTCGTCGCTACTATTTTAGCCTTACTTGTAGGGATAATGGTTCCGCAGATTGCTGATTTTCAGTGGGCTATAAACCCTGCTTTAGCTTTGATATTGTTTGTCACTTTTTTACAAGTTCCTGTTACCGGACTTAAAAAGGGCTTAAGTGACTTAAAGTTCCTTACAGCTTTACTCATAGCAAACTTCATTGCCATTCCCTTATTAATTGCAGCCTTGCTTCCTTTATTACCGCCTGATCCATTTATTTTGTTAGCTGTGCTATTGGTGCTTCTGTGTCCGTGCATTGACTATGTGATAACTTTTTCACACTTAGGTCAAGCGGATTCTCGCTTACTGCTTTCCTCCACCCCTATTCTACTAATAGTACAAATTCTACTTTTGCCAATATATCTCAAGCTATTTCTCGGAAACTCATTTGTAGAGCTGATTCAAGTAAACACATTTATTCACGCTTTTATGCAACTAATTGTTATCCCTTTTATATTTGCGGCTATCCTGCAGTTGTGGGCGACGCGCTCAAATAGTGGCAAACAAATAACTAATAGCCTATCTTTACTTCCTGTACCTGCTACTGCTCTTGTGTTGTTCATAATTATTGCTTCTGTGATTCCAAGCCTCAAAGGCCAAACAGTGACTGTCCTGCAAGTTATTCCTATCTATATTGCATTTGCCATACTTGCCCCAGTGATAGGATGGATTATAGGCCGCTTATTTCAACTTAATATCCCTGCTAATCGTGCTTTAGTGTTTAGCAGCAGTACCCGAAACTCACTGGTTATACTCCCGCTAGCATTAGCTATCCCAGGCTATAACTCTGTCATACCAGTTATTATTATCACTCAAACGCTTATTGAGTTGATTAGCCAGTTGGTTTATATAAAGATAATACCTAAACTCATAACCAAGATACCCAAGGAGTGGTAATGAATTTCGTCGATGTCGAGCCTACCCTAGAAAATTACTGTCGAGCCATTATTTTATTTGGCCGTAACACTGCTTCTTATAAGTTTGCACTAGCTAAGAGCTAATAGAAGTGATTGAACAGGCAGAATATTTTATAGCTGACCTCTGTACACGACAAAAATGCTCAAAGTCTCAAAGGTCGTGGACTAGAAGACAAATAGCTTATTAGAACCTCAAACACACGTCGATTGCCAGCAAAGAAATACTCACGCAAACCATCAATCAAAACATCCAAACCAATAGCAAACAAACTTTGCTGGGGTCGACCATGTTTCTTAAGCTTTCGTCTTT
>NZ_FUGE01000019.1 GCF_900162825.1 Psychrobacter piechaudii
CCTTTGGTGTACTCACTTAGATCATAAGCACTAAAAAACTTACCGGTACGTTTTAGATGCTCAAAACTTAACGCATTGACATAGTTCCACACGAAGTTCACTGAACCGCTTAGACGATTCAGCTCTTTTATGTGTTTGTTTTTAATGCGTAGCTTGAGTGTTTTCATATGCTTAGTATGGCAAGATTAATTTTAGCTTACAACCCTTTAACGACTTCTTACGACAGTGTGTGTCGCCTTATATCCACCCCCTGAAGTGGGTGGTTTTACGGCGACTGGTGATAAACTCTTTGGTTGAGTCTTAGCTCCTCTTTGTTATCTTCATTTTCAGAAAGCGGTCGAGTAGCATCATAAGCTTCTATCGTAATTCTGTCGGGCTGAATACCATGATTTAAGATAAGATAGTTTTCAACATACTCTACCCGTTCTTGAGCCAAAGCAGCATTGTTAGTGCTCTTTTCATAATTACTGATATGACCTTCAAAAAGCACTTTAGACTCTGGATACTGCTTCATAATATCTGCAACTCTGTCTAATTCTATTAGATCTTCTTGAGTTAACTGATTACTTCCAGCTTCATAATAAGCTCTATACTCCATTTTTAAATCTGTTCCTATAGGAGTTGGTGGGCAACCCTGTTTATCAACCACTATATTCCACGGTGTATTTGGGCATCGATCAATACTATCTGGTACCCTATCCCCGTCACTATCTAATTTATTCGGATCGGTGGGAGTAGTCACTACAGCTTCTGGACTAGGCGCCGACACAGTTTGACAACCCACTAATCCTAAAACGCTTATGCTCAAAAATGTTGCCGCAATGATTGGTAAAGTTTTCATTTAAAGCCCGCTCGCCTTATTGGTAAAGAAGCGCATTAACGGTTTGATTTTACCCACCCGGTACATGCCCTCACTGCGCAGCTGCTGTACCGGACGTAATGCCGCAAAGTCACCAGCGAACAGCCAGTTCATGAGTGAAAAACTGTGCATCATCACACTGTTATGAGGACGACGGGTGCGCTCATAGCGACGTAATGTGGCAAGCTCACCCCAACACCTGCCACCACTACGCTGATAATCCTCGTTCAATATATCAACCAAAGCTGACACATCAAGCATACCCAAATTCAGTCCTTGACCCGCCAGCGGATGCACCCCATGCGCGGCATCTCCGACTAATACCAAGTTATCTTTCACATAATGCTTCGCTTGTTGCGCATTCAGCGGGAAACTCGCAATAGACTCAAGCTGCTCAATATCGCCTAAAGCATACTGACTGGCAGCGGCAAGCTCAGCTCGTAAAATATCAGCAGTTTCTGGAGAGCCCTCCTGGTTTAACTGTAGCAACTCAAGCGCTCTATTGCGTGGCAAACTCCAAACCACCGACTGCCAATGCTGCGGATTGGCTTTGTCTTGTTCAGTGACATCAGCCAATGGTAATAGCGCCAGAGTTCCGGTAGGTAGCATCAACTGACGGGCGGTAGCTTTATGCGGCTTCTCGGTCTTGATAGCACAGCAAATGGCGGTTTGATTATAGTCCAAAGTATCAAGGCCAATACCAGCCTCACGTCGCACCAATGACCCACGACCATCAGCCCCAATTAGCAGTTTACCTTGTAGCTTATCGCCATTATCAAGATGAACCTGATAGCCTTGCTCGCTGCCTAACCAATCCAGCATAGTAACTTTATGACCAGCAACTAAGGTCAGATGCTCTTTGACATCATCAGCGGCCATTCTTTGATACAAGGCTTGTTCAATCACAAATGGCTCGACCATAGACCCCAATAACTGAGGTACCATTTCATCACCGAAATTCAGCTCACCCTTGCCATCTTGTTGCCACACCTGCATCTGAGTGTAGTCAGCTTTACGCCCTGATTGGGAAATAAGTTGCCAGGCACCGACCTCTTTTAACAGCTCAATACTGGCAATACTTAACGCAAACACACGAGCATCACGCTGCTTTAGCCTATCTTGCCACTGAGCCTCACTCAGCTCTGGACGTGCATCGATTAAAGTCACTTTTTGCTGCTGCTGTGCTAATTTCAATGCCAGAGTAGCACCGACAATGCCGCCGCCAATGATTAGGGTTTGTGTCGCAGTTGTTGTCGCCATAGAGCCGCCCAATGTTTCAAATAAAATCAGTTAAAAGTAAAATCGTTGCCATCCAAATCTTGAAAATTTAAGACTTTAGACCCATCGCATAGTTAGCCACCAACGGCTTGACATTAGGTAGCTTGTCAAAGGCAATAAGCGCTACGTTACGTGCCAGCTTCACCGCTGGATTGGGATGAGTAAAGCCATGTACTACCGCATCACAGAAACGAATAACTCGTTTTTGATCTTTTTGACGGGCACGCTCATAAGCTTTTAGCATCTGGGGATCGCCAATATCTTCTCCGCGCAGTACTTGGTTGCCCAGCATTTTTGCCAGTACATGAGCATCGCGCATACACAAGTTAAAGCCTTGTCCAGCAACTGGATGCAGGGTGTGAGCAGCATTGCCCATAATCACTATCCGGCCATCTACCTGACGCTCTGCCAATACGCGGGTTAGAGGATAAGCTCCACGGCGACCGGCTTCAATAAAGGTACCGGCCCGCTGACCAAACGCTTTTTGTAACGTCGCCATAAATAGCGCATCATCTTCCAAATATTGCTTTTCTTCACCGCTTTTACAGACCCAAACCACGGAGCGACGGTAACCGGCCTGCACTGGGTCATTGCCATCGCCGTCTGCATCCGTTAACGGCAATACCGCCAAAGGTCCTGCCGGGCTAAAGCGCTCGATAGCAACGTGCTCATGCGGCTTATCGGTCTGTACCACACCAACGATAGCGGTTTGACCATAGTCATAATCTTTAGTGCCAATATCTAACAGATTACGCACTGTCGAATCTCTACCATCACAGGCTACCAAGAGATCAGCTGTTAAGCTCTGCTGCTTCTCAGTATCGGTATCATAAGTAAGCGTCACTGACGTCGCTGACTGCTCAACTGCAGTAACATTTGCCCCATCAATCAAGTCAATTAAGGGACTTTGTTGCACGGCCAATAACAGCTTACGACCCAGCCAAGCATTCTCCATCACCTGCCCAAAGGATTCTACATTTTCTTCTTCTTTATTCAGCTGAGCATAACCAAAGCTGCCCTGCTCGCTGACCTGAACCGAATCGATACGGCAAGCATGGCTTTGTAGCTGATCCCACAAGTCGATTTCTTGATAAATCTGTACCGTGCGTCTCGATAATGCGGTATTGCGACTGTCTAAGTAATGGGTTCTTTTGGCATCTTCTTTGGGGCTAAGTTTTGGGTATTTTTTACGCTCTACTATGCTGCTAGCAATGCCTTGAGCCGCCAATAATAAAGCAAAAGACAAGCCCACATGACCGCCCCCTGCAATAATAACGCTTTGCTCAGTTATCGCATCTGAATTATTAAAAGCTGTCTTTTCTGTTTGATTTGTCATAAACCTACTCTTGTTAATTTTATTGTATTAATTGAAATATGCTATTCATTGAAACGGCTGAACTTTATTGTTTTATTAAATGAAATAGTTGTTTTTAAGCGTAGTTATTTTTAGGCACTGTTTTTGTAGATATAGTTTTTAAACCAATTTTTAGGCCAAAACTTGTGCCTTTATAATTAATATTTTCTTATTTAGTATCTTATCATGTTACCTTAATTATCAAGCTTATCATCATAACCTTTAAGTAGTATATTGCTTTTACTGTATCTTACCTTAAACTCTAATAATATTTAATCAACTTGTCGCAACTCTCTGGGCTTTAGCAAATTAAAAACTGTGCTTTATTAAATTACAAAAATCGACCTACTGCTTGGCTACTATCGCTTGAATTTCATTATTTAACGGCCATAATAAATACATAGTTTTAAAACCCAAATAAAAAAAGGATCCTCACTTGACTGATACCGTCACACGAAAAATTAATCTTGATTTTTTAACTTCATCACAATTGAAAATCTTGGTTGGCGAATACAATAA
This sequence comes from Psychrobacter piechaudii, assembly GCF_900162825.1. Taxonomy (GTDB): domain Bacteria; phylum Pseudomonadota; class Gammaproteobacteria; order Pseudomonadales; family Moraxellaceae; genus Psychrobacter; species Psychrobacter piechaudii. The sequence goes on from NZ_FUGE01000019.1 coordinate 4,011, forward strand.
TAACCTTAAATACATTGAGGAACGCCTTGGCATTCATATCAATCAACGTCAACACAAGTTTATCTTAGCCGGTGACCTGACAGCGGTAGAACGTGGTGACTTTATTTTAAATAAGTTGGCCGATGAGGCTCAGTCTGAAAAAGACATTGCCCCGCAAGAGCTTCATCTTATTATTCAGGCCAGCATGTCTCGTGATTTTGATAGTTTTGCTAGTCCTGAGAAAGTTGAAGATGAGCAGGATTCAGAAGAATATGCGTACGATGCTGAAGCCAATTATGACTCTATCGCGCTAAAAACCCGTAAAGGGAAAATTATCCCACGCGGTGGCAACCAACAGCGTTATGTCCAACGTATCTTAACCTCTGACGTCTCCTTCGGTGTCGGCCCTGCCGGTACTGGTAAAACCTATTTGGCGGTGGCTTGTGCAGTTGATATGCTAGAGCGCAATGAAATCGAACGCATCTTACTGGTACGCCCTGCGGTAGAAGCGGGTGAAAAGCTGGGCTTTTTACCAGGCGATTTAACCCAAAAAATTGACCCTTACTTACGCCCTTTATATGACGCCTTATATGAAATGCTGGGTTTTGAAAAAGTAGGCAAGCTAATTGAAAAGCAAATCATTGAGATTGCTCCACTGGCCTACATGCGCGGTCGTACTTTGAATAACTCATTCGTTATTTTGGATGAGGCACAAAACACCACCCCTGAACAGATGAAGATGTTCCTAACCCGTCTAGGCTTTGGGTCGCGTGCGGTTATCACCGGTGACGTAACACAAGTGGATTTACCCCGAGGCCACAAATCTGGTCTGGCCCAAGCCATTCAAATCTTAGGTAAAATTGAAGAGATTCATATCACTAAATTTGACTCAAAAGATGTGGTGCGTCACCAGTTGGTGCAAAAAATCGTCGAGGCTTACGGCGCATGGGATGAAGAACAAGAGGCCATTAAAGAAGCTCGTAAAATAGCTCGCCGAGAAGAACAAGAACGCAAACAAGCTGAAATGGATGCCAAATAATAGCTTTTAAAACAAGCTAAAAAGTCCAATTTATTAAAGCTTAATTTGTTAAAGAGTCGGATAGTCTTATCCGGCTTTTTATTTCTTGCATATCAATCTTTTGGTGCCAGCTGACTTTAAATACTAAAATATCGTTACCAGACTAAACTGCTCTACTCTTTTAAATGGGATTGATTATGACCGACTCTATTATGCCTATCATTGATATCAGCACCTCGGAAGCTGTGGCAAACGAGGTGGCTGATAAGTTTTACTCACCTGATCACATTGAGCAGGTGCTGACTACTACTTTAGACTTTATAAGCACTCAGTCCATTACCTTGCCATATTTTGAAGAGGTAGATGCTGAAACTTGGTCACAGAAGCCAAAGCAATTGGGCGTTTACCTGACCGATAGTGTTGAAGGGCGTGAACTTAACTTGGAAGCGCGTAATAAAGATTATGCTACCAATATCTTATCTTACCCCAGCGATCTACCAGCTTTTATTGTGACTGAAATGCCAGAAATTGCTCTTGGTGAACTGATTATTTGTCATGAAGTGGTCGAGCAGCAAGCCAGTGAGCAACACAAAACGGTAGCGGACCACGCAACCCATCTACTGGTTCATGGCATTTTGCATCTATTTGGCTTCGACCATGAATTGGGGCAAGCTGAGCAAGATGAAATGGAAGGGTTTGAAATTGCGATTTTAGAAAAGCTGGGGATTGCTAACCCTTATATTGCCAAATAGTCATTACCTTTACTCTATTATTTTATCAGTCATATAAAGTCCACTATACTTTTTAAAATAAACTATAAGCGCATTATGGCTACATTGTCTTTTTAACTTATATTATCAAAAAGACTTGAAAAAAATAAAGTTATCCGCATATATATAGGTAAGAGAGACACTTAGATGTCACATAGTAAACCATTAACTATAAGGATAATAATATGACTAAATTAGTAACTAGAAACTCGCTTTTTGATAGCTTATTTGATGAAATGGCACCCAGCTTCTTAATGCGTCCCCTTCATGGTGATGCCCTACCAGCTGCTTCAAAGATTAAGATTGATGTCAGTGAAAAAGACGATACATTCTTTGTTAACGCAGAGATTCCAGGTGTGGCCAAAGAAGACATTGATCTATCAATTTCAGGTGATGTGGTTTCAATCAGTGCTGAAATTTCTCAAAAAGATGAACAAAAAGAAGGCAATAAAGTGCTACGTAGTGAGCGTTACTTCGGATCAGTCTCACGTAGCTTCCAGTTACCTGAAAAGATTGATGTAGATAAGGCAGAAGCCTCATACGAAAACGGCGTATTACAACTGTCTTTACCGAAGCTTGCGAGCTCAAGCAGTAAGAAGCTTGAAATTAAATAAGTCATTGATTAAATAAATCAGTTCTCTTATTTGGAAGGGGCGCATGAGTAAATCATGCGCCCCTTTTTTATGAGCTGCCTATTTGCCGTTATCAGGGAGTTGGTACTTATTATTAAGGGCAAACTATTGGTTTAAAAACAGACTCTTTCTGCTAATATATGCGTTTAGATTTTTTTATATTTGAGCAGCCAAACTATGTCCCTAAAGCCCCCTTCTTTGTCCTTTATCCCCTTTGTATCACCCCTTACCTGTGCAGCTCGATTTTCAGGCTTCTATTTGCTGCTTTCTAGCAGTCTAATATTAGGTATGAATGCCAGTCAGGCGGCACAGGAAGCAACCATTAGTCTCGATAATCAAAAGTTTAATGCTTGTTTAGACAATCTGGTACAAACCGGTCCTTTTTCTGGAGTGAGAGACACTTTTAATCAGTATCGTCCATTACAAGGCGATCCCAGTGTGCTGGAATCTTTAGACTATCAGCCTGAATTTGCCAAAGAGCCATGGGACTATTTGGCCAGCTTAGTCGATGAGGAACGGGTGATTGATGGGATTAATGCCAGCGAAAAATATGCGGATATTTTGGCCAGAATCGAGTCAGAATATGGGGTTAACCGTTATGATGTGCTTGGCGTCTGGGGGGTTGAATCAGACTTTGGTACCAAGCTTGGCAAAAAGAATGTGGTAGATTCGCTAGCCACTTTATCTTGCTTTGGTCGCCGTCAAAGCTACTTTCGCGGAGAGTATGTCAGCGCTTTAAAGATTCTAAAGCAAGGGGATATATCCAAAGAAGACTTTAAAGGTTCTTGGGCGGGCGCTTTTGGTCAAACTCAATTTATGCCGTCTACCTTTTTGCAACTGGCACAAGACTTTGATGGTGATGGCCGAAAAGACTTGGTGAACAGTCAAGCAGATGCCCTAGCTTCTACGGCTAACTTCCTAAAAAACAGCGGCTATCAAACAGGCCAACCTTGGGGCTATGAAGTCCGTTTGCCCACCTCTGTTAATGCCAAAAATGACCGTAAGAATAAACAGCCCATTTCACATTGGAGCAGCTTAGGAATAACTTTGGCTGATGGTAGCCCTCTGCCCGAGACATTGGCCTCAGCAGGGTTGTTTTTACCGTCGGGCAAAAACGGCCCTGCCTTCTTAGTAGGTCGTAACTTTGATTCTTTTTATGCTTATAATGCTTCAGAAAATTACGCTTTAGCCATTGCTCACTTATCGAAGCAGATTGAGAAACAAGATACCAATATTGAGTTTGCTACTCCTTGGCCTACGGATGACCCAGGCTTGAGTCGTAAAGAATCTCGTGAAGTTCAAGAGTCATTAAATTTATTAGGCTATGATATCGGAGAGGTAGACGGCATTATCGGTGACGGTACCCGCCGTGCTATCCAAAAGTACCAAGCGGATAACGGTCTTGAACCTGATGGCAAAGCTGGTAAAAAAATCCATCAGCATCTTATGGACAGCTCAGCACAGCTAAGGCAGGCCGCACAGCAGCAACAGGCTGAGGATGGCTCTTTAGATTCTGAATCGTCTATCCCTACTGGGTCAAATAGCAGTGCCAAAGCTTCTGAGGCTAAGTCTACTGCTTCAGGTTTCTTTGAAAACAAAAGTCTTATCGCTATTGCCATAAGCTTACTGATTCTTCTGGCTATCATCCTTGTTAGTAAAAGAAAACGCTAGCAGCAATTAGTACGCTCTTTTATTTATGAGCAGCTATGAGTTGCAAAAATAAAAAATCCAAGCCTAGGCTTGGATTTTTTTATGGAGCATTAACTGATTACTATGAGCTTAATTACTATTCGCTTAATAGTTATCAAAATACTCTTTTACTTCATAGTAGCGATCACTTAACAGCCTTGTGATACATTGCATTCTCACAATCTCTTGACGCGCCGGCTCCGCACTTCTTGCCTCCTCCACACAGACCTCATCACGCCACTCTACCCAATCTTTTTGATCATATTCTATGGAGTTTTGAGCTTCTTTAGAGGCTCTGCCCCACATTTTATTGAACTCACTGCGTTTATAGTCCATTTCTGCTTTAACTTTGGCTTGTTCAGCGGCAGTAGCAGCCATAGCACTGGCAGCAGCAGCAGCGGCTTTATCTGCAGCACTTTGTACTTCAGAGACCTTTTTCGCTTCTTGCTTAGCTTCTACCACTTTTTTGCCTTTAACGTTATTTTTCTGATCTGCATCAACCAGCACATAGGCCAAGAACATAGCTAAATCATTGCCATTTTGAGGCTCAACAAAGATCACTTCACCATCATCAGTAGGCTGTACTGAGTATTCCATCTCATAGCTTACGGTATTGGCATCAAGCTCAATGTCTTGCTGATAGGCATCTTCTTGCACATCAAATTCACCATTATATTCTCTGGTGACATCTGCGTTTTGGATAACCTTGCTAGGAATCATTACCGTCAATGTGCCCTTACAGAAGTTTTTAGTGCTTTGAGGGTCGTCTTGAGAAGTGCGAATATGATCCAAATTCATCTTTAATTGGTTGATACCAGCACGAATACTAGAGCCAGAAGTGGGTCTATCGAACGAAGCTGCATAGCCTTTGGCGCTAGAGTTGATCGCTTTTTGCATAGAATCAATCACTAAGCTTTGGGCATCTGGATTCGAGCATTCAATTTTACTTTTACCTCCAAGCCCTACATCAGGCACTTTATCGCAGCCTACAAACAATAATGCAGAACTTAATAGAGCAATTTTCGGTAGATTCTTATACATAGGCTATTTCCAATTTAGAATAATTAACTCACCTAATAACACATTAATAAAACCAATTTAACAATATGACAATATTATAGTAACAAAGATTGGATTTTTAAGAAATAGTCTTTTTATTACAAGTAATAAATAATAAAAAGACCCTGCTCAGTTGAACAGGGTCTTTCTACTTACCAATCTAGCTAGCCGATCTAGATTTGCGCTATATTTATTAGCTTATTGTACAGCCTAATCAGACAGCCCAATCAGACAGTCAAATCAATTAGCCTTTAAGTCTTTTAACTGATTTTGAATTACAGCCTTTGTAAAGGATTTTGCTGCTGGCATCTTGAATGTTAATGCTAGAGTTATGATAGTTATTGAGACGCAAAGCATTACTCATAATGCTGAAGTTGTCTTCATCGCCAAATACTGTATCGACGGTGTCTGAGCGGCCTAAATTAATAGGTAAAAATCTATCTTTACCGTTTAAATTGGCTTGAGCATAAGTCGGTAAGTTTTGCTTGTTAAAGCCATAAGTTACGCTGATTTTATTTTTACCTTGGCAACTGTAGTTTACTTGTCTAACTTTAGTCGCTGAATCATAGCTGGTTGCAGGATCCATCACTTGATCTGAATAGGCCAGTGCTGAGCCTGAGGTTAATGCAGCTGCTAGTACTGCAGCAGAAGATAATACAGTGGTTAATTTTTTCATAATAACGCCTTTTTTGGAAATTATAACTATAAGGAAGAAGGAGAAATACCCTTCTAATAACCAAATGCTACTGTTTAAATATCTTTTGCCCTAAGCATTTGGAAGATATGGATATATTAAAACCATAAGATTTAAGTTGCTATTATTGCATAGTAACTTCTATATATTGTTTTGTTATAACATAACATTAATTGTAATATAGGAGTTTTCAAATATCAATATAAGGTTACTGCTTACTTAATTGACTTCCTCCCTTCGCTAAACCGAGGGGATTCCTACAGCTAGACGGTCAAGCCCGACCGCAAATCTTAGAGTTGGCTACCGCCTTGCAAGTCACACCTTGCGTCTAAGATTCTCATTTCAAGCTAACTCTACTGTTAAGATTGTCTATTGACACGAGTCAGCTTGAGAGTGTGTTTGAAAAACCATCTACCAGTTAAGACACTGCGTACTCGCAATTTAACTGTCCTAGCTGTTTTTTTTTAGACGGTTTGATTTAACAGATTTTTCATTCTAGCAATTATGTCGCCTTATATCCACCCCCTGAAGTGGGTGGTTTTACGGCGACTGGTGATAAAAAACCGCAAACCTATTTGCTTGAAATCTATTTATCCAATACCTGCTTAAAAGCACTGACCTAAAATTAAACTGTCCCTAAATAAAAAAACCTTGCCAAATTAATGGCAAGGTTTTTTGGTCTAAACACTTGATTTAAATCATTTAGCTATAAAAGCTAACATGAAAAATTAAAGTGTAAAAAAAGCTTATTTAGGATGAACCATATCAGCAGGGATTACCCACTCATCAAACTGTGCTTCAGTCATTAAACCAAGCTCTACGGCAACTTGTTTCAATGTCTTATCTTCTTTATAGGCAGTCTTAGCAATTTTCGCTGCGTTTTCATAGCCCACATGACGGTTTAACGCCGTTACTAACATCAGTGAGTTGTGTAAGAAATCATCGATTTTATCTTTAACGGGTTCAATACCTACCGCACAGTTCTCATTGAAGCTGTTACAAGCATCGCCCATTAGCTTGATTGACTGTAATAAGTTATAAGCGATAACTGGCTTATAAACGTTCAGCTCAAAGTTACCTGACGCGCCAGCGAAGCTGATAGTAGTATCGTTACCCATTACTTGAGCTACGGCCATAGTCATGGCTTCAGACTGAGTTGGGTTTACTTTACCTGGCATAATTGAAGAGCCTGGCTCATTCTCAGGAATGGTCAATTCGCCCAGACCACAACGTGGGCCAGAAGCTAACCAACGTACGTCATTGGCAATTTTATTTAAGCTTGCCGCTAGAGTTTTTAATGCACCTGAAGCGAATACTTCAGCATCACGTGCTGCTAGTGCTTCAAATTTGTTTGGTGCAGTTACAAAAGGTAGGCCCGTTAGTTCTGCTAATTGCTCAGCTGCTTTTACTGCATAATCTGGGTGTGAGTTTAGACCGGTACCTACGGCTGTACCGCCTAATGGTAATTGATATAAGCCTTGTAACGCATTGTCGATACGTACTAGCGCATGGTCTAGCTGGCTTACGTAGCCGCTGAACTCTTGGCCTAAAGTTAAAGGAGTCGCATCCTGCAAGTGAGTACGACCAATTTTTACGATGCTGTCGAACTCTTTGGCTTTTTTGTCTAGGGTGTCACGTAGCGCTTTAACCGCTGGGATTAACAGGCTGTTGATTTGACGAGCAGCAGCAACGCGAATAGCGGTTGGGAAGCTGTCGTTAGTAGACTGGGCATGGTTCACATGGTCATTAGGGTGTACTGGTGAATAAGTACCACGCTCAGAACCCGCGATTTCGTTAGCACGGTTGGCCAGTACTTCGTTCATGTTCATGTTTGACTGGGTACCAGAACCGGTTTGCCATACTACCAATGGGAACTGATCAGTAAGGCCACCATTGATCACTTCGTCAGCAGCTTGGATAATTAGGTCGCGTTGGCTTTCTTCGATACGGCCAAGGCTTGCGTTGGTAATAGCTGCAGCTTTTTTAACCAATGCCATTGCTTCAATCATTGGGCGTGGTAGAGTTTCGCCACCAATCTTAAAGTTTTCACGGCTACGCTGAGTTTGAGCGCCCCAGTAAGCGTCGCTAGGTACTTCCACATTACCCATGGTATCTTTTTCTATACGAGTTGACATAATGTCTCCTGTTTTTTTATATAAAACCTAAAAGAATTTGTTATGGTATTAATGACATTGATGACTCAGCTTACCAATACAGTAGGACTGAGTGTAATATAGCGTAAATATGATAGCATGACTTGATATCAAACGCATTGCTAGCCGCTGTTTTTCAATGGCCTTTTTTTGATAGCTTTTTTAGTAGTGTACAGAGCCCACATCCTAGGCACTCATCTTAGATTTTTACTATAGCTATTTTTGACCTTAATTATTATAAATGAAACTATGAGCAATAACCCTTCCCGCCGCGAAATTAATCGTCAACGCCGTTCACTAACCGAACCACAACGCCGTAATTTGGCTTCAATGGCTTTTTGCCATTTATCGAAGCTGACCCCTCGCCTGCCCAAAAACGCAAAAGTGGCTATTTATTTGGATGACTTTGGCGAGTTACCGACCCAGCCCTTATTAAAATGGTGTCAACGCATGGGCTACAAAGCTTATATGCCAGTGATTAATACCCTTGGTAAAGACAATAAGCACATCCGCTTTGCGCCGATTGAGCATACTAAGCTGATTAATATTCCCACCGTGCGCCATCCTTTTGGTATGCAAGAGACCAAACACCGTCGGCTACTGTCAGCCGATGAACTTGATTTAATAATCTGCCCCTTGGTAGCCGCTGATGAGCAGGGCAATCGTATGGGCATGGGCGGCGGTTTTTATGACACCACAATGGCTAAATCTTATCAATATAGCAGTTCAAAAAATCACCGCAAGCACCCCTTACGTGTTGGGTGGTGTTATGAGTTCCAAGTGGTGAATAAGCTACAGACTCAACCCTGGGATGTGCCGCTAAATGCGTTGATTACCCCCAAAAAAATACGGTGGTTCTCATGAGTAAATCGCCTCAATCAAATGACAGTAATGTCAATATAGACCCTGTCGATGCTGAAAACATTGTAGATAATCTGGACAGCTCTAGCGCTGATAATGTGGACCGTCATTTGCAGACTTTAGAGAACACTGCCATCTCTGCCCCTCAACGTCAGCTATCCCCTGAGGAGCAGTTATTTACAGAAGAAGAACTGGCACGCTTGATTAATCCTGACAGACTCAAAGCCTTGATGAGTAATGGCGATGATTTTCTAGGCTATTTAACCGGTGAGATTGATAAGTTTGAAGACTAAAGGTTAATAAGCAGCCCCCTAGTCCAAATTACTTTTACAGCGTTTAAAAACCAAAAAAGCGAGGCAGATACTCTGTCTCGCTTTTTGGTTAAGTCTTGAATATACAGCTTTAATTACAGCACCATCGCCGCAATCCAACCAAACGCCAATAACGGTAAGTTATAGTGTAAAAAGGTGGGAATGACACTGTCTTTAATGTGGTCATGTTGACCGTCCACATTAAGACCGGACGTTGGGCCTAGCGTTGAGTCAGAAGCTGGAGAGCCTGCATCCCCTAACGCCCCTGCTGTACCGATAATGGCCACAGTGGCCAGTGGTGAAAAGCCCATCGCCATACATAAAGGCACATAAATGGCTGCAATAATCGGAATGGTCGAAAACGATGAGCCAATACCCATGGTCACAATTAAACCAATTAATAACATAATAAAGGCTGCGATACCCTTATTACCGGCAAACAGATTGGTTGCGCCTTCGATCAACGGAGCAATCTGATCGGTGGCTTTCATCACTTCAGCGAAACCTTGGGCGGTAATCATAATAAAGCCAATCATCGCCATCAGCTTAATGCCTTCATTAAACACGCTGTCCGCTTCGTTCCACTTCACTACCCCTGTGGCCATAAATACCCCAAAGCCAAATAACGACCCTAATAATAAAGAATCGGTATAAAGCTGGACCAAAAAGGCGGTCACAATCGCCAATAAAGCAATTAAGGTTTTGCCTTTACTCGGCGCATTCGCAGCCGTTGCTGCTTGAGTCAAGGCATCGCCCTGACCCTGTGGCGCAGTATAGCCATTACTTTCATTAGACAGTGAGGTCGATAGGTTATAGTGACGAGGCTTACGATAACTGATAAATACCGCGGTCAATAAGCCCACTAACATCCCCAGTGCTGGAATGGCCATTGCCTTCATTACTGAAATATTTTCAACATTTAAACCGGCTTCGCTGACGTTTTTCAGCATGATTTGCTTCAGGTAAATCTCACCAAACCCATAAGGCACGAACATATAGGTGGTCACCAAACCAAAGGTCATCAAACAAGCCAGCAGACGTCTGTCGACTTTAAGACGGTTAAACACCATTAATAAAGGCGGGATAATCAAAGGGATAAAAGCAATGTGAATCGGAATTAAGTTTTGACTGAAAACACTCATCAATACCAAGCCAAAAAACAGGGCCCATTTGATAGAGCCAGAGCCTGCACTTTTCTCATTGTTAATACGGTTGATACCCGCATTAGACAGAGATTGAGGCAACCCAGAATGGGCAATCGCCACCGCAAAGGCCCCTAGTAAGGCATAAGACAAGGCAATTTGCGCCCCATTTTTAATCCCTTCTTGGAAGGCTGTCAAGGTAGCATCAACCCCTAAGCCACCGACTAAGCCCCCTACCATTGCCCCTATCAGTAAACTGAGGACAACGTGGACTCGGGCCAGTGATAGACCTAACATCACTACCACGGCCAATAGTACCGCATTAATCATAATTTATTCCTTATAGAATAGACTGGTTATTTAAGCCAGTGGCTTTGGCATAAATCTTTCTTCTATAAAAGTTGGTTTTTGAGTAGATAGCACCCATATCATTGGTTAATGATCATCAGTCACTATCAAGTTTGATTGCAAAAGTTATTTGTTTTCTTAACTAGCTACTTTAATACCCTATGGTTTATATAGCGCTGGTTTTAAAATAACTATTCTGTAAAAGTAGCGTTACAAACTGTCTATTCTAACCGATTTTTGTTTTATAGGTCATTGTACAAAGACTATCTGGTTCAATTTAACTTGCAATTCTCATCTATCATCACCATTTAGTAAGTCATAGCATAAAAAACTTCTGAATAAGAGGTTTTATGGCACACGATAAGGAAAAAATATGAGTAAATCCGATAAAGATTATGACAGTGATTTCGAGCAACTGGTTGATGACCAAATGGACAATAACCAAGTGGACAATGAAATACAGTCTACTGAAACTGAGGTTGCCCAAGATGCTGACATAACTACAGATTTTGAGCCAACGGATGCGGCCCCAACTACTAAAGACAAGGCACGCACTTTGCCCCTATTGGCTCTACGCGATGTGGTGGTCTATCCACACATGCAAATTGCTTTATTTGTGGGTCGTGAACCTTCAGTGAAAGCGATTCATGCTGCTCAAGAGCATTTCGATGATATGGTCTTGGTTGTGGCACAAAAAGACTCGCTCAGCGAAGACATCGAGTTAGATAACCTATATCAGTATGGGACGGTGTGTCGTATCGTAAGTACTATGCCACACGACAGTGATGAGAACTGCATCAAAGTCCTGATTGAAGGTGCCTATCGGGCCAAACTAGACAAAGTCACGGATACAGGTGACATGTTGCATGGTGAGTTCACCCCGAGTGAGATCCACTCACCTATGGGTGAAGAACAGCAGAAGAATACTATTGAAGCTTTACGCAGCTTATTTTCGACCTATGCTGAGTCACGTCTGCGCAATAGCCGCGAACTGATTCGTGTCGCCGATCGTATTGAGGACTTGTTGGAGTTGGTATATTTCATTGCCACTCGTGCCTCTCTGGATTTAGAAGATAAGCAACTGTTACTAGAAAAAGATGACATAGCAGCGCACATCAATACTCTAACTGAGTATTTGGCGAAACAGACTGCAGAACAATCTATTGAGCAAGAGATCCAAGAAGCGGTGCGCCGTCAAATGGAGAATAACCAACGCGAGTACTTCTTAAACGAGAAGTTGAAGGCCATTAAAAATGAGCTTTCTGAAATCAGCGATGGCTCTTTTGATAGCGAAGATGACCTAGAAGAACTAGAAGCCCGTTTAAAAAAAGCGGACTTGCCAGAGGATGTGCGCAAAAAAGCTGAGCAAGAATTTAAAAAGCTTAAAATGATGCCACCAGCCTCAAGTGAATCTTCTGTGGTACGTAATTACATCGACTGGATTCTGGATACGCCTTGGAACAAAGCCAGCAAGGTTTCAATCAAGCTAGATAAGGCCGAAGAAGTATTGGATGCTGACCACTATGGTCTGCAAGATGTTAAAGACCGTATCTTAGAGTATTTAGCGGTGCAATCGCGTGTGAAAAAGCTGCGTGGTCCTATCTTATGTCTTGTGGGCCCTCCAGGTGTGGGTAAAACCTCTCTAGGGGAATCTATTGCCCGTGCTACCGGTCGTAAGTTCGTCCGTATGGCGTTAGGCGGCGTACGTGATGAAGCTGAGATTCGTGGTCACCGCCGTACCTACATCGGTGCGATGCCCGGTAAAATTGTACAGTCGTTGGCCAAAGTTGAGGTGAAAAACCCGCTGTTTTTATTGGATGAGATCGATAAGATGGCGCAAGACTTCCGTGGCGACCCAGCTTCTGCGCTACTTGAAGTACTAGACCCTTCACAAAACGATAAATTTAATGACCACTATTTAGACTTGGATTTAGACTTATCCCAAGTGATGTTTATCTGTACTGCCAACAGCATGGACATTCCGCCTGCGCTGCTGGACCGTATGGAAGTGATTCGTCTGCCGGGCTACACCGAAGATGAAAAAATCAACATCGCCGAGAAGTACTTGGTGCCCAAGGCCATTAAGCAAAACGGGCTAAAAAACGATGAGATTGAAATTGTGCCGGAAGCTCTGCACAGTATCGTTCAGCGTTATACTCGTGAAGCCGGTGTACGTAATCTCGAGCGCGAAGTGAATAAGATTTGCCGTAAAGTGGTCCGTGAGTCTATCGAGAAGTGCGGAGTTAAGCCTTCTAAGAAGACTAAGATTGAGACCGTAGTAGTTGATGCAGACAACATTAGTGATTACCTTGGTGTGCACCAATACGACTATGGCTTAGCCGAGGAAGCTCCTGAAGTGGGACGCGTAACGGGTCTAGCTTGGACTAGCGTTGGTGGTGAGCTGTTAACCATCGAAGCCATTACCATGCCTGGCAAAGGGGAATTTATTTATACTGGCTCTCTAGGCGATGTAATGAAAGAGTCTATCCGAGCCGCTATGAGCGTGGTTCGTGCTCGTGGTGAACTGCTAGGTATCGACTACGAAACCTTTAAGTCCAAAGATGTGCACGTGCATATGCCTGAGGGGGCGACGCCTAAAGATGGTCCGTCAGCAGGTATTGCACTGACCACAGCGCTTGTGTCTGCAATGACAGGTATCGCTATTCGCTCTGATATTGCTATGACAGGCGAAGTAACACTGCGCGGTAAGGTCCTACGTATTGGCGGTCTAAAAGAGAAGCTGCTAGCCGCACACCGTGGGGGTATTAAGCACGTATTGATTCCAGCTTCCAATGAACGTGATCTGGTAGAAATTCCCGATAATGTGAAAGAAGGGCTAGTCATTCAGCCAGTATCTACTATTGATGAGGTGTTGGAAGTGGCTTTGGTTAAAGCGCCTGACCCTCTGAAGCCTACCAAAGTTACCGTAGACACCACTAAATCTACCAAAGCTTTACGGAGTTAGTTACAGCGCTAATTAGATTTACAGTGTTTCATTCAAAAAAAGCCGCTTTTTATAAGCGGCTTTTTTTATACTGTTTATATTTGAGCATATTTAAACAAAATGCCTTATGAGTGTATTTACATTTTATAACGTATTGCAACGTTTCCGCTAAAGGTTTTACCTCTGCTATCGCTATAATTAAAAGGCTAGCTAAACAGTATTCACCATAAATAAATAATATTTACCATGAATTTGTATTAATAATTAAAGCTAGTTTATAAAAAATAAGCTTGAAACAACTCAAATAATTAACAACTTCCAAAAGCTTATTAAAGGCTATAAATAACAATATAATTTAAAATAGGAGTATTTATTAATGAAAAAATTACTTACCACCTCAGCGATTTTAGCCTCTGCACTGGCCTTATCGGCTTGTCAAACCACCCCGACTAAAGGCGATCTTCCTGCCGAAGTACAGCCTGTTCTGCAAGCTCAAATGCAAACAGTAGATGTGAGTCAAGCGCATCTTGGCAAAATGTATTTACGCCCTATACAAGGTGGCGTCCAAGTATTTGGTGAATTAACAGGTTTAAATCCTGGCTCTACCTATGCTATCCATATTCATGAAAATGGGACTTGTGCCAATAAAGGTCAAGATGCAGGCGGTCATTTTAACGCCTTAAATAAACCACATGGTCATCCTAGCAGTATGGAAAGCCATGCAGGTGACCTACCCAACATCACAGCTGATGCCAATGGTGTGGCGAGAATGAACTTTGTGCGTAAAGATATTTCAGTAGATCCACGCGTGGCTAACACAGTTCACAACCGTGCCTTTATCATCCACGCTGGTGCCGATGACTATACTAGCCAGCCTGCTGGTAACTCTGGTGATCGTATGGCCTGTGGTGTGATTGAAGCTTATTAATCTGATATCTCTAAACAGTTGATATCTGATTTTATTTAAATGTTGATATCTGATTTTATTTAAATATAGGTTTCGATATCACTAGTTTAGATTAGTTTTTTGAGCATTCAACGCTCTATATTTAACGTCAGTTTCTATATTAGAAGCTGGCGTTTTTTATCTTCAGTGCAATAGTTAATAATGATACCTAAACCGATCATCTTATACGACAAGTGGTGTCGTATAGCCGCTTTAAACCTCTATTAAGTTGATAACAATTTGCTATACTTACCGTATAGGATCCACTGTTATTATGATGCACTGCATAAAAGACTGAAACTAACCCTTTATTAAAAATATACAAAAAATGCTAATATAATTTATTAGTGCTACTAAATTATAATTTAGTCTTTATAATAACCATGTGATTCACTAATCCTTCATTTTAAACCAAAAACTATTCTTATTTAAAACTTCAATCTTTTAACCAAATTATTTATTACTTATATTAGGACATCATTATGGATGACAACAAAGCCAAAGCGTTAAAAGCTGCCTTAGGCCAAATCGAAAAGCAATTTGGTAAAAATACCATCATGCATTTGGGCGATAACTCAGCCACGCTAGATGTAGACGTGGTTTCTACCGGTTCATTAGGCTTAGATATCGCTTTAGGTATCGGTGGCCTGCCAAAAGGTCGTATCATTGAGATTTATGGTCCAGAGAGCTCGGGTAAAACCACCCTTACCCTACAAGCCATCGCTGAATGTCAAAAACAGGGCGGTACTTGTGCCTTTATCGATGCTGAGCATGCCTTAGACCCTATTTATGCTCGTAAATTAGGCGTGAATACTGATGACTTGCTTGTTTCTCAACCTGATAACGGTGAGCAGGCACTTGAGATTACCGACATGTTGGTGCGTTCTGGAGCACTAGATATGATCGTTATTGACTCGGTCGCCGCCCTTACTCCACGTGCTGAAATTGAAGGCGAGATGGGCGACAGCCACATGGGTCTACAAGCGCGTTTAATGAGTCAGGCGCTGCGTAAAATTACTGGTAACGCCAAACGCTCAAACTGTATGGTTATCTTTATTAACCAAATTCGTATGAAAATTGGCGTCATGTTTGGTTCTCCTGAGACCACTACTGGTGGTAACGCCCTTAAATTCTACGCCTCAGTTCGCTTAGACATTCGCCGTATTGGTGCCGTGAAAAGTGGTGATGAAATCATTGGTAACCAGACCCGCGTGAAAGTAATCAAGAACAAAATGGCACCACCGTTCCGTCAAGCTGAGTTCGAAATCACTTATGGCGAAGGTACCAACCATTTGGCCGAAGTTATCGACTTAGGCGTAGAAATTGGCGTGGTTGGTAAAGCCGGTGCCTGGTACAGCTATGGCGATGAGAAAATTGGTCAAGGTAAAGCCAACTCAGTATTGTTCTTAAAAGACAACCCTGCCATTGCAGAAGAAATTGAGGCAAAAATCCGTGCTGAGAAGCTGGCTGTAGAACCTGAGAAAGGCAAAGAGACTGCCGACGATGTGGAAGTAGCTGAACCTGAAGCTGAATAACCTTCGTCTAAACATAATTCGCTTAAATATAAAATGCAGATTAAAACTTTAGCCCAGATTTTGGCAGAGAACGAGAAGGGAGAGAAAACCTCTTCTAACAATCAGTCAAAATCTGGGCAAGCAAAATCAAAAAGCACCCCTACTCAAACCGTATCACGGGCACAGATCTCCTCTGCCCGTGATTTTTCTGTGTCTAAACCTCAGGACAATAAATCTTCATACCCTATAACATCAAACTCTAAGAAAGCGTATTCTAAAAAATCAAACTCGAAGCAAAGTGATACGGATTATGAGCCTAAGCTAGATGGCTCCCCTGCTTCGTCCTCCTTATTTGAGGACACAGCAGATAAGCAAATAACTCGACCCAAAAAACGCAAGAAAAAAAGCTTCCACCCCGCCTCCCCTTACCAGCCCAAAACCAAACTGATTGAACCAGTCAAAGAAGTCGATCCCAATAGTATTAAAAGCTTGTTGGCACAGGTGAAAGCTGAGGCTGAACAGCGAGAGCAAACCGATTCTCCATTGGCTGAAGCATCAACTGATGCCTCAATCCAGACTTATAGCCAAGTTGAAACCGATAACTCAGGCATAGATAACCTACCGGCAGCGCTTAAAGCCTATCTAAAAACGTCTGAGCAGCGCCAAGCAGAAAAAGAGGAAATCAAAGCCAATAGCCGTCTGCGTTGGTTGGCTTTTTACTATCTTTCTCGCCGTGAGCATTCCGCTGGGGAGCTGCGTCAGAAGCTACTCGAAAAAGAGCAAGACCCCGATAAAATCGAGGAGCTGCTGCAAGAGTTTGCTGAAAAAGGCTATCAAAGTGACCATCGTACTGCGCTAATGCTCATTCGTGAAGGCATCCGTAAAGGCCGGGGCCGCTTACGCATTAAAAATGATTTTTATAAACGTAAAGTCGAAGTGCCGGCTAATATCGATGAGCTGATTGATATGGCGATGGAGGACAACGAAGAGTTTGTCGATATGTTGTCTAATCATGACTTAGTCGATGGTGTGGATTGGTTACGTCTGGCCGTTGAGGCTCGGGTCAAAAAGTATGGAAGCGAGATTCCTACTGAGCCAAAGATAAAAGCGCGCCAGCTGCGATTTTTGCAATATCGCGGCTTTAAACCAGACATTTGCTTTCAAGCCATTACCCATAATTTAGAGAGCCTGGAAGAGCGCTTTTAGGTGTGGTTTGGCTAATTAATAGTGTTCAGATGATAACCACCTGTTTATACCACTTTTTCTAGTCCAAGAAGCTCTAAGCCTGACAGTTTCGGCTCACCATTATTGCCATCTTCCGGAAACGGCAAACGCTCCCCGTTCAACTGATAGCCTCGGCGTTGATAATAAGCCAATAACTCTGGACGCTGACTTAAGATACTCATGGTTAGACGGGCTTTATGAGGATTGTCATCCGCTTTTAGATGACGCCCTGCAAAGGTTTCTGCCGCTTGTAAAATCTCATTTCCCACACCTAAGCCTTGTAAGCTAGGATGGACCGCAAACATACCGATATAGGCGTTATTTTGTTCTGCTTTGATGTCCACAGCAATACAGCCTAGAATCTTGCCGGTCTCATTACCCTGCTTGACTTCAGGGAAAGCAAATAAATAATGGCGTGGTGCATTGATAACTGCTTCAATTTCTTGTGCCGTGGTACGAATACCTTCGACCAAATGGGCTTCATTAGTCCAGCCCACATCTTCGCGATAGCATTGATTTAACAAGCTAAGTAAGGAGTCGACATCCTCAAGGGCAGCTTGACGCAAAAAAACATTGGGTCGGGACATATTGGGTTTAGACATAGTGGTATACTACACGAACTAGAGGTAAACAGTTTAAGATTATTAAAGCAGAAACTGAGCCTATTAGTAAACCTCTTAAGCCCTACATAAGCCATACCAATACACTGTTTTTAAATTCTTTTATTTTCTGAAGCTTATTATGATATCAGCCACCGCCCAAACACCCATTAGCCCTGAGCAAATTACCCAATTAACCGACTCTCGCCAATGGGCACAGCCTAACCCTGCCCTTATTTCTAGCGCCCGTTTTAAGCAAGCTGCTGCAGATTTTCAGGTCGATGAATTATTAGAGGTCGAGCTGTCCGGTGCCGGTGAGCATTTGTGGTTATTGATAAAAAAGAGTGGCATGAACACCAGCTTTGTGGCTGATCAATTGGCCAAATGGGCCAAAATACCTAGCCGTGATGTTGGTTACTCAGGGCTAAAAGATCGACAGGCAGTAACGACGCAGTGGTTTAGTTTGCGAATCCCCAAAGGCGAATTGCCAGAGCCAAGCTTTGACGAGTTTATCACAGCCAATCTGAACTCTGAGACTGAATCAGTACAAGTGCTCGAAAAAGCTTGGCACAGCAAAAAACTCAACCGTGGCACTCATAAGGCCAATAAGTTTGTCATCCGCTTAACCAACATTGAACTAAATCCCAAAGTTGCCGCAACGACTGCTGAAGCTGATGAAATATTAACCCTTATTGGCAAAGCAGGCGTGCCCAATTATTTTGGTGAGCAACGTTTTGGCCGCCAAGGCAACAATATTGCCAGTGCTTTAGAATGGTTTGAACAAGGCACCATCAATGACCGCAAACCGCACCCAAAAAAGAGCCGTGATTTGCAGTCGCTACTGTTATCCTCTGCTCGCAGCGCCATTTTTAATCAGATAGTCTCCGCTCGAGTTGAGCAAGATAATTGGAATAAAGCGCTTGAAGGGGATGTTTTTAATTTAAACGGTTCAGGATCGGTATTCACTGTTGAACAAATAGATCAGGAGATACAAGAACGCCTTGCCAGCGGCGATATTCACCCCACCGCACCGCTATGGGGTATAAAAAATGACAAGGTTGGCGGCGCTGCCAAAGCATTGGAACAACAGGTGGTAGCACAGAATCCTATCTTACAAAGACTGGCTCAGGGGCTTGAGAAAAAAGAGCTTAAAACCATGCGCCGTGCCACACGCTTGCCAGTTAGTAATTTAAGCTGGACTTGGCCTGATGGGCAAAGCTTGATACTACAATTTACCTTGCCAACAGGGACCTTTGCTACCAGTGTTTTGGCAAGCTTAGTAACGGATTTAACTCAGTAACCCTTCGAGAACTAAAGTTTGACCTTCCGCCAGACTTGGCACATCGCCAAGTTTGCGCCAAGGCATACTGCTACCATGAAAGTCACTGCCCGTCGACACTTGTAGTCCATGCTCAGCAATACTGCGATCGACCATACGCCGAGTGCTTAGGGGTTCGTCATTATTGGGTAACTCACAGCCATCACCGCCAAATTGAGCAAACTCAGCAATTAGCTTGCGCACTCGGGTCGCCGATAGATTATAACGGGTTGGATGTGCCAATACTGCTTTACCACCACAGCGATGGATAAGGTTAATGGTCTCCTCCATACTTAGCGTCTCGATAGGTACGTAAGCGGCTTTATTATCCGCTAAATACTTATCAAAAGCTTTTTGCATGGTCGGCACAATCTCTTGCTCTAATAAAACTTTGGCAATATGGGCGCGACCTACTGCATCCGGATTACCGTCTGCTTTTACCAGTACCGCTTGCCACATCTCATTAAAATCATGACCCGTTAGCTCCGCCATTTTCTCGACGATCATTCGGCCGCGATTACCACGACTGACTTGAATGTGGGTCAAAGTCTCATTCATTTCAGTAAAGTCTGTAAAGCCCAAACCTAGCACATGAATAATTTTGTCCTTGGCTTTATTTTTGCCATAGCCGCCGGTAAGCGTATGCTGACAACTGATCTCTACCCCGTTAATCAAAGTTATACCCAACTCTTCGGCCACCGCCCTGGCTTCTGGAATACCAGCTAAGGTATCGTGATCAGTCAAGGCAAAAATATCGATATTAGCCTCATTTGCTTTTTGTAAAAGCTGAGTCGGGGTATTACTACCATCGGAGCAGGTGCTGTGACTGTGTAAATCAATGCGTTTGTAACACAAGGATTGGGCGTTTTGGGTTGGAGTTATTTCTGTGAGGCTATACGGCATATTTTTATCTTTATAATTTGGTGTTTATAATTTGGTCTTTACAACAAGAAGGTTGTCTCACCAATATTGTAACGGTTATTACCTGCTATTTGTCGATATATTTCCAGACATTTTTTAGCTGATTTTTATAGTAATAGCCAAATTATAGAGCTTAGACAACTGCTTTGAGTCGGGTAAATCCAAGCAATATCCGCTTAAGTTTAAAGCTTCAATATAGCGCCAATGCTTTTTTTTATGGGGAATGGCGTGTAAACTATCGCCACAAGTTATCTCTCTTATTCTGTTAATTTATTATTGTGACTTCTATGAAAGCATTGTTAGATTTTATCCCCTTACTCGCCTTTTTTTATGTGGCGAAAACCCAAGGTGTTTTGGCTGGTGCTGGGGCAATCTTAATCGCCACTGTGGCCGTGGCAGCTATTCACTTGATGACACAAAGAGGTCGTCTGACTAAACAGCAAGTTGTGACCTTAGTACTGACCGTGGTCTTCTGTGGCTTAACGCTATTATTCCATGACGAAATTTACTTAAAATGGAAGTCAACAGTGATTAATGGGGTGTTCGCAGCGGCCTTATTAATCAGTGTATTGGTGGGTAAACCCTTGTTAGAGATGGCCATGAAGAGTGTCTTTAGCTTGACCAAATCAGGATGGAATAAACTAACTTTGGCATGGGTAGGCTACTTTATCTTGATGGCTGGACTGCAATATTACTTTGCCTTTTATACCAGCGAACAGACTTGGATTAACTTCAAAAGCTATGGCTGGCTGCCTTTCATGTTGGTGTTTATCGTGGGTCAGTTTGTTATACTTAAAAACCACCTTAATCCAGAAATCACCGACGACAAAACTAAAAAATAGCTTGCGCTTAACCTAGCTGTCTCAAGTTGAATTTTGGCCCTAGCCTATGGATTTAGCTTAGGGCGTGTCCCTAATTTGAAAAATACAGATAAAGCCTTATTTTAATCCTATATATCAACAAAATATAGGGAAACTCACACGATGGCGAGAACAGTAA
>NZ_FUGE01000026.1 GCF_900162825.1 Psychrobacter piechaudii
TTTTTCTGCTAAAAGACTCTTTCTGCCTCTGCCAGCTGCGTCATAGACACTAGTGATACCATGCAACCAGTATTTCCTTCTTATGGTATAGACGCTTCTAGGGTTATAGCCAAAGTTCTCTGCGACGGTCGCTATAGGATGACCTTGACTCAGTTGATGCAGCATGAGTAGTCTGATTCGCGCTCTGGCACTGCCTTCTGTTTTAGATAATTGCAGAAAATCGTGGTCTGTGAGCTTATGGTTTCTAGGGGTTTTTTTCGGCATATGATTCTATTATGTTGTTGAGTTGGTTATATTGTACCTTATTTTTTGGAATTGGTATTATTTTTTAAAATGCTAAAAGTTATTAAAAAAATAAAAAAACCCGAACCATAAGATTCGGGTTTTTTTATTAATTACCGCTGTACAATATTACAAATGCTTAACCTAGCTTGGCTAATACTGCTTCACCCATCTGCTTACAGCCTACTAGGGTCAAGCCTGTCTCATCACTATCCATGATATCACCAGTGCGTAGACCATCGTCTAACACGTCACTTACCGCTTGCTCAATAGCTGCCGCTGATACCTCATGCTTGAAGGTATAACGCAGCATCATGGCCACTGATAAGATAGTCGCTAAAGGGTTGGCTTTGTCTTGACCGGCGATATCCGGTGCACTACCGTGGCAAGGCTCATACATGCCTTTGCCATTTTCATCTAAACTCGCAGAAGGCAGCATACCGATAGAGCCGGTCAACATCGCCGCTTCATCCGATAAAATATCGCCAAACATATTGCCGGTTACCATCACATCAAACTGCTTAGGGTCACGCACCAGCTGCATACAAGCATTGTCAGCATACATATGGCTTAGCTCAACCTCTGGATACTCACTTTGCTGCAGCTTAATCATGGTCTGCTTCCAAAGCTCAGTCACTTCCAAGACGTTGGCTTTATCCACTGAACAAATTTTAGCGGCTGTACCATTGGCTTTGGCCCGTATTTTGGCCAATTCAAACGCCACTTTGCCAATACGCTCAATTTCAGAAGTCTTATAGACCATGGTGTTGTAGCCTTGCTGCTCACCATTTTCTAGCGTGCGGATACCGCGAGGCTCACCGAAATAAATACCGCCCGTCAGCTCGCGTACGATTAGCAAATCTAACCCTGAGATGATTTCTGGCTTTAAGCTTGAAGCATTGGCCAATTGTGGATACAGCTTAGCCACCCGTAAGTTGGCAAATAAACCCAGCTCACTACGGATTTTTAACAGACCACGCTCAGGACGAATGCTACGCTCGATGCCATCCCATTTAGGACCGCCTACCGCGCCCAATAATACCGCATCTGCCGCTCTTGCTTTTTGTAACGTGTCCTCCGGTAAAGGCACTCCAGCTCTATCGATAGCTGCACCGCCTAAGTCCCCTTCTTCTAAAGTCAGACCCAGCTCAAACTTTTCATTGACTGCTTTTAATACTGCAACGGCCTGGGTCATAATCTCCGGACCAATGCCATCCCCTGCTAGAGTTAATACGGTTGCCATATTCTGTGTTCCTAAATAATAGTTCTCAAATCTTTATTGCCTATTAGTTGATGAGACAACTGAAAGGCTTAGTCATAAAGTTGGTGCTGGGCTTATGCTTTAACTTCATTAAATACCCAAGGTGTCTTTTGCTTCATTTTGGCTTCATAAGCTTCGATGGCATCCTGCTGCTGTAACGTTAAGCCAATATCGTCTAAACCATTTAACAAGCAATGCTTGCGAAACTCATCTACTTCAAAAGGGAACTCTTTACCTTCAGGGGTCACTACCACCTGACGCTCTAGGTCTGCGGTAAGCTCATAGCCTTCATTGGCAAAACAAGCTTCAAACAGCTCATCCACTTGCTCTTCAGGCAAGACTATCGGCAACATGCCGTTTTTGAAGCAGTTATTATAAAAAATATCGGCAAAGCTTGGGGCAATCACAGTACGAAAGCCGTACTCTGATAAGGCCCAGGGCGCGTGTTCACGGCTTGAGCCACAGCCGAAGTTATCACGAGCCAGCAAGATGGTTGCTCCTTGATAGCGCGGTTTGTTTAAGACAAAGTCAGGGTTAATCACACGGGTTGATGGATCTTGACCTGGATAGCCTTCATCTTTATAACGCCAATCGTCAAATAGGTTAACGCCAAAACCTGTGCGTTTAATAGATTTTAAAAACTGCTTAGGGATGATCTGATCGGTATCCACGTTTGAGCGATCAAGGGGGCATACGATACCGGTTTGGGTGTTATAAGCTTGCATGGTATATTCCTTTAAATGGGGTGTGATTTAAACTTCTGAGACAGCTTAGAAGCTGCGTACATCCACAAAGTGACCGGCCAAAGCCGCAGCCGCAGCCATAGCTGGACTGACTAAGTGAGTACGACCGCCATTTCCCTGACGTCCTTCAAAGTTACGGTTTGAGGTAGAGGCGCAGTGCTCTTTTGGCTGCAATTTATCAGCGTTCATCGCCAAACACATTGAGCAGCCCGGCTCACGCCATTCAAAGCCTGCCTCAACAAACAGCTTATCTAACCCTTCCTCTTCAGCTTGCTGCTTCACTTGTCCTGAGCCAGCTACTACGATGGCCTCCTTAACATTATCCGCAACCTTGCGTCCTTTAATCACTGACGCCGCTGAGCGTAAATCTTCGATACGTGAGTTGGTGCACGAGCCAATAAAGATACGATCAAGCTTAATCTCTGTAATAGGCTGACCTTGCTCTAATCCCATATACTCGTAAGCTCGGCTCCAAGCTTCTTTTTGTACTTCATCTTTGGCTTGTTCCAAAGTTGGTACGCTTTGGGTTACATCGACCACCATCTCTGGTGAGGTTCCCCAAGACACTTGAGGCGCAATTTCACTGCCATTTAATTCAATGATGGCATCAAAATGAGCGCCTTCGTCTGAATGTAGCGTGTTCCAGTATTCAACCGCTTGCTCCCACTGCTCACCTGTTGGGGCATAAGGGCGGCCTTTGACATACTCAATGGTAGTGTCATCAACGGCTACCATACCCACACGAGCACCGGCTTCAATAGCCATATTACACACGGTCATACGACCTTCCATGCTCATGTTTTCAAAAACTTCACCGGCAAACTCGATGGCATAGCCCGTCCCGCCTGCGGTACCAATTTTAGCAATAATGGCCAATACCACATCTTTGGCGGTAACACCTTCGCCAAGCTCACCATCGACTCGCATTAACATGTTTTTAGATTTCTTTTGTACCAAGCACTGTGTGGCTAGTACGTGCTCAACTTCAGAGGTACCAATACCATGTGCCAAGCAGCCTAAAGCACCATGAGTCGCGGTATGAGAGTCACCACATACCACGGTCATTCCGGGTAATACTAAGCCTTGCTCTGGACCCACCACGTGTACGATACCTTGACGGGCATCATTGATGGTAAATTCAGCAATATTGAACTTAGCACAGTTGTCATCTAAGGTTTTTACCTGTAAGCGTGACACTTCATCTTTAATGCCACTTACCCCTTCTAGACGCTCTTTACGCACGGTAGGCACGTTATGGTCTGGAGTAGCAATGTTGGCCGACAAACGCCAAGGCTCACGATTGGCCAAAGCCAAACCTTCAAAAGCTTGAGGGCTGGTCACCTCATGTAATAAATGGCGATCAATGTAAATTAAGCTTGAGCCATCATCACGCTGACTGACTAAGTGAGCATCCCAAAGTTTGTCGTATAATGTTTTTGCGGTATTTGATTGTGTTGCTGACATGGAATACTTCCTTGCTGGCTTATAATGTTTGTAGGTATAAATAAAAGTAATTTACGAAAGTGATAATCTTGCTATTAATAATCTATTAAGGGCGATGGTAATTAAAGACTATATTTCCCCTTACCACTGCTATAATTAAGGTATTTAATATAATTGAAATATTTAAGCCAATTTAGTGGCTGATATTATATATAATAATCTTAACTTAACTCGCCTTACGTATTGAGATTATAACAGCTAACTTATATAATAATAATTGATGATTTTTATCATATAGCAAACTTTATATTATACTTATAAATTCCATTCCTTTTTTGATAGTTTTAGGCTGACCATGAATACCACAAATTTGACCACCTTTATCACTGTAATGCAAACGGGCAGTATCTCAGGAGCGGCTGAAAAACTTTTTATTACTCAGCCTGCTGTCAGTAAGCGAATCAAAAATCTTGAAGATGAATTTAAGGTTACCCTATTCGATACGCTAGGGCGTGGTATCGTGCCTACCGCTGCTGCTAATGAGTTATTGCCTCATGCCAAGCGCTGGTTGGATGATTACGATAACTTTAAGATTAATATCCAAAACTCACAGCAGACCATCTCTGGCAAATTAGTTATTGGTACCAGTCATCATATTGGACTGCATCATTTGCCTCCTGTGCTAAAGCAGTTTATTCAAACTTACCCTTCGGTTCAGCTTGAAGTGCATTTTGTGGATTCAGAGGCTGCACACAAGGCGGTGCTTGATGGTGAGCTGTCACTGGCCTTTTTAACTTTGCCGCCAGTATATGACAAGCGCTTGACTTACCATACGCTTTGGTCAGATCCCTTATTTTTCGTGACGGGCACTCTGTCGCCTTTAGCAAAAAAATCAAATGTAACTTTGGAGCAATTAGCACACTATTCAGCTATCTTGCCAGCAGCCAATACCTTTACCAGTCAGATTACTTTGGCGGAATTTGCCAAACAGAACTTAAAACCATATGCCACCATGACCACCAACCCTCTTGAGTCTATTCGTATGTTGGTCTCTGTCGGTCTAGGTTGGTCAGTGCTACCCCAAACTTTAATCAATCATGAGTTAGCTACCATTGATATGGCCAAAGACTTAGAGCTGCAACGCTACTTGGGCGTGGTGATTAACCCAAGCTTGACACGTTCTGCTAGTGTCGATGCGTTAATGCAGATGTTGGCGCCTATTGAATAAGTCTAGTTTGGCTGTCTTGCTTGTGTTGTCACCTAAATGCTTTAACTTTAATAAGAGTCAAAGCATTTTTTATTCGGCTTCTTCAGCAAGTTTTTATTATCGTTATCCCCCCAATTTAAAGCCCCCTCTAAATGACCTTATTGAATTTCTAATCAGTTTCAAATTTTAATTGCATTCGTAATCCCTTATTTTTTACTCTATAATGCAACCATATTGCCAAAAGTTAATGGCGTGTAACTAACACGTCGAGCATGTAAAGATTCGAATTATTAAGGCTTATGTTTGACTTGCATGAGTTATACCAAAAGAAATCTTTTAACTTCTGCTAATACTCTTTTAGTTTTTGTGAAAGAACCATTATGATACAAGTCACATAATGGTTTTTTTATGTTCAAAAAATATATTACATAAGGATTATGTTATGAATGGAATTGAAACTGGCGTGCTCATATCGCTCGCTCTTTATTTCTTATTGATGATTGGGATCGGGGTTTGGGCCTACTTTAAGGCCGATAACGACTCTGCAGGTTATATGCTAGGTGGTCGTAACTTGAGCCCTGGCGTAGCCGCTTTATCAGCCGGTGCTTCTGACATGTCAGGCTGGTTATTGCTGGGTCTTCCCGGTTATATGTACAGCTCTGGTGTGGTCAGTATTTGGATTGCCCTAGGTTTGACCATCGGTGCCTTTGCCAACTACCTATTGGTAGCACCAAGACTGCGTGTCTATACCGAAATCGCGGACAATGCGATTACCCTTCCTGACTATTTCGCCAACCGCTTTGAAGATAAATCGCATCTATTGCGTGTTATTTCAGCCATCGTTATTATCTTATTCTTTACTGTATACACCGCAGCGAGTTTAGCCGGTGGTGGTAAATTGTTTGATAGTGCTCTAGGTATGTCTTATAGCACCGGACTTTGGGTTACTGCTGGTGTGGTTGTTATCTATACCCTATTCGGTGGTTTCCTTGCGGTATCTACCACTGACTTTGTGCAGGGTGTGATCATGCTATTGGCTATGATTATCGTGCCTTTGGTTGCCTTTACAGATCTGGGTGGTGTTGGCGCAACAACCACTGCCATTCGCAATATTGACCCAGAAATGCTAAACATCTTTAGCGGTATGACCTTCTTAGGTATCTTGTCATTATTGGCCTGGGGTTTGGGTTACTTCGGTCAACCTCATATTATCGTGCGCTTCATGGCCATTCGCTCTGTAAAAGATGTGCCAACAGCCCGTAGAATTGGTATGAGCTGGATGATTGTGAGCTTAATCGGTGCCTTAATGACAGGTTTCGCTGGTCGTGCTTATGTCCAAAAAACAGCCATGACTTTAGATGACCCAGAAACTATCTTCCTAGTTTTCACTAACTTCTTATTCCATCCTTTAGTTTCAGGCTTCTTATTGGCGGCTATTTTAGCGGCTATCATGAGTACCATTTCATCACAGCTGCTAGTGGTATCAAGTTCGCTGACTCGTGATGTCTATAAGTTATTCTTTGATAGAGAAGCTCCAGAAGCACGTCAAGTAATGGTAGGTCGTATCTCGGTAGTATTGGTTGCAGTAGTGGCTATCTTCTTAGCTTCTGACCCTGACAGCTCAGTATTATCATTGGTATCTAACGCTTGGGCAGGCTTCGGTGCAGCATTCGGTCCATTGGTTGTTATTAGCTTGATGTGGAAGCGTATGAACCGTAATGGTGCCCTAGCGGGTATGATTGTCGGTGCCGTAACTGTTATTCTTTGGGTATACGGCGGCTTTGAGACATCAGCCGGTGTTCCTTTAAATGACTGGTTATATGCCATCATTCCAGGCTTTATCTTAAGCTCAATCGCTATTGTTATTGGTAGTCTAGCGACAGCTGAGCCAAGTGCTCATATCAAAGCGAAGTTTGAAGAGATGGAAACCAATCTTTAATAACCGCTTGTAAATAAACTCTGATAATAAAAAACCTCGCACTAGTGCGAGGTTTTTTTATGGCTATAACTACTGCTTTATTAGCTCAATTAAAATGATTTGGTCAGCAAGATATAGTCATAGCCCTTAAAAACAGTCACACAGCCAAAGAAAATAGAAGAATAACGTATCGATACAATCTATTCCCCAATCTTGACGCTTTTTCTTAACCCAAGCCCAAGTTTGCTCAATAGGGTTTAAGTCAGGACTATAAGGCGGTAACCATAGAATAGTGTGTCCTGAATCTTCAATAATTTTTTGAATATCAAG
>NZ_FUGE01000209.1 GCF_900162825.1 Psychrobacter piechaudii
CTAAACTGTCAGTGAAACGACGCCGTATTAGGGCTTCTCAAAATCTTGATTATCGTGAGCAGGTTCTATTCGGTAGGGTTTTATAGTGCGATTGCCCTGTAGGTCTATTGCTTATGTATATACATTTACTATTGAAAAAAGACAACAAATAGAGACAGAAAAGAAACATTTACTTAAATATGAAAACAGTCTTTTATTTCTACCCTGTATATTGAATTCATATTGATTTTAAAGACTAGTTTAATAACCAACCTATGCTCAAAAAAAGAAATTCCTATGATTCTAGAATCTCTTTTTCTAGAGCATCCTTCTAATTTTAACTGCCTAAAGCCTTATAAAAATAGAGGGTTGTTGCCTTTTGATAACCGAGAACGAAGCTTTATATAGTAGCTTTCTTGGGTAACAGTCTATGCAATGGCATTGCTATTTTCCCAGCCTACCCAACTTAACCCCAAAGCTAAATATAGAACTACCATTTTCACTTGATTAAACTCAAGAGTAATCCATACTAGTGCACTACACCGCTAAACTCTAAGTAGGAAAACTACATGCAAAACCCAGAATTAGATCATGATAAAAAAAGACGCTTGGTAGAAACTTATCTACAAGAATTAACCAAAACTGACCCGAATTTATACTACTCATCCACCACAGATATCGCCCACGCTCTATATCCGATGATTAAAGAGCATATGAATCGTATGCCTGTAGATGAGCAGGCGTTATTTAGAAACATAACGGTGCGCGACATTGAAATGCTGCTGAGCTTTCACTAAAAACAACAACTTCAACCATGTTTCCATATGTATCCAAAATTGCATAAATAGCGCTAGGTCACCTAAAATAGCGGCTTAATTTTATTTATTGAATCATTTTTGGATACCGCCCATGTCAACCCCACTTTCAAGCTCTAATTATTCAGATTCTAACCAGTCAAATACTGACTTAAACAATGAGATTAGCAGCCTATCCCCCTCTTTAGTCTGGCAATACTTTTATGCATTAACCCAAATTCCGCGCCCCTCTTATGAAGAAGAGGCGGTGCAGCAATTTGTATTAGAAGAAGCGGCCAGATTAGGCCTGTGGGCTGAGCGCGATGCAGCCGGCAACGTCTTAGTACGCAAGCCTGCCACTCCAGGTATGGAAAATACACCGGGCGTTATCCTACAAAACCACTTAGACATGGTTGCCCAAAAAAACGAAGACAGCACTCACAACTTTAGCACCGATCCTATTGAAGCTTATATCGATCCAGAGCTAAATAATGAATGGGTAACTGCCAAAGGCACTACGCTTGGGGCGGATAACGGTATTGGTGCAGCCTCAGCACTTGCCGTATTGGCCTCCAATGATATTGCTCACGGTCCACTAGAAGCTTTATTTACCGCAACTGAAGAGACCGGTATGGATGGGGCTAAAGGTTTACAGCCCAATTGGATTCAAGGTCAACTTTTATTAAACTTAGATACCGAAGAGCTGGGCGATATTTGTATTGGCTGTGCTGGCGGCGTAGATGCTACTTTCACTCTACCTATTGACTGGCAAGCGCCTACTGCAAGCCAAGGCTATCAGTTGTCAGTGAAAGGATTAAAAGGTGGGCACTCCGGTATTGATATTATCAAACAACGTGGTAATGCTGCCTTAATTATTTCTCGTCTATTAGACAGCATCTCAAGGCACATCGAAGTGTCTTCCATTCAAGCAGGCAACTTACGCAATGCCATTCCTCGTGAAGCCAATGCGCTATTTGCAAGCGATGACTCTGAAGCTGAGTTAAACCAGCTTTTAGCGGCTGAAATTGAAATCATTCGCCGCGGCTTGCCCTTGGAAGACCGTGATATGAGCGTTAGTCTTGAGTCTGCTGACTTGCCTGCCCAAGTCTGGAGCAAGACCAAACAAAATACCTTACTAACTGCAATTCGCTTATGCCCTAACGGGGTAGATAGAATGAGCATGGACACTCATGGCGTGGTAGAAACTTCAGTGAATTTGGCCAAAATTGATACCCAAGAGCAGCAATTACAGCTCCAAAGCTTACTGCGCTCGTTAGATGATAATGCCCGTGATGATTTAGCCGATCGCATGAAGCGTCTGTTTGAGTCTTTTGGAGCAAGCGTTGAGTTAGCAGGTGAGTATCCAGGCTGGAAACCTGCTCCTCACTTTACCCTAACTGACTGTGTGATTAGTGAAGGTCAGCAGCTATTGGGGCGCAAACCTAATGTGACCGTCATTCACGCAGGTCTTGAGTGTGGCTTATTGGGACAGCATTATCCGCACTGGCAGATGGTCTCATTTGGTCCTACTATTGAGATGCCACATTCTCCTGATGAGCGCGTTAACATCGAAAGCGTGGCTCAATTCTGGCAGTGGCTGGTTAAGGTGTTAGCCGCTTTGAAATGAAAGCAGCTTTAATTGTCGTCCTATCAATGAGTAATAAATTAATACAGCAAGACGGTTTAGTGCCTCTTTTTCTCATGATATGATAGGCAATCATATTTTCTTTGCACAATATTTTCTTTGTACCATATTACAAAAAGGGCTAAGTATCTATTAGCCTTTTTTATTACAAAATTTTTTTATCATTCATTTTTAATAGCGCTTATTTACATTTAAAACATTCAATAGCGATGAGGAAGAGAGAGGTTTATGGAGTTTTTTGGTTTTACGATTGACCTAGCAACACTCACCGAGGGCACCATTACAGTAGTATCAAAAGTGGTTCTTGCCACTATCATATTTATTGTGGGTAAATGGCTTGCGTCTAAACTCGTTAAGCTTGCTGATAAGGTCATGCAGCGCAGCCATTTGGATGACACGGTTGCCAGCTTTTTGAGCCGCTTATTAAATGGCGTGTTGTTGATCATCGTTATCTTAGCCGCTTTAAGTAAAGTTGGCGTTCAAACCACCTCTGTGGTTGCTATTTTAGGTGGTGCAGCATTGGCTGTTGGCTTAGCCTTAAAAGATCAGCTGTCTAACTTTGCAGCAGGTGTTTTAATTGTTATCTTCCGCCCTTTTGTGCGCGGCGACTATGTGCAAATCAGCAGCTATACCGGTACTGTAACTGACATTACCCTGATTAATACCCATATCACCACCACCAATAACCATGACGTGATTATTCCAAACAGCGACATCAGCACCTCTGCGGTTATCAACTACACTTCACTGCCAAACCGCCGTGTCGATATCACCGTTGGTGTGGGTTATGACGCAAACATTAAAGTAACAAAAGAGGTGTTATTAGCCACTGCGAAAGCCAACCCACTGGCCTTTACTGACCCAGAGCCAGTAGTGCGTGTAACTAACTTGGGGGACAACTCAGTTGATTTGACCCTAAACGTGTGGACCTCAAATGATGATTGGTGGGCCATGCAGTGTCAGCTATTAGAAGAATTCAAAATTGCGCTTGATGACAACAACATCGATATTCCATTCCCGCAGCGCAAAATACATGTTAGCGGCTTAAATGAATTGGTTAGCACAGAAACCAAACAGGTTGCGACTGACAGCTAAGTCAATCCGCATTCATAACTAATCCATAACTGTTAAAAAAGGCGCACTAAACCGGTTTAGTACGCCTTTTTTATATTCACTACTTTTGTATTAACTACATTTGATATGGCTTAATGTCTTACAAGGATATGGGCTATTGACTTCCTCCCCTCGCTAAGCCGAGGGGATTCCTACAGCTAGACGGTCAAGCCCGACCGCAAGGATGTTCTTAGCAGCATTGGTATCTCTATCATGCCATGTGCCACACTCAGCACAAGTCCATCCT
>NZ_FUGE01000125.1 GCF_900162825.1 Psychrobacter piechaudii
TACCCTATGTATACGAATTATATTAAGCTAGTAAACTTGTATTTTACCAGTCCTCAGCCTGGATATCATCTATTACCTAAACTAAAATAGTTATTTTTTAAAAAACCAAATAACCAATAAGATAATCAATAAAAGCCATCTATATCAGCGTAGATGGCTTTTTTATTGTTAATATATCGAGCTCTGTCTGCATTTTATCAAACACCCCGATAGAGGGCAGGGTCAATTATGGGGATGAAAACTATTTTTTCAAATAATAACCTGCTAAAAAAGAGGACGGGGTTAAAATAGGGTCAGCAAAACGCTGATAATTTGCTACTCTAGGGCAATAATAATCAATTAGATTAAAAACGATGACTTATTCCTACAGCATAACCCAAGATTTACAGTGGCAAAATGAGGCTAAATGGCAGGTGACTGACACCCCCTTTATGTCTTTTGCTTATTGGCAAGCCCTTATTGACAGTGAAGCTATTGGTCAGGCTTCTGGCTGGATACCCCTGTATCTACAGATCTATAGGCAACCTGTGCAAGCTAAGATAAATGGTGAGCAGCCTCCGACCTTAATTGCAGTCATGCCGTTATTTATCAAAGGTCATCACCAAGGTGAGTATGTATTTGATCATGCTTGGGCTGAGGCTTATGCCCGCTATGGCGTGGATTATTACCCAAGATTGGTAACCAGTGTGCCGTATACTCCAGTGATGGGACAGCGTTTATGGTTGGCTGAAGGCGAAACTATGGCCCCTGCTATTTGGCAGACGGCCGTTGCAGCTGTGGATGATGTGGCGCAGCAAGTGGGGGCGTCAAGTTGGCATGGTTTATTTATTGACGCTGAGCAGGTTAAATTCGCTAAACAATTGCCTAATCCCTTATTTGACCATCAATTGCTAGAGCGTCAGGGGTGTCAGTTTTTGTGGCAGAATCAAAAGCTGACGGACATAGACCCACAGGGCAACCCCAAGCCGTTTGCTGATTTCGATGATTTTTTAAGTACCCTAACTGCTAAAAAAAGAAAAAACATCCGAGCTGAGCGCAAAAAGATAGCCAAGCAGAATCTAAGCTGCCGTATAAAGACTGGGGAAGCCATTACTGCTGAAGATTGGGACTTATTTTACCAGTGCTATGCTATGAC
Source organism: Psychrobacter piechaudii (assembly GCF_900162825.1). GTDB lineage: Bacteria > Pseudomonadota > Gammaproteobacteria > Pseudomonadales > Moraxellaceae > Psychrobacter > Psychrobacter piechaudii. The sequence continues at coordinate 1,136 of NZ_FUGE01000125.1, forward strand.
TTACGCTGTGCGGGGACGTCATCCTTATTTGACCCCAGAATTTTTTGAGCAAATTGCAGACACGATGCCTGAGCAGATTATGTTGGCTCAAGCTATTGATGAGAGTGAACAAGTGGTGGCAAGTAGCTTGTTCTTTTATGATGACCCAAATCAAGATAACTCGACCCTATATGGGCGCTATTGGGGCGCACTAGAGGAATATGACAGCTTGCATTTTGAGCTGTGCTATTATCAGGGCATCAAATTTGCTATTGATAAGGGGCTGCATTACTTTGATCCGGGCACACAAGGCGAGCACAAGCTGATTCGCGGCTTTATACCGCAAAAGACGCACTCGTTACATCGAGTTTATGATCCTCGTTTTGAGCCTGCGATTGCTAACTTTTGTGAGCAGGACCGTGACTATATGCAGCAATATCGTCAACAGGCCCATGATGCCCTACCATTTAATATTGAAAATATGCCTCACTTTAAAGGCTAGGCATAATACTTAGTTAAGGGGTAAAACATGTCTATACCAGCAGAGGCGCTATATTGGCTGACCTCAGACGGTTCATTAACGGCTCTGTTAGAAGCTAAGGCAGGGCAAGCGTTGAAAGTAGAGCCTACCTTTGAAGGGTATCGGGTGTTAACTTTGGCACAAAAAAAGCAAATAGGTTATCAAGGTGCCCAGTTAAATAGACCGGTTATGGCGTGGGTGCGAGAGTCTTTATTATACGGAAACAGCGAAAAACCTTGGGTGGCAGCGCAAAGCATTTTTCCTCTAGTTAGCCTTAAAGGGGAAGCCAAGCGTTTGCAGTACTTGCAGGGCACTCCCATTGGTTATGTGCTCTTTAAGCGTCAAAATAGCTTGCCCAATAGAAGAGTGATTGACTGCACGGATTTGGGTTGGCGCCGAAGCACCTTCTATAATTGGCATAATAGAGAATTGTTAATCAGTGAAACTTTTTTGGCGGACTTTTTTATAGAAGGGTCTTAATCCCTAGCTGTTTTACTTATAACCTAGATTTTAAACAGCCTATAAGTTAACTAAACTCACAAAAACATCCGCTTTTTGGGCTGTTTTTTCGCTCTAATCGACCGGATTTCATGTTACACTTACCCTCTAATTGTGCAGAGTAGCCCCCTCCTAAAAATACTTCTTTCAAATCTATACGGTAATAGCTGAGTATTGCCTGATTGAAGGGTTAAAATTTAGGATACAGAGTGGTTGGCGGGTTCGGCGCTTGTATTTTTTATATGTCGTATGTGATTTATTAACGTATGTGACTTATTAATAGGATAAAACTATGTTTAAAGATATTAGCATTAAAGACTATGACCCAGACTTGTATCAAGCCATGGTGTCAGAGACCAAGCGTCAAGAGAGCCATATCGAGCTAATCGCTTCAGAAAACTATTGCTCGCCAGCAGTAATGGAAGCCCAAGGCTCTGACCTAACGAACAAATATGCTGAAGGTTATCCTGGCAAGCGCTACTATGGCGGTTGTGAGTTCGTGGATATCGTTGAGCAATTGGCTATTGACCGTGCCAAAGAGTTATTCGGCGCTGAGTACGCCAACGTACAGCCACACGCAGGTAGCCAAGCTAACTCTGCGGTATTCTTAGCCTTACTGGAAGCGGGTGATACTGTGTTAGGCATGAGCCTAGACGCGGGTGGTCATTTAACGCATGGTGCACACGTAAACTTCTCAGGCATCAACTACAACGCGGTTCAGTACGGTCTAGTAGAAGAAACTGGCTTAATCGACTATGACGAAGTTGAGCGTTTGGCCCAAGAGCACAAACCAAAAATGATCATTGCGGGTTTCTCAGCTTACTCACAAGTGGTTGATTGGCAGCGTTTCCGTGACATCGCAGACAGCGTTGGTGCTTATTTATTTGTTGATATGGCACACGTTGCAGGTCTAGTTGCTGCTGGTGTATACCCAAGCCCAGTACCTTTCGCTGACGTAGTAACGACTACCACGCACAAGACCCTACGCGGTCCACGTTCAGGTCTAATCCTATCTCGTGATGACAAACTGGCTAAGAAACTAAATTCAGCGGTATTCCCAGGCAACCAAGGTGGCCCATTGATGCACGCTATCGCTGCTAAAGCGGTATGTTTCAAAGAAGCGCTACAAGACGACTTCAAAACTTACCAGCAGCAAGTGGTGAAAAACGCCCAAGCTATGGCAAAAGTTATCCAAGATCGCGGCTATGAAATTATCTCTGGCGGTACTGAAAACCATCTAATGCTTATCAGCTTAGTTAAGCAAGACATGACGGGTAAAGAAGCCGACAAATGGTTAGGCGATGCAGGTATCACTGTGAATAAAAACGCGGTACCAAACGACCCTAAATCTCCATTCGTAACTTCTGGTATTCGTATCGGTACTCCAGCAATCACTACTCGCGGTTTCAACGAAGCACAAGCTTCTGACCTAGCTGGCTGGATTTGTGATGTATTAGACAGCCGTGGTGATGAAAAAGTACTAGCAGAGACTCGCGCTAAAGTTGAGAAAATCTGTGCAGAACTACCTGTGTATGAGCGTAACCAGTAATTAGTTTTACGAACGCTTGTTTTTAGGTGTTGATAAAAAACCGCTTGGCTTTTGGCTAGGCGGTTTTTTTATGACTAAAATATAAGCTAAACTATTAATCTTTCTTTAAAACAGACAAATCCTCTAAAATCCCAGTAAAGCGTTTATATAGCCAAGGCTCCGCATCACTAATCGCCTGATTGTAAATCTTGGGTCCTATTAGGTCCACCATGAAATCGAGCAAGAACTTAGCAGGCAGATTGCCAATATCCATATCCAGTTCATCACTCATATAGGCCCGTAACTCATCCAGTAGGACTTCTTCCTCTTCTTTATCTAGCTGCAAAAGCTTTTTATTTTTCATGATTTACTCAGTTAGTATCCAGAACTATTGATTTAATCTATTTCAGGCGCTTTATTTGAAGTTCATTAAAGGCCTGATGGGGTATGGTACTATTTATAAACCACAAGTAGCGTAATGAATAGCAATCCAAACTATCCCAATAAAAGCATCAAAGTGAAGGCATCAAAATAAAAGCATTAAAAATAAAGGAAAAGATATGATTCTACGCATCCATGCCTTATTGCATAACCCTATCAATATTCTAGGCTCTATTGGGTATTGGATAAAGCGCAACGGTCATAAGCTAACCCTTACTCAGTTTGCAGAGGAGTTAGTAGGAGATAACGCTCTGCCAGATCAGGATAGCTTTGACTGGTTGATTGTGATGGGTGGGCCTATGGGGGTTTACGATGCCGATAAATTTCCTTGGCTAAAAGCAGAAAAGCAGTTTATCACTGAAGCCATTAAAGCAGGTAAGACGGTCATTGGTATGTGTTTGGGGGCCCAGCTACTTGCTGAAAGTTTGGGTGCCAATGTGGGCAAAATCGATATCAAAGAAATTGGTTGGACACAGTTGACACTGACCGAACCAGGGGTTCGTCATCCGCTACTAAAGGGAGTGCCCCCTCAATTTACTACCTTTCATTGGCATGGCGATGGTTTTGATTTACCAGACGGTGCTACGCCTCTAGCTACCTCTGATTACTGGCCAAACCAAGGTTTTATTTACCAAACCGAGAACCATAAACAGCTGGGCTCTTGGATAGTGGGCTGGCAATGTCATTTCGAAGTGACACCTGATAGCTTAAAGACCATGATCCATGAGGGTAAAGGTATCTCTGAGCAGGATATGAGGCAGTATCCGAAGACCGTACAATCTCCAGCTCATATTTTAGAAAACAGTGATCAATTTGCTGCTGACAATAATGCCTACTTTGATACGATATTGGATAATTTAGTTTCAAACTATAAGGTGAAAAATGAAAGTTAGTCAAGATTTTAGCGGTGCCTTGAGTACTTTTGCTTATTTTATAGCAAGTGGTACTCATTATATGCTTCAAGACATTGAATATATTGACTTATTTGGAACTGAGCCCAGTGCTATCGAAATGGTCTTTGCCATATTTGCCAATGTATTAGAAATGGATGAAGAGGGTAAAGTTTTGAACTTTACTTATGCACAAAAAAGAGCAACGGACTATCTTAAATCTTACTGTTCAGAGTATATTGTTGATCCCCCTTTCGAGGAATGGGAAACCACGCTATATGGCCCACCAAAGCGAGATAGGTAAATCTGTTTAACCTATATTAGGGTCATCTAGCAATCTCGAATCTATAAGATAAAAAGATAATATTAATTCAAAATAGTGTTTTTAAAAGTTAAAGGACCCCTATGCTTACTCAAGCTCTACCCAAACGCAGCGATGTTCCCACCCATTTAACCTGGGACATGACCGCACTTTATACCACACCAGAAGATTTTTACGCAGATTTAGAGCAAGCGGGGCAGCTTGCCAATGAGCTAACTAGCGAGTCGATGCTAAATCTAAATAATGGCGCCAGTATCGTGCGTCTGCTACAAGCTTATGAAGCCTATTTAACTATTTTGTCCAAAGCAGGCACCTATGCTGGGGCACAAAGTGCGGTCGATATGAGTGACAGCGAACTGCAAATAAGAGCCAGAGATTTTGAGTCGCAAGTGGCCAAATTAAACAGCCAAACTGCCATTGTGGAGCAAACCCTAAAGCAGGCCGATGAAGCACTGATTAAGCAAGCAATGACTGAAAACGATAAGTATCGTCCATTTTTATCAGACTTATTGGCGCAAAAGCCCTATACCTTAAGTCTAGAGTTAGAAACGGCGCTTATCTCGTTATCGCCTGTACTGGATTTGCCGTATCAAAACTATGAGCAGTGCAAATTGGCAGACATGAATTTCCCAGACTTTGAAGCCAATGGTCAGACTTATCCTTTGAGTTTTTCGACTTTTGAAAATGAATATGAAACCGCGGTAGATACTGAGTTTCGTCGTCAAGCCTTTAAAGCGTTCTCAAAACGACTGCGCGAGTCTCAGCACACTATTGCTAGCAATTATTTGGCACAAGTCAAAAAAGAGAAAATCATCGCCGATATGCGCGGTTATGACTCGGTATTCGATTATCTATTACAGGAGCAAAAAATACCACGGACCATGTATGATGAGCATATTGACACCATTATGACTTATCTAGCACCGCCCATGCGCCGTTACGCCAAACTATTACAACAGGTCAATGGCATTGATAAAATGACTTTTGCTGATTTAAAAGTACCACTAGATGCTAGCTTTGTGGCAAAGGTCAGCATTGATGAGGCAAAAACATATTGCGTAGAAGCGTTATCTTTATTAGGTTCGGATTATACCGATATGGTGAAACGCTCTTTTGAGGAGCGTTGGTATGACTTTGCGCAAAACCAAGGGAAAAGCACCGGTGGTTTTTGTGCATCACCCTATGGCGAGCATTCCTATGTGTTGATGTCTTGGACCCAAAACCTAGGCGATGTGTTCACCTTGATTCACGAAATAGGTCACGCTGGACATTTTTATAACGCGGGTCAGTATCAAAACTACTTAAGCTATGAGCCTTCCTTGTATTTTATCGAAGCGCCTTCGACGTGTAATGAGCTGCTACTCGGTTATCATTTATTACAACAAAACACAGAGGACAAAGCGTTTCAGCGTTACGTAGTTTCTTCTTTATTGTCGAATACCTATTACCATAACTTTGTGACCCATTATCTTGAAGCCTATTTCCAGCGTGAAGTGTATCGTGCGGTGGATGCTGGCAAGAATTTAAGCACTGATGACTTGCATGACATGATGCAAGCCTCGTTGCAACAATTCTGGGGTGAAGCCGTAGAGATTGACGACGATGCAGCATTAACTTGGATGCGTCAGCCGCATTATTATTTGGGTTTGTACTCTTATACTTATAGTGCTGGTTTGAGTATTGCCACTCAGTTGTTTAAAAAGCTGCGTCAAGGTGAACAAGTTATTGATGATTGGTTAGCGGTATTGCGGGCAGGCGGAAGCAAAACTCCAGCAGAATTGGCTCAAATGATAGGGGTGGATATCAATGATAAAGCCACCTTGATAGACACGATTGGTTTTATTGACGAGCTGGTGAATCAGGCCGTCAGCTTAACTGAGTAGTTAAAATAAATGGCTACTTATTGCTTATAGCAGAGGACGCTGAACAGAGCTCAGTTGATATGTTGACTTCCTCCCCTCGCTAAACCGAGGGGATTCCTACAGCTAGACGATCAAGCCCGACCGCGAGGATGTTCTTAGCAGCATTGATATCTCTATCATGCCATGTGCCACACTCAGCACAAGTCCATCCTCTTATTCGCAAACCTGCTCTACC